>JBDRAN010000006.1:0-172240 GCA_043823745.1 Candidatus Omnitrophota bacterium | reverse complement strand
CCTCTTCAAATAAGCCTCTTTCTCAGGTCCTATCTGCAAGAGGCTCGGTATGCCGCACCGCCGAGTTTTTATTTGATGATTGCGGCATAGCGGACGAGCTCTTATTAAAAACAGAATATTTTTTGGGTGTCGACACTTCTTGTGGCGAGGACGCTGGGGCTGGCGGCGCCGCCGCCCGCCGCCAGCCCCAAGCCGAGCCGAACACGCATTAAAGTTAGCTGGAAGTCTGCCAGCCCAGGCAGACGCCAAGTGAGCCCCGCTCCCAAGCGGGGCGAACGGTGCAAGCAAGATACGGGAGCGCGCCCAAGCGCGCGGGGCATTATTTCATTGACGAGGAATTAGAATTGTAGTAATCTTGAATTGGATAAGATATTTGAAAAACAGCCTTTCGGGTATTCCTCATACGACGGGCATGTTTTCATCTTCTTCGAAAGTGCACGCGCCCCGGTAGATATTCTCACAATTCACAAAAACCTTGGATGTAATACGGTCCTTTGGACGCTCCGCCTTGGCGGAGATTACATACAAGTCCCACCTCGCGCATATTGTGATCATAAAACATAGTATCACGTAGCACGCATCAGGTATCGCGTTTTTCTTAAGATGTACCATCTGAAGGATCTGTTTACTTTTTTACTATCTCGTTATGCGGTTGCGGTTACGCGACTCGTTTCGTCACGCGTCCAATGGTTGCGTCAAAAAGAAGAAGATACAGACGATTAACGTTCAACGCAACCGAAACGAGCCTCGTAATCCCCTCCGGGACGCGCCGGTGCGCAGCCCATAGACGCAACCTGATACAACCGAAAACAACAACGGTAAACTTTGCTCCTAGACTGTACACTTAAGATGTGATACGTGGTACGTGTGACGTGATACGGCTATTCTTTAATGCTGCTTCACTTCCAGAATCTTTAAATGGTAGGTTAAGGAGATGAGCTGGCAGGACAAATCCACATCCTTGACGATAGCATCTTTGGGTAAATCGAGCTTAACCGGAGCCAGGTTAAAAATTGCCCGTATCGAACAGGCATACAGCCGCCGGGCCGCATCAAGCGCAGCATCGCGAGGGACTGCGACAATACCGATACGAATACGTTCGGCAGCAATAACTTTTCTCATCGAATCAAGCGGATAAACCACGCAATGAGAATATTCCTTAATTTTTTTTTCCTTAATATCGAACGCGGTCGTGATGAGAATGCCTTGATCTTTAAAACCCCGATACAGAGAAAGGGCGCGGCCAAGGTTACCAAAACCAACCACACACGCGTGCCAGGCCTGGTTAAGCCCCAGGATCTCTCGGATGCTTTCAATGAGCTTTACACAAGAATACCCCACGCCCTTCTGTCCGAAATGACCGAAATAGGAAAGATCTTTGCGCAGTTGATGATGATTGATATTTAAAAAATCAGCGAGTCGCCTCGAAGAAATGACCTGAATTTCTTTATCTTTAAAATGAATAAGCGCACGCAGGTAATACGAAAGCCTTACAATGGTCTCTTCCGGTATTTTTTTTTGCATTGCCCGTTTTCTCCCCGTGGTTCTCGAACGATGTTTGTCGTACCATGAGGTATGTCGTACGGCAGGTTTACACTCGATAGTGCCTCAAGGTGCGCGCGGCTTATGCCGATATCAACCGTGATTACTTTTCCGCACCACCGCCGAAGCCCTGGCACGGAAAACGCGCGTTTAGCCGCTGTAAAAGTAATCGTATATGCGGCGCGTATCGCAACGCCAAGAATTTTCCCACTATCAGCCTCAAGGCCTGAGGATATATCGCAGGCAATGATGGGGCGGCCGCTTTCATTAATAATATTTATGGTATCAGAAAGAAATTCGGAAAGTTTTCCATGGGCGCCGATACCAAGAATACCGTCAATGATAAAGTCCGAGTCCCGCACGGCGGCCAGAAAATTATTGCGGTTATCCTTGCCGAGCCGGCGCATGGAGATGCATAACGCCTCAAGAAGCTTTATCTGGAAGGCGCTATTGACGTTCGGCTCTTTCTCGTGGATCAAGAAGATGCGTACCTTGTAATTTCGCGCGGCGAGTTTTCGTGCGCAGGCAAGAACATCGGCCCCGTTATTTCCGCATCCGGCGACCACCAGAACTTTTCTACCAAGCTTAAGCGTATCAACCGTGGCGGCGAGATTGCTTGAAGCATTCTCAATGAGCAATGCTTCTGAAAAACCCCGCCGGCGTGCTGATTCCTCGAGGGTTCTAATTTCTTTAACGGTTAAAGCGTCCTTCATGACGTGCCGAGGCGGGCATGCCCTGCCTCGAGGTGCGCGGAACTATAGAGCTGAAGCGTTACTGATGCGGTTCGTCTTTCTTTTCTTTCTTCTTAAACAAATCAAGAAATTTATCTTCGTACTCTCTATACACATTCCAATGATCAAGCTCCTCTTTAAGTTTACTCGCTACCGTCACATCCTTGAGCGATTCACGAAAGAGCTGCTCGATCTTCTCTCTGGCTGACTGCGGCAGTTTTGTGTAGGCGGCGAGATCTTTCTTTATCTTCTCAATATCTTCTTCGTTTAACGGCATAGGACCTTGCATAGGCGCTTCACCCTCTCCTTTTAGATAACTGATAAGCTTGTCGATTTCGGCCTCAATAAATTTTGCGCGTTCCGTAAACGGCGATAAATTAAGATTAAGCTTCAGGTAGGCATTGAGAACCCCTAAAATACTCCCACAGGCTTTAGGGTTCTCTATTTGAACGGTGTAAAACGGTATCTCACCCAAAAGACAGGCCCCCTTAAAGCCTTTGCGCTTGGCTACGCCTAAAATAATTCCATTAAGCCCGCTGATTTGACCTTCATCAAGGATCTTCAAGCCGAGGTTCTCAAACATTTTAAGTACTTCCGCGGTTGTGGCGGCGATCCAGGTAACCGATTCGGCCTTATGATCGATAGGTTCCGGCTTAGCCGCAAAGGTAAAAATAAATTTTGCGCCGAGGCGCTTAACAAAATTAATAATCGTGACCGCGAGTTCCTCCGCATGTTCTAAAGGCGGCTGCGCTTCACCCAAAAAAAGAATAATATCGGGAGAATTTTTCGGTTTTGCGTAATAAAAAATTCCGGCGGGAATAGCCGGCAAATCAATGATCCCCTTGTTCGCTACAATCGCCGATTGTTTAAAGAAATCACCGGCCGATATCCGTGCGAACATCTTGCATTCCATCACTTCTTTTAAAAAAAGAACGCTCCGATACGCAACTTCGCCCATACCGGGCCAGGCGGCAATAAAAACAGGGTTTTTCAATTTAGGAATTGAGATTGTTTTAATCATACGCTCACTACTGTATCATCAAACGGCTAAAAAGACAAGAACAATGGGCCTGTTCCCGTATAGAGAAGATTTATGATTCTTCACGTAAATTACTCAAAAACTCTTTTATCTTTTTTTCATAGCCGGCACGCGTGGGGGTATAGTATGCGTTGCGGCCGCCGTAATCTTGAACTACATAGCCCCCAAAGTTATGGGGATACTTGTACCCTTTCGAGTGTGGTTTCAGGTGTTCGGGTACTTCCTGGGCCGGCGCGCGCGCTACATCCTCTTTTGCTTTCATGAGCGCGACGGTCGCAGAGTTTGACTTAGGGCATGTTGCGCAATAAATCGTCGTCTGCGCCAAGTTTAAATCGGCTTCCGGCCTCCCCACAAACTCAACTGCTTTAAAACAACTGGTGGTAAGTACAAGTGCCATGGGCTCGGCATTGCCGATATCCTCCGACGCGAGAATCACCAGACGGCGAGCGATAAAACGAGGATCTTCTCCGGCGGCAAGCATCTTTGCCAGCCAAAAAAGTGCGCTATCGGGGTCGCTGCCCCGTATTGATTTTATAAATGCCGAGATCGTATCATAATGATAGGTATCTTTTTTATCATAGAAAAGGTTGCGTTGAATGCTTTCCTGGGCCGCGGCGACCGTAAATACGATTTGACCGCGTGTATCCGGTGGAGTGCTGACAATACCCACCTCAAGAGCATTGAGCGCGCGCCTGGCGTCGCCGGAAGCTATCGTTGCAATATATTCAAGCGCCCCGGGCTCAATCGTAACCGCGCTTAGGCCTAAGCCGCGCTCGTTATCGGAAAGGGCGCGGCGCATGAGCACCAGTAAATCATCCTGAGAAAGCGGTTTAAAAGCCGCTACGACGGAACGGGAGATAAGTGACGGGATCAGGTAATACGAAGGGTTATAGATCGTAGCGCCGACAAAACTGATGGTGCCAAGCTCAGTGTCAGGGATCAGGGCTTCCTGTTGTAATTTGTTGAAACGATGTATTTCATCAATAAAAATGCATGTCTTTCTTCCTTCGGCCTCACGCACCTTCTTGGCAGCATCGATAACCCGTTTGACAACCGTAACGGTCGCAAAAGCGGCATTCAGGTATTCGAAGCAAGCTCCGAGCTCCTGTGATATAAGGATGCCCAGAGTAGTCTTTCCACAGCCAGAGGGCCCCCAGAGAATAACTGACGGTAGCCGCTTGGCACGTATTGCCCGACGAAGAAGCTTTCCTTCACCCATCGACTGTGCCTGACCAACAAATTCAGAAATTGTGCGCGGCCGCATTCGAACCGCAAGAGGAGTATCGCAAGATTCCATGAAAATATTGAATGTATGATTTTAGTATGCAGGAAGCGGGGGCTAAAAGAAAAACCCCACCGTAAGTCCGTCCACAGGGGCTGCTACAAGTTCTTCTCTTACAAGTGGGCGCCTCGTCCGTTTCGCCAAAGCGAATGGAAATTTGGCTCCCGAATAAATGGTATTAGCTGTAGCACATTGACCTGTCGACGTGACAGGCAGGGTATTTTCTAATTGTATTATAACACGCTGCCTGTCTCATTTCAAGGAAACGGCCCCACAACACTGTAAACGGTTTCAGAGAATACCCGCGGGCCGCCGCCGAAATTTCCTGTGGAAATTTAGAGAAACGGCGGGGTATGCCGGAAAAATGTTGTACCTTTTATCACAACATGCTTTTAACATAACTACAACACTGTTTGGAGTTATGAAGTTTTTGACTTTTCAATTGCATTTTTCCGGCTAACGCACGAGAACGCCTTGTTTCTGCGCAAGACGCTGGCGAATCGCGACTTGAAGACCATCAACTTCCTGGGAAGTAAGTGTACACTCGCGAGACTGATAATAGATCCGCACGGTACAGGCGCGGTGATTCGCCGGGATATCCTTACCTTGATACGTATCGATGACGCACACCTGTGTAATGATGGCTGTATCTTGTCTGATACACTGCTCGATATCTTTAAACGTAATGCTGTCTTGATACGCAACGCTGACATCGCGCCAGACTGCCGGGTAAGCGCTAAACGGCGCATAGCGCTTGGAGCCTGCCTGTTGAGCCATCATTGTCACATCGAGGTGCGCGAGAACAACATCCTTCTTAATATCTAAGAGCGTTCGCGCCGACGTATCGAGCCGCCCGATAAAACCAAGTTCAACACCATCGCTTACGATCGCCAACGCATTGGTAAAATTAGCAAACGTAAGTTCGTGTAATTCAAATGACACTGAAAGCTGTTGCAGGAGTTCCCCGATAACGCCCTTAAGCGTCGCGAAATCATCCGCATTGCGACAGAGCGCTACCACAAGTATCGGCTTCTCGATAAATCCTTCGCCCCGGCGCATATATACATTGGCTAACTCAAAAAAACTCATATCTTCCTGGCCGCGATTGATATTATAACGCAAAGCATCAAGGCTTCCAGTAACAAGCTGGGGCCGCAGAGCATTTTCCTGCTCGCGCAAGGGATTGGTAAGCGTGACCACTTCTGAATACCCTAAATCCGCGAGCCGATTACTCGCTTCAATGCTATAGGTGACAATTTCCTTAAAGCCTAGGGTAGCTAAGCAATGCTTGGTTACGCTCTTGAAATGATAAAGCGATGCGCCTGTGTGCGTATGCGAAAGGTGCGGAAGATAATCGCAGATATTCTCGTAGCCGAAAACACGAATAAATTCCTCGTAAACATCGACATCCCGCTCAATATCGAGCCTGAAGCCGGGAACCCCCAGATTCAGGATGTCCGCGTTTTTTTGTCGTACCGTAAAACCCAATCCAGACAAAATCTGCGTCACTTTCTTTTTGGGAAACTCATCGCCCAGGTAATCATTGAGTGCACGCAAGCTGATCGCTATTCTTTTATCGCGCGAACGCTTAAGGCGCCCGGCCTGGCGCCATCCGGCAAAGGTGCCGCGCGCGTGTTCAGCAATCAGATTGCTTGCCTGCGCTGATGCATAACCAACATACTCGCCAAAAACTTTGCGTTCAAAGCGATAGGAAGAATCCGTATCAAGGCCCATGGCCCTGCGGCTACGGCGCACAACAACCGGAGAAAATAATGCGGCCTCAAGGAAAATATTTTTAGTCCCGGCATCAACTTCCGTATTTTTGGCGCCCATCACGCCGGCGAGAGCCACAACTTTTTTGCTATCAGCAATAACCAGATTAACCTCTGAAAGCCTGCGCTCTTTGCCATCAATGCCGATAAACTGCTCGCCAGACTTTGCGCGACGCACATAAATATCGCCATGGAGTTTATCCGCGTCAAAAGCGTGCAGCGGATTGCCCCAGGTGAGCATACAATAATTGGTAATATCAACAACATTGTTGATCGAGGTTAAACCGCAATTAATCAGGCGCGACCGCATATACGCGGGAGCGTCTTTAATGGTAACGCTGTGAATGACGCGGGCAATATACAAAGGGCAATCACGCTCATCTTCGATAATGATCGCTGGCTCTGAAAGGAGTGGTTTCTTGGGAATGTCGGGGTAAACAATCCTCGCGCGGCAGCCGCAGGCTGCAGCAACTTCCCGGGCAATCCCCAGCATCGAGAGCCAATCGTACCGGTTTGAGGTTACCTCAATATCAAAGACCCAATCATCACCGCAGGGTTCGAAATGCTCCACCTCCATACCCACCATGGTCAGCCGGTTGGCAAGCTCCCGAGCAGGAAGCAAAACGTCAACGAATTCTTTTATAAAATTAAGGCTAAATCTCATAGTATTTCCTGTTACGCTAATTACCGCGAATGTAAAATGCTAATTTACGCTAATCAATTCGCGGTCATTCGCGTTCTGAAAGATTAGCGGCAATTCGCGTCATCAGAATTGATTTAAAAACCGCAGGTCATTCTCATAGAATAACCGGATATCGCTGATGCCGTACTTAAGCATCGCTGGCCGCTCTACTCCCATACCAAAAGCAAACCCTTTATATTTCTTGGGATTAATACCACAGGAGGTCAACACATGAGGGTTGATCATACCGCAGCCGAGGATCTCCAGCCACCCCTTGCCTTTACAAACGCTGCATGTATCCTTTTTTCCTTTACACATAAAACAGGAAATGTCAACCTCAGCCGAGGGCTCGGTAAAAGGAAAAAAGTGGGGCCGGAAGCGCAGCTCGACGTCGCGGCTAAAAAACTCACGGACAAAATGTAATAATACTCCTTTTAAATGCGCAAAGGTAATATGGGTATCAACCGCGAATCCTTCTATCTGATGAAACATAAATGAATGCGAAGCGTCAACCTGATCGGGACGATAGACTCTGCCCGGTGAAATCACGGCTATCGGTGGTTTGCGAGAACACATAACCCTGATTTGAGAGGGCGAAGTCTGGCTGCGCAGGAGATATTTACCGGCGCGGCCGGGAGCGCGCGGAATATCCAGATAGAACGTGTCAAAGGCGTCGCGCGAGGGGTGCTCCAGGGGAATATTTAAAGCAGTAAAGTTATGCCACTCATCCTCTATTTCGTTCCCTTCATCAACCTCAAAGCCAAGTTTCTCAAAGATCAGGCACGCAGCCTCGGTTACCTGGCTGAGCACATGAAGCGACCCGCGGCGGGGGCTGATTGAAGGGATCGTTACATCAAACGCCTCCTGGCCGACGCCAATATTTTTTATCTTTTCCTCAAGGACAGCGCTTATCGCGTTTTTCAGTTCGTTGAGCCGCTTACCAAAGATACCTTTTTCTTGCGCTGATAAGGCGGGTAGCCGGGAAAAAAACTGCGCAAGCATTGACTTTCTCCCCAGATATTTAACCTTCAACGCCTCCAGCTCCTCTCGAGTAGAAAGAGCGGCTATCTCCTCTCTGAACGTTTGCTCAAGATTATTCAATTCATTCTGCATAAATCTTTTGTGTAAGTATGGTGTGTGATTGTATCATCAAAAGAAACCGTCCTCTCACTATTGTTTGCGCGATAGACGAATACGTACTAACATGGCGCCAATAATAACAAGAAAAAGGATAATAGTCAAATTAATCATCAGGCGAATTTTTCCAAGGTCAAGGGGCGCTGGTATGCGGGAACCCGGCTCCTGCAACGAAAGAGCGGTAGCATGAATATCGAGATCCCCTCCGTGAATACGGCAGGCACGATGAAAGATGCCGGTCACAAGAACCCTGTCGCCCCTTCTTTGATAGCTACCGAGGCTCTTAATCGTACGGGTAACCGTGGAAGGTACCCAAATGCCGATTGCATTCCGGCTATCCCTCACATTAACCCAGGCAAAATCACCGCGCATCATCACTTCGCCGATCGCTTCTCCTTCATACAACACAACGCTCCCGTCATATTCCTTCGCTTTATCAATAAGCTCCCTGCTCGTAACCGCGGCCGCCCGCGCGGGCGCCATGATAAGCATGCAGCTTGCGAACACAATACAACAAAAAATATATACTCGTGCGGATTGTGCGCCATGACAGCTGGGCGTATAATTGAAAAAATTTGTTTTTTTCATTTTCCTTTAATAAGCGCAGCAACAATCCCGAACAAGGTAAAAACCGATATGAACTCAAGTCTTCCGATCCACATCTGAAAAATATACGTTACCTTAAGTATCGTGGGCATCGAGACCTGCGTGATACCGCACGAAAGACCGACGTTAGCCGCCGCGGACGTTGACTCGAATAAAGAATTCAGGAGTGGGTAGCCGCAATATACCCCCACGAGAGCCCCCGCCACATAGAGCACGAGATACGCAATCGTAATGATAGCGGCAGACCGAACATGCTTATCGTCGAGAACAACAGTCTTGATATGATGGAATTTCGCGCTCACAATGGCCGCTTCCGGAGAGATGATGCGTTTCACATCTTCAATAAGACCCTTGACCAAGGTCCCCAAGCGTATAGCTTTTATGGCACCGGTTGTTGAACAGCTTGAGCCACCGATTGCCATAGCGATCGTAATGCCGATGAGCGCTAAGGCTCCCCACTCGTTAATAAACTGCTGGGCGTAAATTGTCATAAAGCCGGTTCCGCTCTGACCAGAAATAAGGTGATAGAACCCTTTGCGAAAGAACGGTATTACCTCAGGATATGTTTGTGTGATACGTAAACCCAGGCCCGTAATATAAAACGTAGCGACAATACAGATAAAAAGCGTTACGGTTTCGATGTTACGCCATAGCTCGCGGCGGTTACCGGTCCACAGGCAGTAGTGTACCTTAAAATTAACCGCACCCAAAAGCATCATCACGATCGTAGCTACCTCATACGGAAAACTATGGTAATACAGTATGCTCTGTGATTGCGGGGTAAACCCGCCGGTATCAAACGCCGTCATAAAAACACAGGCGCCATGATAGAACGCCCCAGGCCACGACATCCCTTCAAATCTACCCACCAGCGCGAGCGCGATGGTGCCCAGCCCCAGGTACGTAACGCTGACGATCCAGATAAAGCGCGCGGTGGAAACAACGTTAGGAAGAATTTTTTCCTCTCGTCCTTCTCCGACGTAAATCTTAAAAGCGCCGGCTGAACCACGCACGAGAAACGCGAGCGCTACGATGATAATGCCCTGGCCGCCGATAAACATGACGAGGTGCCGCCAGAAATTATGCGCGTATGAAAGATGATCCAGATCCTGCGCCAGCGTAAGCCCCGTAGTCGCGAAACCGCTCATTGCCTCAAAACAGGCATCGAGATACGAATTCCAGTGACGGCTTAAATACAGAGGAATGGCTCCCAGAAGCATTGCCACGATCCAGGCAAGAGAAGCAATAGCCATACCGTGCATCCAGCGCGGCTCTCGATTTGTCCGGCACATCGTCACGAGCACGATACCGACAATAAAACTTATCAATATCGAGATGACAAAATCCACAAGCGGGTTAACTTCACGGTAGCAGGCCCCGACCGCAAGCGGCAGACACATCGCGAGCGCCAAGCCAATAATAATTTTGCCGAGGTGTTCCCCGACCACTTTAAAATCTTCTATTTGCGGCCGTAACAACATACGATTAAAAATGCGTAAAAAACCAGGACATCACAAGGCAGAGAACAAGCACAAGCATAATGACACCGACACCGACGGAAATCCCGATAATTGCGTTTAGAATTTTCTTGATCATCAGATTTTACCCAAGAGAAATTGCAATAAGATTTGCTTGTTCTCAACAAGGGTAAGCGCAATGATATCATCGCTTGCCCGCAGGAGCGTGTCCCCCTTAGGCACGATAATTTCATCACCCCGGATAACCGATACAAGCACCGAATCGGGGGGCAGCGTAACATCCTTGAGCATCTTATTGATGATTGGTGATTGTTCCGGAAGGTCAACGCGGACGATAGCCAATTTCCCGCGGTTAAAGCTGAGGAGGTTCACAAAATCGGAAAAAGAAACTTCTTCTTCGATAATCTTTGCGATGATTTTGGTTGCGTCAATAGGCACGTCAACACCGAGTTCTGAAAAAATATGTTCATTTTTTGGATCATTGACGCGGGCGACGGTGCGCCCCACGTGAAACTTTTCCTTCGCAAGTTGACAGATGACTAAATTATCTTCATCGTCACCGGTAACCGCCGCGATAACATCGGCTCGTGAGATACCGGCTTCCTCAAGATAATGCGGGTCGCATCCATCACCGTTAACGACGATAAGATTTAACTCTTTGGCGATCTCTTCGCAAACCGCCTTGCCTTTTTCGATTAAAACAATCGTGTGTTTGTCTTTGAGAAGATGTTTGGCAAGAAAATGTCCGACTTTACCGCCGCCGACAACAACAATATACATACGCGCTCCTTATCCGCCGTGGCTACTCTTCAAGCTTAAATGTCTTCTTTATCTTTCCGAGGCTTGCGGTTTTTACCACGGCCATCAAGATATCTCCGATCTCAAGCTTTGCGGAAAGCTCAGGGATTATAACTTCTTTTTTCCTGCGCACCGTTACCACGATAAGCTCTTGCGCGATATTGATCTGACTGATCAGGCGCCCTTGCAGATTTTTATCGACCGGTATCTCAAGCACTCCTAACTCGCCGCTCTCAATAAGATAACTGGAGAGTTTCGACTCAACGATTTTGTCTCTGACCATCGCGGCAACCAGAATCGTGCCGCTGATAATATCAAGACCCAGCGCGCGATAAATATTGGCGCGACCCGGATCATATACCCGTGCGATAACTTTACCTATTTTAAAGATACGTTTCGCAACCTGAGCGGTAACCAGATTGGTATTATCTCCATTGGTAACGGCACAAAGCGCGTTCGCGTTCTCTGCCCCGGCGCTTTTAAGCAACTCCCAATCAAAGCCGCTGCCGACCAAGGTGATACCATTAAACGTTCTCCCGAGGCGCTCAAAACTATGCGCATCGCGATCAATAACAACCACGTCGTGGTCTTCGCTCGAAAGAATCTTGGCGAGCTCGGCCCCGACGCGGCCACAACCGACAATAATCACATGCATGGGATCTCCTGTGAACGCGGAACGCATCATGCGGGCGCAAAGCAAAAAAATATTTCACCCGGGCACGCTCTGCACTGAGCGCTTTGCGCTATGCGGTTTTCACTGCTTCGACGATCTTGTCAAAAACCTCCGGATACTCCGCGGCGATCTTTGCAAGTATATCCCGCGAAAACATAATGTTCTTTACTTTCAAAACGTGCATAAGCTCACGATACGTAAGCCCGCGTTCGCGCGCGGCAGCGTTTAAACGGATAATCCAGAGTGACTTAAACTCCCGCTTCTTTGCGCGGCGATCGCGATAGCTGTACACCATAGCGCGGCGCACGCTTTCGGCGGCGCGACGGTACAGCTTGGACCGCTTACCCCAAAATCCTTTGGCTCTCTTCAAAACTTTTTTCTTACGCTGCCGTGCAGCAGGTCCATGAGTAACTCGCATAGTAATTCTCCTTTTTTAAATAGCCTCGCGGGCTGTCACGCTTCCTTAAAACGCATAAGGGAGCGCGTGCTTAATCTGATTCCGGTCAGCGTGTGAAACGACAACTTTTTTCCCCAGTTGCCGCTTGCGCGCAGCTTTTTTGCCGCTTAAAAGATGCCGCCGGCCTTCTTTGGAGCGCAACACTTTTTTGTTTTTCGTCACCTTCAGACGCTTTGCAAACGATTTTTTTGTTTTTAGCTTTGGCATTTTTTATTACCTCCTCAATGAGACTTGCGCTTTTTAAGACCTCCTGTCTGAAAAAGCGTGTAGTCGAATTGACTTCCGAGGCGCTCCCGAAAAATGTCGTAAGACCCTCTGGAATTTCCTAACTACAGAAGGAAATTCCGAGGACTTCAGTCCCGGGAATTCTTCGAATTCCTCGGGGGATTTTTCGGGTAATTAGGCGCCCGGAAGTCTATCTTAAAAACACTACTGACCGTTAATTCGCGTTTACACCGTTAGAAATAAATTTCCACACGAGGTGAACTTTCTAACGGAGTTTATTTCGGGCCAAGAATTAATATCAAGGTCTTACCCATCATATGCGGCTCCCGGTCAACGCGACCGATTTTCTCTATATCCTGAATAAGCTTTCTAATCAGACGATTACCAATATCTTTGTGAGCGATCTCGCGCCCCATAAAATACATACGAATTCTTACCGTATGCCCCTTTTCCAAGAATTCTTGTACGTGTTTAAGCTTTACTTCATAATCATGCACGTCAATACGCGGGCTGATACGTATTTCCTTCATTTGCACTTGTTTCTGGTGTTTGCGGGCCTCGCGCTCCCGTTTTTCCTGTTCGTAACGGTATTTAGAAAAATCGGTGATACGACAAACCGGTGGTTGTGCCTGAGGCGCTACCTCAACCAGGTCCAACTCATATTCCTGCGCTTTCTTGAACGCCAAATCCCGAGGGAAGACTCCCAATTGCTCTCCTTCCGGACCGATTACGCGCATAGTCTTGGCAAAAATCCGATCGTTAACTCTTACATACTTCACTCGTCACGCCCTCCTCTTTGAATATACGCTTTTCTCTTTGCGCACCCGCGCAAAGAATGTATGTGCTGTTATATCAACCGAATATTCCTATATTCTATGGTGCAAATCTGCGCGCAAAATATCGTTGAATGCCGCGAGATTCATCGAGCCTAAATTTTCCATGCCTCGGCGGCGCACTGAAACGGTTCCGGCTTCTTTCTCCTTGTTTCCAATAACCACCATGTAAGGAATTTTCAGAAGTTCTTTGACCCGGATACGCTTCTGCAGGGTCTCGTCCTTGGTGTCAATCTCGACGCGAAAACCACTCGCGGTCAGTTCCTCTTTAAGCCTTCCCGCATACTCGCTGACTTCCGGAGCAAGCGGAATAATGCTTACCTGCAGAGGCGCAAGCCATAACGGAAATCTACCAGCGTAATGTTCGATAAGCGTCGCCATAAATCGCTCAAGGCTTCCTAGGATAACACGGTGGATCATCACTACGCGCTCAGCGCGGCCGGTGTGATCACGATAGGTTAAATCAAAACGCTTCGGGATATTATAATCAAGCTGTATCGTCGCACATTGCCATTCGCGCCCAAGCGCGTCTTTGAGTTTAATATCGATCTTCGGGCCGTAAAAAGCGCCATCGCCGCGGTTGACCCGATAGGCAAATGATTTTTTCTTAAGTATCTCTTCTAAAATCGATTCTGCCATATCCCAATCTTCGCGATCGCCGATAAATTTTTCAGGTCGCGTGCTCAGTTCCGCGCCGAAAGACGTAAATCCGAATACCTGCATCGCGGCCCGTACAAAATCAAGTACCCCTTCTATTTCGCCATACAGATCATCTTTCTTGCAAAAAATATGCGCATCATCCTGGGTAAACCCGCGCACGCGCAACAAACCATGAAGCACGCCGCTTTTTTCGTACCGATATACCGTGCCTAGTTCAAAAATCCGCAACGGGAGCTCGCGATAACTATGCAGTTGTGATTTATAAATCAGGATATGCCCGGGACAGTTCATCGGCTTTAAAATAAACTCCTGATTATCCTTAACGATAGGGTACATATATTCCTGATAATACTCTAAATGCCCGCTCGCCTGCCAGAGCTTTTTATCCATAATGTGGGGAGTGATAACCTGCTTATAGCCCCGCTTGATATGCTCTTGTATCTCCCAGTCTTCGACAATCCTGCGTAACGTAGCACCGGCAGGAAGATAAAAAACAAGGCCCGCACCTGCCTGATTATAGTAAATATCAAAGAGCTCAAGATCCCTGCCTACCGTGCGATGATCACGTATCTTTGCCTCTTCTAAATTCTTTAGATAACTCTCTAATTCTTCCTTGGTCGCGAATACCGTACCGTAGATCCTTACCAGCTGGGGATTCCCCTCTAAGCCCTTCCAGTACGCACCCGAGGTAGAAAGCAGCTTAAAGTGTTTCACCTCGACCGTCGACGCTACGTGCGGGCCCCGACAGAGGTCAGCAAAACCGTTATGCTGATAGATGGAAACTTTTTCCTGGTTTAAATCGCGGATCAGCTCAACTTTATATGCCTCACCCGCGGCCTGGAAAAATTCGATAGCGGCGCCACTCGTCATTTCAGTCCGCTCGAAGGGATATTTTTTATTGATCTCCTCACGCATCAGTTGCTCGATGCGCGATAGGTCTTTTTCGGTAATACCGCCCGGTATTTCAAAGTCGTAATAAAAACCATTCTCGATGGCCGGCCCGATACCAAGTTTTGTCTGCGGGTACAGCTTCTTTACCGCGCTGGCCATAATGTGGGAACAAGAATGACGTAAGGTTTCTAAGTCCATTTTTATCGCAGATTCACACAGATTTGAAAACGGATGTACACAGATGAATGCTGTCGCATTTTAGTTAATATTTCTATTTTTGGCGACATTGTTTATTTTTATTCACGTCTAACACAAAAATCACCGGCTGGATGAGCGGCGGAGCCGCGAATACAGCCCGGTGGATTGAGTTGTTAGATGTTTTTTAATTATTCCTGCCCGCTTCTACAAAAGTTTTATATATATCAATACATTTATCTAAAATTGTTTTATAAATTGTAATGTCTCTCGGTTGAAGCTTTCCCATTCCCATCAATACGCCGCCATATATCTGAGAACTGCTAATTCTGATCGTAAAACGGTCGGTCTTTCCACCGCCATGCTGTTTTGAATGGAGCCCCTTTAAGTAAACATTTTGCACTTCTTTGGTAACTTCGTTTTTTAATTGAACAATTTTCTCTTGCAGTTCTGGAGTAAGAATTGAATGCAGCTTTATTTTGTCTCTAGGAGCTTTCCATAATTTAAATAACTTATCAAAACGGGGGTTATCTGTTTTAGGTGGATTGGCAATTAAAACAGGGCCTTCTTCAAACCATATCTCTGCATAAGAATTCAGTGCTGAGGATTCAACGATGAATTCCATGCTGTTTGTATCCATAAGAAGATAGGCTTGCGCATTTTCTAGACTAAATTTTAATGCCGGGTAGAAAGCACTAACCGCTGTAGTATCAACTTTAAAATTATTTTTAAAAATCTCCCCGTTGTATGTAATTCGAAGGAGCATAAGCAAGTTATTGATCGCTTCTATTTTCTTTTTATAACTCAATACTGATTCCATACCGAGCCCAATAACTACAAGAATGACAATAACCCAAAATATAAACATCTCCCCTTTTTATTTTAATATTTCATCTAACAATTAATATACGGAATCCGTATTTGCTTCTTTACGTCTTATGGCCTTATGAGCTAAGAGTTGAAATGGGTCCGCCTCGCCCTTTAGGGCGGGCGAGACCTCACCGTTTTTGCTAAATTTACATTACAGACAAAAATGGTGGGCGGTACAGGATTCGAACCTGTGACCCCCTCGGTGTAAGCGAGATGCGCTTCCGCTGCGCCAACCGCCCAAAAAAAATTTTATTGCACTATCGACCAATTACGTATGCTCCCCGTTAAGCGCCCGTTACGCTGCAGCGAGCTTACCCAAGAGCCCAAAACAAAACCCCATCACAAAGAGCGCGACGGTTTCAATAACACCAAGCACGATAATATAGTTGCCAAACCCCTTGCCGGTCTCTCCCATCGCATCGGCGGCTGCGGCACCGGCCCTACCCTGCCAGAGCGCCGAAAGCCCCATGGCGATTCCAAAGAAAATCCCGATACCCCAGAGATATTGTCCGCGCATGGCAAGTTCAGCCATTTTATTCATGACAATCATGCCATACACCGTTTGCGTCAAGGGGGCGCCGACAAACGCAAGTATCATGAAGGGGGCGGCCTTATTCTGAGCGAAACATTTTTTCCATGCTCCAATTGCAGCCATACCGGCGACACCAGCGCCCCAGGCTGAGCCCATGGCGGCAAAACCAAGCACTGAACCCAATCCTAAATCTTTGAATTGCATTAACGTATTTGCATCCATCGCCTTTCTCCTTTTTTAACGGAACAAGCGCTCTTTTTTATTCAGCCAACGGCTTATATTCAAAACCGCTCCACTTTACATCCACATGACCGCAAAACTCAAGCACATTAAGACGCACGCCATGTACCAAGACCGCCATCGGCCCGAGCACCACATTGAGCGCCTGTCCGGCAATAAGCACAACGCTCATGGCAATGGTAGAAAATATATTTTTATGGCCTATCTCCAAGGCCATAAGCATAAACGCGTCGGCAACGGCGACTGAAGCAAGCCCGACTGCAAAAAGTCGTATATACGAGACGACGTCCGTAAAGCTATTGACAACGCTCAAAAGAAAACCGCCAAAACCGTTGGCTAAACCTTTAAGAATATTTTTTTGAGGGTCAGCGCAGGTAATAACCAATACTGCTCCGGAAATAAAAAACCAAAGCCCAAACGCCGGGAAGGCATCTCCTAGAACCAACGCCTTTGCCAGAAAAAAACCAACCCACAGGATAATAATCCAGCCGACGTCGGCGAACGCCCGAAGGGCCGGAAACTTTAAAACAGCACGCCACAAATGAGCTATCGTTAAATGCGTAGCCCCTAGAAAAAAACAGAGAACTTGCACATTTCTTTCGTTTCGTAGCGCCGGCACCAGTGGCTTTATCCAGACAGGAAGCCATACTTGACCGAAAAAGGTCCCGGTCAAAACTCCCCATATAATAGCACATAAACTCAAAATATGGAAAAGAATAAAAATAGGGGTTTTGACGCCTTTGCGGGCTGCTTTTCGCTGAAAAAAAGCGGTCAAAATCATGAAAACAAGGCCAACGCCGGCGTCGCCGATAAGCATGCCGAAGAATATCGAGAAAAAGATCAAAAACCAAATGCTGATATCAAGCTCCCGATAGCCTGGGGTGACTTCAATAAGCTTAAATATCGGCTCAATCAGAGAAACCCAGCGGGGGTTGCGAATCAGCGTGGGTACCGCGTCTTCTGACCCGGGATCGCTTACCGAAAGTGCCCATTGATGGATCCGTGATGCCTCTTTAAGTTTCCCCACGGTATCGAACGGAATATAGCCTGTTATATAGCTCAACGCCCCCTCCTGGCCCATGCCGACCAGGGCCTTCTGGAACTCTAATTCATGGACAATGGCCGCGCGCGTATCTTGCAAGCGCGCACGAAGCACCGTATGCCGCGCAATATCCTTTCGTATGGTAGCAATAGTCCGTTGATCATGGTTCAGACGCTCGCGCATTGCCGCAAGGCTCATTTTCGAAGGCATAACCTCTTTAAAAGGAACCTCGACCTTTTCGCGGTTTATCAAGGCACAATGCACCCGTTTCTCGCGGACGCAGATTTCTTTTACGATAATTGCCGGGGGGATATTTTTGATTTCAGCGCGCGGAATCTGATACAGCTTTACCACAATACCGTGTTGAGTAAGTGCCACAAGCGCCGCGGGATCAAAATCGCCCCACGGCTCCCACTCAACAATCCGCTGCCTCATCGTCACCAGATATTCATTGAGCTGATCAAGACGTTTGTATGAATCAATGATTCGGCGCGCGCAGGCTTTCCAGTCGTAAGGTTTGGTGGATGCATCGGCTGATACATCCTTAAATTCGGGGGCGCCCAGAATCGCGATCGCCTCGCTCAGTAAGGCGTAGTCTTGCTGGAGACTCGCTGTTTGGCTGCTCGCCGGGGGACGCAGATATTCGACATGCAGAATGCCTAACGACCGCAGTGTGCCGAGCGCCCGGTGCGCATCTTTTGCCTCAAGAATCACCGCGATTTTTTTCATCGGCACAATCATGCCATCTGCTCCATACGCGCGTACTCTTCAATTTTTCGTTTTGCCATCTTGCTGCGGCCGACGGCGTTAGCCATCTGATCGCCGATATAAATTTTAATCAACCGTATGTCTTCTTCTGCCTCGGGAATCTTTACTTTCTCAAAAAGATTAACGCGTTGCGCGGTAACGTGCAGCTCTGTCCGAAGCGCATCCACGCCATGCTGGAGTATCGCTCTTTCCTCACGCAGCGCGATTATGGTTTTTAATGCTTCGATCGCGTGATCAACCCAGAGCGGCGTGGTAAAAAGATCGTAGGTAATTGCTTCGAATTCGACGCGCACGAATTCCGGAATATCCACGCCGGCAATGTTCCGCGTACCGCGTACCGTCGTGCGGCGCGATAACCCCTTAAAAGTGGCCTGCGGCGCTTCGGCAAGCAAAGCGCTCCAGGCCCCCGCTGCGCTCTTTTTCTCCTGCAACGCGCGGTCGCGCTCAGAAAGAAGCGCGGTCTGACGAAGAATTTCTACTTGTAACTGCTGTTTTTTAAGTTGTAACGTGGGTAGATAGCGCTGGTACTGACGCAGGGCATCTCGTTGCTTTTTTAATTCCCCTTTTGTCAGTTTTACCTTTGCCATACTTTTATAAATTCCTGGCTCCAAATACCAGCGCCGCCGCAGGTATCACCGAGAGACGGGTCTGCCGTGGGCGGAAAATTCTAATTATCCAAACAGAAAAATTTTGGTCATTGAGATTTGATAATTGGAATTTATTTGGAATTTGGGATTTGGGATTTGTGGCTTGAGATTTCATCTTCAATTATTACGTTTTGGGCCAGTATTTCTCGATCATCGATTTCTTAATGCCTGTTTCTTCGGGAGCAAAGCATTGTTGCATGATCTGCCATCCGAGATCAAGCGCGCGCTCAAGCGGAGTATTGACGGCAAGCGACATCATATGTTTCTCAAAAAGATGTCCGTAGGAAAGAAGTTTTTTGTCCCACGGGCTCATCTGAAACCCCATTGATTGTTTTTCGAGTGTCTCCCGGTAATGAGCAAAGAGCTGAATCATCGTGTCCATAATCGTGCGATGATCGTCACGCGTAGCACCATTGACCTGTTGTTTGAGACGGCTGAGTGAGCCAAAAGGTTCTATCACGCCGCCTTTTAAATAAAATTGGCCTTCGGTAATATATCCGGTATTGTCCGGGACCGGATGCGTCACGTCATCGCCGGGCATGGTTGTCACCGCAAGGATCGTGATGGAGCCGGCGGTATCAAAATCAACCGCTTTTTCGTAACGGGCGGCGAGCTGACTATAGAGATCGCCGGGGTACCCTCGGTTAGAAGGTACCTGCTCCATGGTAATCGAAACCTCCTTGAGCGCGTCGGCAAAATTAGTCATATCGGTAAGTAACACCAGCACGCGTTTGCCTCCGAGCGCAAAGTGCTCGGCAACCGCAAGGCTTATGTCCGGAACAAGCAGGCACTCAACCGTCGGATCTGACGCGGTATGGATAAAGAAAATAGAACGCGAAAGCGAGCCGTGTTCTTTTAACGTATCGCGAAAGAAAAGATAATCGTCATATTTTAAACCCATGCCTCCTAAAATAATAATATCGATTTCTGCCTGCATGGCGATGCGCGCGAGTAACTCATTATAGGGCTCTCCGGCAATGGAGAAAATCGGCAGCTTCTGAGACTCGACCAGAGAATTGAATACATCGATCATCGGAAGGCCGGTGCGTATCATTTTGTTAGGAACAATACGTTTGACGGGATTAACCGACGGCCCGCCGATTTCGATCATGCTTTCATCAAGATGCGGCCCATTATCAAGTGGCAGACCGCTGCCGTTAAAGATTCGTCCCAGGAGATCTTCGCCGCTGGGGCAACGCATCGGATGCCCCAGAAAACGGACGCGGTCGCCGGTAGAGATTCCACGACTACCGGCAAAAACCTGCAGATACACCCTATCCTTATTGATACGAATAACCTGCGCGAGGGAAGTTCCCCGGCTTGTCGTTATTTGAGCGATATCAAGATACCCGACACCCTCAGCCACGACCGTGATCACATCGCCGGCGATCTCGACAATATTTGTATAGACCTTATGCATGTTTTTCCGTTACACGCTTGGCATCGACCGCAACGCTGATCTCCCGTTCGATACCCTTAAACTCTTGACTCGCAAACTCTGCTGAATTGAGACCTCGGAACAATTGGCGCAGAGACTGAAAAAATCGTAATGCCGCTTCCTTATCGGAAAAGTCAAACTGAGCTTCTAAAATCGTATCGATAAAATCAAATACATATTGCTGACGCTCACGGGAAGTCGCTTCGTCAATCACATCAAACGCGTTCTGCTGCAAATAAACAAAATCAAAAAATTCTCCCTTAAGATAATCAACATAATCAGCAAGCGCCGTTCCTTCTTCGCCGATTACTTTCATCATCTGAGCGACATCGGAGCTCGTGCGTAAGGCACGATGGCCTCGGCTGGTTTTTTCCGACGCGATAAACCCCGGATATTTACTCCAACTGATCAAAGGGTCAATTGCAGGATATCGGCGCGCGTTTGAACGCTCGCGACTCAAACCATGGAACGCTCCCACAACTTTTAAGGTTGCCTGAGTCACCGGTTCTTCGAAATTCCCCCCGGCGGGGCTGACCGTCCCGCCGATCGTGATGGAACCGACCTCTCCGTCATATAATCTCACCAAGCCGGCACGTTCATAAAAGGAAGCGATACGAGATTCGAGGTACGCCGGAAACGCCTCTTCACCCGGGATCTCCTCAAGCCTTCCTGACATCTCGCGCGTTGCCTGGGCCCAGCGGCTGGTAGAATCAGCCAGCAATAAAACATGAAGCCCCATTTGCCGATAATATTCGGAGATCGTTACCGCAGTATAAACGCTTGATTCGCGCGCGGCAACCGGCATGGAGCTCGTATTGCAAATAATAATCGTGCGGTCAAGCAAGGGGCGCTTCGTGCGTGGATCGATGATCTCCGGAAACGTTTTTAAAGTCTCGACTACTTCTCCGGCGCGCTCGCCGCAGGCGGCGATAACAACCACGTCAACATCCGCATGACGGCTGGTCAGCTGTTGAAGAACCGTCTTACCCGCGCCAAACGGGCCGGGGATACAATAGGTTCCGCCGCGGGCCACGGGAAAAAGTGAGTCGATCACACGCATCTTGGTAATCATCGGTTCATGAGGTTTTAATTTTTCTGCGTACGCCGTTATCGGGATTTTAACCGGCCACGATTGACGTAAAAAACATTCGTACGATTTCCCGTTGGCATCTTTAAGGGTGGCGATACCGTGTTTTAAATCATAGCTTCCGCGTTGAACAATACTCGTTACTTCCAAGTCTTGCGGGAACCCAAAGGGGACCATGATCGCGTGTTTAAAAAGTTTCTCCTGCACAAATCCAAGCTTGCTGCCCGGCCTAACGGGGTCGCCGGCGGCAACCAGCGGCGTAAAATCCCAGCGGGCCTCCTCCGGTAACGCGTGCAGGTAAACTCCCCGCTTTAAGAAAAATCCGCAGGCTTCCGCTAACTGAGGCAGCGGATTTTGCAGGCCGTCAAAGATCTGGCCCAAGAGCCCCGGGCCAAGCTCAACCGACAGCAGCTCCCCGCTAAAGATAACTTCTTGGCCCACGCGTAAGCCCTGCGTGCTCTCAAATACCTGCATTTCAGCAACATTGTTACGCACGCGGATAACTTCAGCCTTAAGGCGCGCGTCGTCGGATACGATGTGGGCGACCTCGTTCTGAATAACGATACCCGAGGTCGCTACCGCAACCATGTTTGCGTTAATACGAATAATATGACCGGTTCGTTTTGGCATGGTAATCAAATCGTAATAATCCTTCAGCGCGTAAGCGCCTCCTCGAGGAGTTCTGATGCATGAGCGTTACGTATGCGTTCCCAACGCTCCAGTATCAATAGCCTCTGAGCGTAGCTCACCAGCACAACCATGTCAAAATAATGGCCCCAGGCTATCTCTTCTAGTTTTTGCCAGCGCTGCTGGTCAAGAAACTTTTCTGCTTCTACCATCGAGGGGTTGCGGTGAGCCGCGAGCGCGATGTGAGTCAAAGAAACTTCTGATGAAACATCCTGACGCAGATACCGCTGGGCATCGCTATGTATACGGCTTGCGCGAATCTTGATGAGCTCATTGCGCAGGGCGGTCTCGAACGATAGCCAAGCGCGAAAGGCCGACAGGCCCGATGAAGCGCTGGGAAATACTTCAAGGCTCCGTGAGCGCTCAAGAAGCTCTTTGTCCGGTTCACTCACCAAGCCGGAACAAAGCTCAAGAAACCGCTCAAAGGAAAACGGCGGTTTTGCTCCGAAATGAAGCATCGGCAAACTTGCCACGAGATATATATAGGAATTCGCCATGAATTTACTTCGCCGGCTGGGAAAGGTCCCCACGCATGATTTGATTTAATTTCGGGTCAAGATATATGCTCATATATTCGGTAAGCGCTTTGTCGGTAAAATCAAAATGCGATTTGCCTGCGTCAAAACTGATCACAAAGCCGGCATCAATATCGTCCGAGGTTTTAAGCACAATCTTGGTTTTCATTTCTTCGGCAAGCGCGCCAAACAGGCTGCTCTCTAAATAAGCGCAATCATCTTTGGAAAGCGAAACAACAACCGAGCCTTGCTGCGCAAGCGGGCACCTGTTAATAAGCGCTGCGACAATGGTAACGAGCTCTTCGGGGCGTAAAGCCTTACGCACATCGAGGGTAAGAAGGCGGTGTAAAATCGCCGTAATTTCCTGACGCAAGCTGATCACGGTATTACGGGCCGCGTGCGCGAGGTTTGCATCGCTGCTAGCCCGTTCACGGACAATGGCCTCCCGGGCAGCAGCAGTAAGCGCTAACGCCTCATTCTGAGCAACCTTAATGATCGCGCGCGCTTTTTCACGGGCTTGGTCTTCGATCTGCCGTGCGCTTTTTTGGGCCGCCTCGATGCCTTCTTGCTGAATCTTTTGTATCAAACCTTGTAAATCCTGACTCATAAAACCTCCGAGAATGAAACTCCGCTACGCGCCAGAAACGCGGCGGGAGCCTACCGCGTAAGTTATGTCGAGGAGCGAAATTTTGAAACGTCCACCTTATATAAACCGGCCCACCGGTAAGTATCAATTATAATGTATCAAGCGCATAAATTCAATCATTTTTAACACTTATCCCTTAAGCGCGTTTGTATGAACATACAATAAAATCAATGCTTTTTTTACTTACGGGACGTATAAAAACGTGTACCACCGGCGCTAAAATTCCTCATGGGCTGGGGTGGCGACTGGATCTACCCCAAAAAAATAGCTGCGCCAGGAAAAAAGCAGTCTGCAACAACGCAAAACCGGCAATAACACCGTAAAAAAATACCATATTGCTTTTAACCGCGGCGTAAAAAACGGCTGCGACAACGCCGTAACGGACCCCGGAACTGATAAGCACCAAACCCAGCCTTTTGCCTTGAAAAAAAAGCCGATAACACCGGGAAAAAAGAAACCCATTGCCTGCCGCAACAAGGATTCCAAGGATAAAGCCGGCGCCAAAAATCCTATGAACCGCTACGGCTGCCACACAGAACAAACCGATTGCCCAATACCAATAGGCATTGATACGAGAAAAATAAACAAATCCTTTCGTCATAAACGTGCGTTTTGAAATATATCAGGTGCTCAGAATATCGCGCGCGGCGTCACGGTGGTTTTTTTTAGCGATAATCGGCCTGCCGACCACGATATAATCTGCGCCGGCGGCAAATGCAGCGCGCGCGGTCGTGATCCGTTTCTGATCTTGACGATCATCCTGGGGGCTGCGAATCCCTGGGGTAACCACGCGCAAGGATTTACCAAATTTCTTCTTAATTGCGTGAGCCTCTTTGGCCGACGCAATAACACCATCGAGGCCGCAGGCGGCCGCAGTATCGGCAAGCGTAAGCACTGCATGAGCGCTCGCATGACTACTCGTAAGTTTTGTTACTCCCAAAATAAGGGGTTTACGTATTTTATGTACGCGGGCGCGAAGGTCAACCTCAGCGCGCACCGCACAAAGCGCCTCTCTGCCTGCTTGAGCATGCACGGTGAAGGCCCAACACCCCATTTCAGTAATGACCGCGGCGGTTTCTTTCATGGTGTTGGGAATATCGTAGAGCTTAAGATCAAGAAAAATATCGCTTCCGCGCGCGATGCAGCGTTTAACGAAATCGGGGCCAAATTTAGTAAATGCGATCGAACCAATTTTAAATTTAACCCCACAGGGATTCAACGCGCTTATAACGCGTTCGATATCGCGTCGGTTATCTGCATCAAGAGCTACAATCAGTGAAGTCCACCGCATATTCATTGACCACCCTGCCCGGGGTTGGCGACGGAATCGCCTCGTTTGATATTACCGAGCGCTTTGGCAAGATAGAGAATATAAACACACGCGTATGCCAACCAGAAAAAAGGGATTTTTAAACCCACCAGCCCTACGCATGCTCCCAAAAGCATGCTGCACGTTGCCGCGTACACTGAAATATTAAAAATCTGGCTATAGGTAAGCTCTATTTTTTGCAACGCCGCGATCGCGTACGCAAACAAGCTAAAAAATAATATTTGTACAAAACGCGCGCACCCGTAATACAGGAAAAGCATTATCCAGATGAGCGGAAACCCGATTATCACGATAAGCTTCTGGGCCTTACGCATATACGCTTCGTCTAAGCGAAAGCGTTTGACTCTTCGCAAGTCGTACATACGCGTTTCGCCTGTACTCTTTTTATAGATAAGCTCATGCTTTGTTAATAATAATCCCTGCGTATAGTCGGAAAGCGTCGTAATTATTCCGGTGGTATCGATAATGATAATGCTTTCCTCGATCTCTTTAACGAACGGTTGCGCCACATCGGCGCGGGCGCTGCCGTTTTCGATAGTAACAACAGGGAGATTTTTCTTGGCCCAGACAACCCCCTGCGCAACGCCCTGGTTGATTATATACAAGGTGCGGGCCGTGAATAAAAAAGAAAGCAGGAAAACGAAAAGGAAAATATAACGCACGCTGCGGGTAACCTTGCCATCTTTAACGCGCCCGTAAAAACTTGATTGCGATACGCTTTGTATTATTTCGTGGAAAAATCCCCTCATACGTTCTCCCTCAAAGGACCGCGCTGCCGCGTACGTCCTCAATGCTTTTTATTTTTTTATGCTTTCCGTAATCACGTAACCCGCGCGCGATAGTTACGGCATGGTTAGGGTAAACGAAATTAAGTGTGCCAACGCTCACTGCAGTGGCCCCCGCCATGATAAACTCGATAACGTCAGCCGAACTTTCAACGCCACCACCGGCAATAATCGGAATATCAATATTTTTTGCGACCTGCCAGGTCCGATACAGCGCCATGGGCTTGATCGCTTTTCCTGAGTAACCGCCATACCCATTACCCAGATACGGCTTACCGGTTTCAATATTCAAAGCCATCCCGTAAAAAGTATTGACCAGCGAGATCGCGTCGGCATCGGCTCCTCGACAGGCTGCTGCTACGGCAACGATATCATCGGTTTCAGGAGTAATTTTGGCAATCAGCACCTTATCGGTCAGCGGCCGTAACGTTTTGATAAGACGGGCTGTCGCGGCCTTATCCTGCGAGATCATCTTCTTTAAACGTATGTTGGGACAGGAAAGATTCACTTCGATCGCTTTGATTTCCCGACAAGAACTTATGCGGCGCACCATGCTTTCGTACTCTTCAAAGGAAAACCCACCGATGCTGACGATACATACAGTATCAAGGCGTGCCAGGGCAGGAAGCTTTTCCTGCAAGAATTTTTCGAGGCCGGGGTTTTCGAGGCCGATCGAGTTAAGAACTCCGCAGCTTGTCTCGTAAATCCTGGGCGGCGGGTTTCCGGAACGAGGCTCGACCGTAATCGTTTTTGTGATTATCGCGCCAATGGATGTAAAATCAACTAACCCTACGAGTTCTTCCCCGTACCCAAAGGTTCCGGAAGCAGCTATAATAGGGGTTTTCAGCTTTAAAGTTCCTAGATTAATCGCTAACTCCATTGCCCCTATTGTAGTATAGAAAATAAAGATTTCAACTCAGATTTTGGACACACGGAAACACGTGCCAGGCGCAATGGTGAGCATTATGTGCCTCCAGGGGCCGGGCGAGCGATGATAGATGTTCCCGGAAGCACGCAGAAAATAGTTGAGCGCCGCTTGAAGCAGTGGTAGCATGAATTAAAATAATGTATTATAACCATTTCTAAACCTTGGGGGGGGAACGATGTCACCACGAAAGGCGTGTTTATTGAAAAACGAGAATCTCGTAAGAGCGACCCTTGCTCTCAAAGAAGAGTTATTCAAAGATTTCTCTGATAATCTGCTAAAAAAATGCGCCAGCTGCGGCGCGGGCATTGAAGAAAAAAGCAGGCGCGATACACGAGAAATTAATTACGATTTATAACCAGCTCTCGGAAGCGGGACTCTTCGGCCTAAAGGCCAGGGTTCCCTCCCTGAAGCAAAATCCATCCCGCAAATTCCTATCCCCGGTCTAGAGAGTGGGGATTTCGCGGAAGGGATTAAAAAGGGTGCTGTAAGGTCATTTATCTTGAAAAAATCATCCGTAGTGATGCAACTAATAATACCACACCAAAAATCCGCTTAAGAGCAAGTTCCGGAATTTTATGCACAAGCATCGCACCGAATAAACCTCCTACGAAGAACCCTATACAAATAAAAGCAGCCATACCAAGCTTAACGTTGCCGTACTGGTAATACTTAAACGCGGCTAAAAGCCCGATCGGCGGAACCATTAAGGCAAGGGTGGTCCCCTGCGCCTGGTGCTGCGTCAGGCCAAAGAAATATACCAGCGTCGGAATAAGAATTAACCCTCCCCCGATACCCAAAAGACCGCTGGCAACGCCGGCGGCAAGACCCAAGACAATATAGAGAAGCCACATATACACCTCGCAATGAGCGCGGGATTTATGGAGCGAACGCAGGTGAGCGCTCATAAATCACCTGCGCGAATTGCTCCCGTTTTTGCACCCGATAGGTTCTCTCGCAATTTCGAGAAATTGCGAAAATAATCAATTGAGGTAAAAACAGGATAATTCGCACTATTCTTTTTCCAGCGTCTCCGACTTGGAAAAAGAATGTGCTCATTAAAAACTCGGCTCTATACAAAATGTTCCATTCTTAAGCGAACCCTGCATACCGCCTAAGATAAAATAGAGATTCGTAAAATATTTCATCTTCGCGAATGCAAGCCACTGATTATAGGGCGAGATGTTAAATGCCGGCCGGAAAAATCTGAATGTAAAAAACCCCGCTAAAACGAGCGAAAGCCAGGTTGCTGCTTTAAAAATTATTGAGGCGGGGTATACCCAGTGGAGTATAAACATCGTGGCTAAAAGCGCTCCACAAAGATGCATGAGATGGAAATTACCGATGTAAACAAACCCCTTGATAAACGAGGGAACCCGCATTATTGCGTGATTGGGCCAGCGGCCGATAAATTGAAACACAATCTCCATGGAGGGTTTTGCATGATGCTTAACCAGCACCGGATGCGCCACGCCGTATGACTTCCACACACGCAAAAGCGCCGATAAATCGGCCCGATGCATATGCTCAACCGATGCGGACGGCAGAAAATAAAACTTCCAGCCATTCTTGCGGGCGCGTATTCCAAAATCCATGTCTTCGCCGGTAGGAAGATCCCAGAATTTCCTCTGATTTTCTTCAATGGTGCGTTTGCGATAGGCGACATTGGCGGTAACAAAAAAATAAGCGCGATGGCCGCAAATTTGCGTAGGCGCCATATCGCTTAAATCAGGATAATATCCTTCACCGAGGCTTCCGTAACGCCATGAAACGCGGTTAAACCCAAACGCTTCACAATAAATTTCAACTACATTGTTGGGATCGACCCGTAACGTTAATATTTCACCGCCAACCGCGCCTATTTTGGGATCTTTCTTAAACGCCGCGAGTATCTTGTGAACCCAATCGGCACACGGCGCGCAGTCTCCGTCGGTAAAGAAAACGAATTCCCCTTTGGCGGCTTCGAGCGCGCGGGTACGCGCGAAACCCGGTGAGGGACAACGATTAATCTCCACAAGCTTAACGTAGGGATGCTCTTTTTGATAATCCTTAATAATGGAGATTGTCCGGTCCTTACTGCCCCCGTCGGCAAAAATAATCTCCATGTGCTCTCGGGGATAGTCTATCGCGGTAATATACTCAAACGTCTTGGTGATGGTCCGGTCCATGTTACGCACAGGAATAATAATTGAAATAAAAGGGTCCATGCATGCCTCCTTTCTTAACAAAAGCCCGATAAATCGTTACGTTATTTTCCCGAGGGCGCGCTCTCCGACCGGGCCGGCTTTTCCCGAAGATCCTCGGGGCCTGACGCGGTCCAGGGGAACGCGAACGCACTCACCAGTTCAGAGATCAATTCTGTATCGTTTATTTTACTTTCTATCGTGACAACTTCAGCCCCTTTTTTACCACCATAAACCGTGTCAATCTCATTGTGCCCTACAAAAAAATCCTTATGTTCGGTCCAGGCAAGCCCTTTGTATTTTTTATCAAAAAGGGCCTTGATACCCTTGTAAAACTCCTCGGTATCCTGAGAAGAGTCCCAGAGTGTATCCATAATAAAAATATTTTTACTTTCTTTTTCGAACAAATAATATCGATCATTCCCCCACCCTTCGGAAATCATTTTAGCGTAAAGCCCGTCAAGAAACGTTTGGGCCATGGCGTACAATGTAAATTCACCGAGCACTCCGCGATCAACACATTGAAACCCCGCGGCTTGGAGGAATGCAAGTTTCTTTTCGGCAAGAGGCAGAGGCTCATCCTTGACCAGAAAATATTTTTCCGGATGGATGACTTGCTCGCTGGAGACCGGATAATCTTTATATATCTTATCGACGGCGGCCCACCCTCCATTATCGAATGCATATTTCATAAAGGTCCCGCCGCGGACGTACGGAAAAATCATATACTCAAGGAGCGGTTTCTTTGTAAAATCATCGGAAAGACTATTCGTCATAAGCTGCATTGACTCAAAAATAAATTTTTCCATATCAAGCATCGCGAGGGCGTTTTTGGGCATCTTCTGCCCGTATATTTTTTTAACATAGTCTCCGACAATACTATAGGATACAAAGGTCGCCTCGCCCTCAATCACGGCGCGCCTGGCAAGCGTTTGATCCATATCGAGTGTTTTAAGCTCTTCGTCGATCTGATCGAGAAACAGATATTGATCCTGCAATGCATGCACCAACTCATGCATAATAACTTCGCTGGGCATAATCGGGGAGACTCTCGATGTCGCGTCTTTTAAAAGATACATTTTTTTCTCGCGAGGATCATACAGGCCCGCTACGCTGCGCGTAAACAAATTGATGGTCATTTCTTTATAATCGGTATCGGCGGACAGAAGCCCTAATTGTATTAGAAGTTTTCTCTCGCGCTCAATGTCCTCGTCGCTGATTGATCTATCCATCTCCTTCCGTAAATAATCCTGGAGCTGATCGCGTTCAAGGATTTCATGGTTTACGTCCAAGATAAACGGGAGCGCGCGCTTCTCTTCGACAAGCTTAATCGCGTCAGAAAAAGAAGACTTAAACCCCTGTTCTTTGCCCTCAAAGGTAAGGGCGTCATGCGTTTTTTTAGCCCGTGCAAACTCATCATACGAAAGGCCCTCGATACTTTCCACGTCTTCTTTAGGAAAACTCGTACGCATGGTCCCGCGGCCGGGAAGTGCAATCGTTATTTTCTTCTCATCCATGCTCACCAGCGCCCCGGTCATACGCCGGCCATTTTTAAGATACACTTTTATGTCGGCAAACACCGATATGCTTATGGCTGCAACAATCACAAAGAGGAAAAACTTACGCATATATTTCCTTGATATTAAACACGGGGCCGTCTTTGCAAACTTTTTTATAGCCTCCGGAGGCTTGAATAACGCAACCGCAACAAATACCGAGGCCACAACCCATAAACTGTTCAAACGAAACCTGACACCGCACGCTCGGATAGGGCGCGATAATATCTCTTATCCTCTTAAACATTTCCTGAGGACCGCAGGCATATATATGAGCTGATGAGCTCATGAGCTCATGAGCTGATAATTGTTTCTCTAATAAGTCCGTAACGGTTCCGCGAAACCCACGCGAACCATCATCGGTCGCTACGAGCACCTCAAAACCTACTTTCTTGAATTCATGCTCTCCGAGAACCTCATGCTTATTTTTAGCGCCGAGCAATACCAGACCTTTACCTTTTGATTTTTTCTGCTCTGCCGCGGCGAGCTTTTGAGCAAGAAATACTAAAGGTGCAACTCCGATCCCGCCAGCCACCAAAATGTTTCTCTGTGGACCGTGGACCGTCTCCTTCGGGGAGGCTTGCGCACTGGACCGTGGACTTGTGTTAAATCCATTACCCAGCGGGCCGATAATATCGAGCATATCCCCTTTTTTGTAGCGTGAAAGAAGCTCGGTCCCCCTCCCGCGCACGCGAAACAAGAGCGAGAGCGTATCGTGCTCTATTGCATGAATACTTAAAGGCCGTCGCAACAGAGTAATCTGCGTATCGACTTTGATGTGCAGGAATTGTCCAGGCCGGCAACGACGCGCAAGCGCACGCGACCGCACACGAATAATATATATGGTGGGCTTGATTTTTGTAAGTGAAAGAACCGGAATATGAAATTGCCGGGCGCTTGTCATGGGGTATATTTGATTTTACTTTGATTTCATAAATCGGCAAGGGAAATTTCAACTTCGAACAGGCCTCGCACTGAATTGCCGATATACACCGCGTCAGCCTGACGGATATCGCGTATATGCAGTATTTTTTCGCGTGCACGACCAGCCTCAATCAAGCGTTGCCTTAAAACCCCGGGCAAAAGGCCACAGGAAACAGGCGGCGTATAGAGGCGCTGATTCTTTTTAATGAAAAGATTCGTAAACGCCCCTTCGGTAAGCTCGCCGTCCGCATTTCGAAAAATAACCTCGTAAAACCCGCGGGCGCGGGCACGACGCAACCGTTTCTCATAGAATTGACGGTTCGTGGTTTTATGATACAGAAACATATCCCGGCGGGAAACCCTGGCCCGATCAAGCATAATCCGCGGGCGCGGCGGCGTTTCATCGCATGCTTCTGCAGTAAGGCTCTGGCTTCCGTCTAAATCAACTACAAGCCTTACTTTCGAGGGGGCTTTAAGCTTGTGTGCGAACAAAATAAGTTTTTTTCGTAACGCGCGCGTGTCGCACGGAACGACAAAGTAACGGCAACTTGCAGCCAATCGCGCCACGTGTAACCCCAACAACCGATACCCCTTCTCCCAGAGTATTGTCTCAATTAAAGAAAAGCGCTGATTGTAATCGGTAAGAAATCGGGCCTTAAGTAACGTCTCCTGATATTCGGCGGCCGGTTGAGAATCGTACACAATACCGCTTCCCACGCCAAGCTCTCCGTGACGACCATGGATATCAATAGTTCTAATGGCGACATTAAAACATGCGTGCCCATCGGGCGCGCAATACCCCAGGGCCCCGGTATAAACACCGCGCGGTTCCTTCTCAAGCTCGTGAATCAGCTGCATTGTGCGTATTTTGGGCGCGCCGGTGACCGAACCCGAAGGAAATAACGCCTTAAATATCGCGCCAAGCGTGGCGCCCGGCGTAAGACGCGCGGTTATTGTTGAGGTCATCTGATGCAACGTACGGTGTGACTCCGTCACAAAAAGCTGCGGAACGGTCACCCGGGTGGCAATTCTTCCCAGGTCGCTACGCAAGAGGTCAACGATCATAATATTCTCGGCGCGGCTTTTTGCGTCATGCGAAAGCGCCTCACAGAGCGCACGGTCTTCGCGCGCGTCACGTCCCTTGGCAATCGTTCCTTTCATGGGCTGCATCTTGATCGTGCGCCCGGTGCGTTTAAAAAAAAGTTCCGGTGAAAAGGAAAGAATACAATTTTTCCCGGTGTTCATGAATGCCATATATGCGGTCGGCTGACGATACCGGAGCGCGCAGTATAAGCCGAGCGGGTCACCGAAAAAATCAAAATGAAGCTTCATAGTATAGTTAACTTGATACGTATCGCCGCGGACGAGATGCCGTTGTATTGCCCCAAGGGCCCGATAATAGTGTAGCCGGCTCATGTTTGCCCTCATGTTGCGTATCGAAAAAGCTTGTCCTTGAGCCGCGTTTTCTTTACGTTGCGCAACACGTTCTGCCGTAAGAACGCGTGGTTGCCGCGTAACGACAAACCAGGCGAGCGGTTTGTTAAGAGTACAGCTCAAATCAACAAGCGCCGGCTCGCTATAATAACCGAATTCATAAGCAATGTACCCGCAGAGCCAGAACCCGCGATCCAAAAAGCTTTGAAGCGACGCACAAAACTGCTGCGGGTCGTCGCCGGGATTAAAGAAAATCGTTCGATAACAATCATCGAACAACAGGGATCGCCCGGCCGCTGCGTCCTCCAGTAAGACACACGGCTCCTTTGGGTGCGCGCGAAGCAAAGCATGAAGGTGACGATCGGATACCAGGCGCTGCATTATTGCTTATAAAAAATAGTAAATTCTTTGATTTCCGAAATTTTTACGAGGCTGCAGGGAAATTCGCGGTCTTTCGTAACAATAATACTCCCGGTGTGCTGACAGGCCTTCTCTCCAGACGCACAATAGGACAGAGGCGCACGAAGCGGATAAATCGACAGCGCAAGAAGTGACTTTTCCGTAACACAAATATTCTGATATGTGATATTCGTTCCCCTCAACGTATCGAGAATCCTTTTATAATCACCGGCATTGCTTGCCGCCGGCAGATAAAGCGTATTGAGAAGCTGAATAAAAATTACCCAACCGACAAAAAAAACGGTCACCTTTTTATGCGGCCGTGCCAGAACGGTGACGACACAGAGCGCAACCAGTATCGTCACCCCAACCCAAGCGCTGGGCGGCATAACCCCGGTGGGCCGATAGATGAAAAACGCGACCAGGGAAGCGATGGCAAAAAATCCAGCGGTGCCGATAAGGATTTTATTTTTAACATGCAAGAGGCCGTCGGTTAAAAACTTTCCCGCGAGAACCGCAAACGGTATCGCCAAAAGTAACAAATACATCTCGAGTTTCGAACGAACCAGGGATAAAAAAAAGAGGCCGCCGAAAAACCATAGCAAGTATATCTTTTCCCACTGATCGATTTTCCGGCGGCGCAGTCCCGCCAGATATCCAAACAGTAAGAAAGACCAGGGAAGAAAAACAGGGATCATATATATAAGGTAATAATACCATGGTTCGGCGTGACTGAACGGGTTAACGCCGCGCGCGACGGTTTGGCGGAAAAACATCTGCGACAGATAATCATGGTCAAGCTGCGAAAAGGAAATGAGCCAGACAAAAATAAGAGAGGCGGCCAGAATGTTAACTCCAAGCGCTTTGATAAACGCTTTGCGCGAGCGCGCGAAAACCGCCATGCCGATTTCAATAAAAAGCGGGAAAAGAATTCCGAACGCTCCCTTGGTAAAAACCGCTAAAAACGAGGTCAGGGCCGCGCAAAGGGCAAGCGACCACCGATCACGCGCGAGCGCGCACCAAAACAAATAGATGCTCAAAAAAATAAAGTAAATAAACAGAATGTCCATGCGCACCAACACATTCATGCCATAAAAAAGTCCTGTCGTAGCGAGGACAAACGCGCTGACATATCCGACCCGTGGCAGGTTTTGGCGCGCGAAAAACGCGTAGCAGAGCGAGAGAATCCCCCATGAGACTAACGCGTTAAAGAAAACCGGCATCGTAAGCAGGCCCGTTACGGGCGCGCGTTCTAAAACTTTGAGTATCCAGAAATAAAACGGCGGTTTCTCGCGATAAAGACCCTCCACATATTTAGGGAAAAGGTAATCGTGCGGCGTGGAGATATTTTTTGCGATATAGATATTGCGAAATTCATCCGGTGCAAACGGGGCCCGGAAGAAACTGGAAGGAAGATACAGCGCGCACGTAAAGACCAAAAGCAGAAGATAGGGGTTAGTCTTTTTTGCGATAGATAAAATAGAGGTTACGCGCATAAATAACTACACCTAAGCTCTGGCCGGCAATAAATACCGGGTCTTTGCGGTATATTGAATACATAAGCAGAATGAGCCCACCGGCGATACTGAAGTACCAAAACGACAAAGGAATAATACTTTCCTTTTTTTTCTCGCTCGCGATCCACTGGAAGAAAAATCGTAAAAAAAATAAAATTTGCCCGGTAAAACCGACTACCAGCCAGACTATTTCAAGACCGTTTAATCTCATAATGAATGAATCTCCTCGTAAGCCACCAGACACCCGCCAGATCAGCGATACCTTCACCCGCACGTTTTAGGTTGCTATATTTTGAAACGCCAAATGCGCGCGCTTGGTGTTTTACCTCTATTTCCTTGACGCGAAAACCCGTTGATTTTACCAGAAAGGCAAAAAAACGGTGAAAATTTCTAAAAAAAGGGAACTCTGCCACAATGTCACGCTTAAACATCCGAAGGCTGCACCCCGTATCCTGCGTCTCATCACGCAACAGGAGCCAACGGAAAAATCGCGCTATCTGCGAAGATAGTTTGCGATTCAATGTATCGCGTCGGGCACGGCGCACGCCGGTAATAAAATCATAATCGTGCTTAAACGTGATAAATTTATTAATCTCTTCGGGCGGGTTTTGCAGGTCAGCATCAAGCGTTATAATCCAGGCACCCCGGGAGGCACGAAAGCCCGCGGTAAATGCCGCTGACTGGCCCTGATTCGTTACAAAAGAAATTATTTTTACGTGAGCATATCTATCTGCGAGCTCCGTGAGTTTCGCACCTGAGGTGTCGGATGAGCCATCATCCACATAAACTATCTCATAGTACGTAGAGATCTTCTCCATGGCAGCCACAACACGTTCATGGAGACTTGCCAATGATTCTTCCTCGTTATACACAGGGATTACAACCGAATATTCCATAGTTATTTCTGACAGTGCGGGCAAAAGTATGTGCCTCGTCCGCCAAGGCTTATACGTTTAATCGGTATTTTACAAGCCAGGCACGCCTTCCCTTCCCTGTCGTAAACCTTATGGTACGCGCCATAACCTCCGGGGTTACCTGAAAGTTGAACATACTGATCAACGGAAGAACCATGATGGGTTATTGCTTCTTTCAGCGTATCACATATTTCTTTATATAAAAGCCCTTTTTCTTTCTCGGCCAGGCTCGCAGCGCTTCGCGCCGGATGAATACGGCTGCGAAAAAGCGCCTCTGCTGCATAGAGGTTGCCGATGCCGGCGATAAAGGTCTGATCCATAATCAGCGGTTTTATCTTAGTCTTTCGTGAAGCAAGCATTGCGCTAAACCGCTGTTTGCTGATATCAAAGGGTTCCGGACCAAGGCCCTGGATAAATTTTAAATTCTGCCAACGATCACGCAGGCGCAATTCGCCAAAGAGCCGGCGATCATTAAAATCCAAAGTTTTTCCATCGGATAGCTGAAAGCTGACACGGGCTTCCTTGTTGTTCCTTGATGGGTACACCAGTTGCCCGGTCATTTTAAGATGGATGACCAAGAATTTTTCGTTCGATAGCGCAAGGATCAAAACTTTAGCCTTACGCAGAATATTTTTTATTGATGCGCCTGCAATACCTTGGGCAAACTTCTCGGGCGAAGGCTCGCGAATAACCGTGGGGTTGTGCACCACGACCTTGACGATTTTTTTCCCAAGAACCGCCTTCTCTAACTCTCGTTTTATCGTCTCAACTTCAGGTAATTCGGGCATAATAATTGAGCTTCCCGTCTTCAGCTACCAGCTATCGGCTTTTTTGTTTTCGTTTCTATGGCTGAGGGCTGACGAGTGATGGCTTACATAATTTTTACCCACACCTCACGAGAGCGTGGGCCGTCGAATTCACAAAAATAAACCCCCTGCCAGACACCAAGCTTCAATCCATTATCCTCAATAAAAATATTCAGGGAACAACCAACCAGAGAACTTTTTATGTGAGCATCTGAATTACCTTCCGAGTGCGTAAAGCCGTTACGCTGGGGGATGACTTCGGCCAGATGTTTTAAAATATCGTGTTGCACCGACGAGTCGGCATTCTCGTTAATGGTAAGGCCTGCAGTCGTATGCGGACAAAAAACCACGCACATACCATCTTTAACTTTTGAATCTTTTACTACCCCTTGAAGGTGCGTGGTAATATCGATAAACTCGTTTCTTTTATTGGTGATTATTTTTATTATATCCATATACTTGGCGCTAATGACCGCTCATTGAAAACGCTCATTGCCGCTAATCCATTCGCGGTAATTCGCGTTTCTTTATTCGCGGGAATTAGCGTTATTATATATCCCCGTATACCCCTGTGTCTCATCGACCGGCACAAATACCAGTTGGGCAATACGACAATTTTGCTTAAGCTCAATACCGTGGGGGTTGGCCACGATAAGAATAAACTCGCCGGTTCCATGAAAACCAGCATCCCAGACACCATGCTGGGTATAGGCGCCCATACGCAGAAGCGACGTGCGCGTGTAGGCAAGCGCAATCAGCGTATTGGGAAGGTTAACGGTCTCATTGGTGCGTATTTTATAGGCGCCCGGGAGCAATTTCCACCAACCGAACGTATCCTCTTGTTTTTTCTTATGCGGAGCAATCGCGTGACACGCAGGCAACACGCGCTCGGAATTAGAAAAATCAAGAGCGCCGGAACCGGCAAATTCCGAGACTGTGGCAACGGTCACATCAAAACCATTGGGCGTCAGTTGTGTTTCTAGCTTAATACAGCCTTCAATAAGCTTTTGCTCAACAACAAGCTTTCTTATTTGTTCTTTATTCAACATTTTCTTTTAAATACCCCTCACTGGGCAGACCTTCAAAAACTCTACCCCTTAATCAGACGATGATAATCCTGTAGTGCCGTGGGCGAAAGCTTTTGTTTGATAATTGCCTCAATACCCTCTACGCTGGCCTGCGCTGCGGCAATGGTAGTGATGTAGGGAATTTTGTACTGTATGGCCATGATGCGGATGTAGCTGTCATCAAGCTTGCTGCTGCGACCAATAGGCGTATTAATGATTAAATGCAGATCCCTGTTCTTAATGGAGTCAATGATGTTGGGTCGTCCTTCCGGCAATTTTTTTATTTCTATATTCTCCACGCCTTTTTCTTTTAAAAACACGCTGGTTCCTTCCGTCGCATAAATCGTGAATCCTATTTTTTGCAGACGCTTGGCAATAGGTAAAAGCGCCTTTTTGTCTTTATCTGCTACCGTCAGAAGGATATTGCCTTCTGTCGGCAATTTTGTACCCGCCGCTTCTTCTGCTTTGTAAAAGGCCAAGCCAAATGTCTCGGCAATTCCCATAACCTCGCCGGTGGCTTTCATTTCCGGGCCAAGCACCGGGTCTACCTCGGAAAACATATTGAAAGGAAATACCGCTTCCTTGACCCCTACGTAAGGAAATGTATGTTTTTTGAGTTCCGGAAAGTATTTTATTTTTCTACCAAGCATCATTTGCGTAGCGATCCGAGCAATGGGTATGCCTGTTATTTTAGACACCAGTGGCACGGTGCGGGAGGCGCGAGGGTTAGCTTCAAGAATATAAACCTCATCATTACAAATGGCATATTGAATATTGATAAGCCCCACTACTTTTAATTCTTTGGCGATTTTTGCGGTGTATTCCTCTATGGTCTTTAAATGCTTTTCGGAGATAGTCCGTGGCGGGATTGCGCAGGCAGAATCGCCTGAATGAACTCCGGCAAACTCGATGTGTTCCATGACTGCGGCAACAAAGGTATCTTCCCCGTCAGAAAGCGCATCGACTTCCGTTTCAATAGCCTGTTCCAAGAAACGGTCGATAAGCATAGGGAATTCCGGGGTAATTTCGATAGCCGCTTGTGCATATTTGCGTAGCATCTCTTCATCGTAGATAACCTCCATGCCTCGTCCACCCAACACAAACGAAGGCCGTACCATGAGAGGGTAACCTATTCTTTTAGCAATTTTAATTGCCTCGTCCAGCGAGCGCGCGGCGTCGCCGGCAGGTTGCATTATTCCTAACTTCTTCATCCGCTCCCTGAAATATTCTCTGTCTTCCGCCAGGCGAATACTTTCGGGCGAAGTACCCAGAATCGTAACACCATTGTCTTTTAGCTGCTGCGCGATGTTGAGCGGGGTTTGCCCGCCGAACTGGACGATCACGCCTTCCGGTTTTTCTTTCTCGTAAATGGCTAATACATCCTCCACCGTCAAGGGTTCGAAATACAGCTTATTGGAAGTATCATAATCAGTAGAAACGGTTTCCGGGTTACAGTTGACCATAATTGATTCATAGCCGTCATCGCGCAAGGCGAACGCGGCGTGCACGCAGGTGTAATCAAACTCAATGCCTTGGCCGATGCGGTTGGGGCCTCCGCCTAAGATCATCACTTTCTTTTTATCGGACACCTTCACGGTATCTTCCGCTATATAGGTTGAGTAATAGTACGCGGCATTTGGTACTCCGCTTACTTCAATGGCGGCGTAGCGGTTTTTTTTCCCAAGAATAATCCTTCTTTCCCGCACGGTTCTTTCTTTTACGGCAAAGAGTTCTGCCAGATACCGATCGGAAAAACCCCATTCTTTGGCTTGGATAAGTTTTTTATCAGGCACCTCGAGCCACTTATATTTGAGCAGCTCTTCTTCAAAATCAACCAGATCCTTCATCTCTCCAATAAACCAGCGTCCAATACGGGTTATTTTATACAGCTCCTCAACCGCCACGCCACGACGCAAACATTCATACATAAGGAAAATGCGCTCGCTTGAGGGAAACGCTATCTGCTCCTTTAATGCGTCAAACGTCAGCGCCCTAAATTTTTTTACTCCTAAACCATAGCGATTTATTTCCAGCGAACGTATCGCTTTCTGCAGTGCTTCCTTAAAGGTCTTGCCGATGCTCATTACTTCGCCGACCGCTTTCATCTGCGTACCGAGAATATCTCGCGCCTGGGGGAATTTCTCAAAAGCCCAGCGTGCAAATTTAACCACCACGTAGTCACCGCTTGGCTCGTATGCTTCAAGCGTTCCCTTTCTCCAATACGGTATCTCATCCATGGTAATACCGGCGGCAAGCTTTGTCGAGATACGCGCGATAGGAAAGCCCGTGGCTTTTGACGCGAGGGCTGACGAACGCGATGTCCGGGGATTAATCTCAATAGCCACCAATCGATCGTCGTCTGGGTTATGTGCAAATTGAATGTTTGTCCCCCCCACCACACCGATAGCGTCAACAATTTTATATGAAAAATCCTGCATACGCTTCTGCAACTCTTGGGGTACGGTTAGCATGGGTGCAACACAAAAGCTGTCGCCGGTGTGCACCCCCATAGGGTCAATATTTTCGATAAAACAAACGGTGATCTTTTGATTTTTGGCGTCGCGGACCACTTCGAGTTCTAATTCCTCCCAGCCTAAAACTGATTCTTCAATCAATACCTGGTGGATAAGACTCGCATTAAGGCCTCTGGTGGTAATCGTCCGTAACTCTTCGACATTATACACGATACCCCCGCCGGTACCGCCTAAGGTGTAGGCCGGACGCACCACCACGGGGTATTTAAGTTTCTCCGCAACCAATTCTGCCTCTTCGACAGAGAGACAGATTTTAGATTGCGGGGTTACAATGCCGAGCTTCTCCATAGTATCTTTAAACGCGAGACGGTCTTCTCCCCGCTCAATCGCATCAGCTTTAACGCCAATGAGCTCAACATTATACTTTTTTAAAATTCCTTGCGTATGGAGGCCCGAGGCAAGATTAAGTCCGGTTTGACCGCCAAGATTGGGAAGAAGCGCATCAGGTTTTTCTTTGGCAATAATTTTCTCAAGACTTTCTACGGTAAGAGGTTCAATATAGGTTTTATCGGCCATGCCGGGATCAGTCATGATCGTGGCGGGGTTAGAATTAACAAGCACTACTACATAGCCTTCTTCACGAAGCGCCTTACACGCTTGTGTTCCCGAATAATCAAACTCGCACGCCTGGCCGATGATAATCGGGCCTGAACCAATAATAAGTATTTTTTTAATATCCGTTCGCTTGGGCATCCCAACCTCCTTTTCGTAAATCAATAACTTCGTTGTTATGGGCGCTACCGAATAACACTATTGGTTTTTACATTTTTTATGATAGTTCTGAATGCTCTCTATGGCTATGCCGCCTTTGCGCAAAAGCTCTATGGCTTTCACCGAAGCAATGACACCCGAAACCGTAGTGATCACCGGAATATTATAGAGCGTCGCAGTCGAGCGTATTACGATTTCGTCCTTACGCGGCAGCCTACCCGAAGGAGTGTTGATGATAAGCTTGACCTCCCGGTTTTTAAGATAATCGAGGATATTGGGCCGGCCTTCGGAAACTTTCGGCAGTATTTTTGCTTCTATCCCCTTCTCGGCAAGCACCGCGCCGGTTCCTTCGGTGGTCAAGATCATAAAACCTAAATCACGCAATTTTTTGACCGCCGCAACAATTGCTTTTTTATCCTTATCTTTTACCGAGACAAAAATTTTTCCCTCTTTGGGTAGAAATTGCGAGGCGGCGATCTGACTCTTTAAGTAGGCACGTCCAAAATCTTTATCAATCCCCATCACCTCGCCGGTTGAGCGCATCTCCGGCCCCAACATCGTATCCACTCCTAAAAACCGGTTAAAAGGAAATACCGATTCTTTGACGCTCATATACGGGGGGATAACCTCTTGGGTAAACCTCAATTCAGTAAGTTTTTTACCCACCATGACCTTCGCTGCAAGTTTCGCCAGGGGTACGCCGACTGCTTTTGCAATAAAAGGTATGGTGCGGGAGGCGCGCGGGTTGACTTCTAAAATATATACGTCGGAATTTTTAACCGCAAACTGTATGTTCATTAATCCGACGATATTCAGTTCCCGGGCAAGTGTATGGCTGATGGTGCGAATTTTATCTATCGTTTTCTCGGGAAGGCTAAAAACCGGCAAACACATTGCGCTATCACCCGAATGAATCCCCGCTTCTTCGATATGCTCTAAAATTCCTCCGATAACAAAGTTTTCTCCGTCGCCGATTAAATCAACATCCACTTCAATGGCATCTTCCAAGAACTTGTCAATGAGAATAGTTTGATTCATGGAACACAGGAGGGCCTCTTTGATAAACCTCTCGAGAGCCTGACTGTCGTATACGATCTCCATGGCGCGCCCGCCCAAAACATAGGAAGGGCGCACCATGACCGGATAACCCAAGCGTTCTACGATCCCTTGTGCTTCTTCAAAGCTATGCGCAATACCGCTTTCTGCTTGTTTTAAATCACAACGCTCCAGCATCAATCTAAATTTATCTCTGTCTTCGGCGATATCGATATACTTTGCTTTTGTACCAAGCACGATGACCCCTTCACGTTCAAGACCAAGGGCTAAATTGAGCGGGGTCTGGCCGCCGAATTGAAGTATGACACCGGAAGGCTTTTCTTTCTTTACGATACCGAGCACGTCTTCTAACGTAATGGGCTCGAAATACAATTTATCGGAAGTATCATAGTCAGTTGAAACTGTTTCGGGATTACAGTTAACCATAATAACTTCAATTCCTTCTTCTTTGAGCGAGAAAGCAGCATGCACGCAGCAATAATCAAACTCAATGCCTTGGCCGATGCGGTTGGGGCCTCCGCCTAGAATCATTACTTTTTTCTTACTCGAGATGCGCGATTCGCATTCCGACTCATAGGTTGAATAATAATACGGTGTATACGCTTCGAATTCCGCAGCACACGTATCAACCAGTTTATATGCCGCCGTTATCTTTTCCCGCTCTCGCATGTCTCTAATATGCTTCTCGTCGCTGCTAAAAATGTCGGCTAAAAAGCGGTCGGAAAAACCGAATTTCTTTGCTTCGCGTACCGTCTCGGGGGTGAGTTTTCTCTTTCTTAAATCTTTTTCGAAATCGATAATCTCTTGTATGTTCCGCAAAAACCATCGATCGACGTGTGAAAGATCTGCTACCTCGTCAACGCTTAAGCCGATTCTAAAAGCATCGGCGATATAGAAAATTCTCTTATCCGTGGGTACGCGGACTTGTTGTTTTATCTTTTCTTTAAGCTCCTCTTCGCTCAAAACTCCCCTGTCTTCCGGAATTAATGAATTAAAGCCGCTTTTCCCGGTCTCAAGCGCCCGCAAACCCTTCAGCAGCGCTTCTTTGAAGGTTCGCCCGATCGCCATGACTTCCCCTACGGATTTCATCGAAGTCGTCAGAGTCGAATCTGCCTGAGGAAATTTTTCAAACGTAAATCGTGGAATCTTCACTACGCAATAATCGATGGTCGGTTCAAACGACGCAGGTGTTTCTTTCGTAATATCATTAGGGATCTCGTCGAGCGTGTAGCCCACCGCGAGCTTAGCGGCAATTTTAGCAATCGGAAAACCCGTGGCTTTTGAAGCAAGCGCCGATGAGCGAGAAACACGGGGGTTCATCTCGATAATCACCATGCGTCCGTCGGCCGGATCAACCGCGAATTGAATGTTGCTGCCTCCGGTCTCAACGCCAATGGCGCGGATCGCCTTAATGGACGCGGAACGCATTTTTTGGTACTCAATATCGGTCAAGGTCTGCACCGGCGCAACCGTAATAGAATCTCCAGTGTGCACACCCATGGGATCGAGATTCTCGATGGAACAGACAATCACCACATTATCTTTCCTGTCGCGCATCACCTCGAGCTCAAATTCCTTCCAGCCAAGAAGGTATTCTTCAACAAGCACTTCATGGATCAAGCTTAAATCCAGACCGCGCTTGATAATCTCCCAGAATTCCTCAACGTTATAGGCGATCCCCCCGCCTGTTCCGCCTAACGTAAAAGCCGGACGAACAACACACGGGAGCCCCAGGTACTCCAAAACTTCTTTGGCCTCATCAAGCGTATATGCCGTGCGCGAGCGCGGCAATTCAATGCCCGCTTTAAACATAGTTTCCTTAAAGAGTTCCCGATCTTCAGCGCGGGCAATTGCTTCTTCGTTGGCGCCGATAAGCTCAACGTTGTATTTTTTAAAAATTCCCTGCTTTGCCGCCTTAAATGCGATATTAAGCGCCGTTTGCCCTCCGAGCGTGGGGAGACAGGCTTCCGGTTTTTCTTTCTCAATGATTTTCTCGAGCACCTCCACGGTAATCGGCTCAATATAGGTTGCATCGGCAAACTCAGGATCAGTCATGATCGTCGCGGGGTTAGAGTTAAGAAGCACTACTTTGTAACCCTCTTCACGCAGGGCTTTACAGGCCTGCGTGCCCGAATAGTCAAACTCACAGGCCTGACCGATAACAATGGGACCTGAACCAATAATAAGGATTTTTTTTATGTCAGTTCGCTTTGGCATAGGCACTCTCCGTTGTTGGCTTCCCGGTACGGGATATGTCTAAAGGATTAAAGCCTTGGTACATAAAAAAGCGCCAGGTGGTCGCTGAAAGCGCTCCGCACCGCGCAGGATCGCCACGCGGTATCTTCCACCAGCCGCCGAACGGAAAAACTTGCGCGGAATCAACAGTCGCGTACGGGTAGTAGATCATAGCCGCGGTAATAATCCTTTTCTTATCGATATTACCCGTAAGTCCCCGGATGCGGCTGCGCAAATCGATTACGTTTGCAAGTATCTCCTCGGGCCCGGGATTGCGTTCATAAAAGCGGCAAATCGACGCTTGAGCGACCGCGGCCTGGGCGCTCCATTCAAGGGAAACCATGCGCTTACGCTTGATACGATCGCAGGAAGTCTTATCGGTAAAATCGTACCCCTTAATCCCGGCGTCGGTCACCAGAAACTTTCTATCAAGGTAAAAAAGCAGTTCGCGTTCAGTTACCTTAACTGATTCACGAAGCTGGCGCGGGTTAAAGGTAAGGAGCAACATCGTCACTACGTCAGAGGCTTCGACCAGCGAAACCCCCCTTGCTGACGTTATACCCTACGCTTATCTCGGAAAGTCTTCCTTTACCATCGCGCCGGATAATTTCTTCATAGAGAAACCGGATGATGCCCAGCCGCTCGTCAATGAACCGTTTCTGTATAGCCGGATCGCGCTCGCGTTCATCAAGGCCGCGCAGGAGCGCGTAGGCAACAAGATTATTTTCGCTGGAAACAACCTGGGGCCACGGTCCGCCCCAATCCTCGACCGGCCCCATAGCAAGACCGCCTCGATGCCGAGGAAGTTTGGTAACCCATATACCGATATCCCGGGCAAAAGGATAAAAAGACTCGTCTCCGGTCTCACGACCATACCAGAGCGCAAGGATCCCCACCCAGGCGTTGGGGCTTAAATGCACCGTCGTTTCAACGCCGCAGGTGCCGCTATCGGTATCGTAAAAATTGCAAAGCCCGTTATCGCTCCAGTGGTTGCGAAAAAACAACAGAATCTGTTTGGCTCGATGATACTCTTTCAGCTGCAAGAAAGCCAGCCCCGCCAATGCTTGGTCATAGGTTGAGGCTTGATTAACCAGGAGCTCATCAGTTGTATTAATAAAGCTGTCAACCAGCCCTGTTGCATCATTTGTCTGGTACTTGAGGAACTCCCGTATACCATTCTCCAGATTCTCATCGCGGATCCCGGCCACGGAGGCCGGAAGAATCATAAACGTAGCCGCGCACAAGAACAAAAGAATTCTATTCATGCTTGAGCACTGCGCATCAAATCACAGAAATGCGTAAAAATATAGCGCGCATCAAAGGGCCCGGGTCCTGCTTCCGGATGAAACTGTATACTAACAATAGGGATCTTCGTATGCCGTGCGCCCTCAGATGTTTGATCGTATAAATTAATATGCGTTTGCTCTAATCCTTCTTCGGGGATCGATACCGGCGGAATCACGAAATTATGATTCTGCGCAGTAATATCAATTCTACCGCTTGCAAGCTCCTTAACCGGATGATTTCCTCCATGATGACCAAATTTTAATTTCTGCGCGCGGCCTCCGAACGCAAGGCCTAGAATCTGATGCCCCAGACATATCCCCATAACCGCGACCTTGACCTCGCCCTTTTTAAGCTTGGCGATAAGCTCACGGCCGGTCTCAATAACATACGTGACTGCCTCGGGATCTCCTGGTCCATTTGAGAATAAAATCCCCTGCGGATTAAACGCGAGGATATCAGAAAGTGATGTCCGCGCAGGAACCACGATAACCTTCTCTGTGTGCTCTTTGAGGTTGCGCAAAATACTATACTTCACCCCACAATCGATCACGACAACGGTATGGGGACTCTTTTTTGTCTCGGTCACGCGGCGGGAGCCCAAACCCTCCTGCCACTGGTAATGCGCATTGCAGGTCACATCTTTAACTAAATCGACGCCCATAATCGAAGGGGCTCTATCGAGTTTTTCTTTAAGTACCTCCCGCGGCACATCCCCCGTCGCAATAATACCCTTCATCGCGCCGCATTGGCGCAAGTGTCTAGTAAGAGCGCGGGTGTCGAGACCTTCGATACCAACAATGTTATGTTCCTTCAGATAATCTTCAAGACTCCCTGACGCGCGCCAGCTCGAAACAATGGCGCTCTTTTCTTTAACGATAAACCCCTCAACGCGTACGCGTGCCGACTCGACATCCTCGGGGTTAACCCCATAATTGCCGATCAGCGGATATGTCATGCAAACAATTTGCCCCCTGTAAGACGGGTCCGTCAAGATTTCCTGATATCCGGTCATCGACGTATTAAAAACTACCTCGCCTGTCGTGACGCCTTCTTTACCGAAACTCATCCCTTCTAGAAAAAAACCGTCTTCTAACAGTAGTGCTGCCTTCATGTCTTTCCTTGTCGTATGTGCTTCTTGACTTTCTTGATTACTTCCATGATATTTTTTGCCGGTATAACACCCGGGATATCCCACGACAGAAAACTGACAACCGGGATTTTAAACTGCACGCAATAGGCGATCTCCGAAAGTGTACCGGCTGCACCGGGAAGCGCCACCACCACATCCGCGCTTGTTACCACTAAAACATTCCGGGCCAGCCCCATGCCGGTGGGGATAACTATATCGACAAAAGGATTTGCTGCTGTTTTCTCATATCCCGGTAAAATCCCGACGGTCAAGCCTCCGGCGCTTTTGAACCCTTCACAGGCAGCCGCCATGACGCCAGTGAGCCCGCCGGTAACAAGCACCTCAGCCAGGGCAGCTAATTCTTTACCTAAGCTCCTGGCAAGCCATGTTGTCTTTTGATCACACGCATGCCCACCGATTACTGCGATAACGGTCTTTCTCATAATGATTATATATAAGCGTAGAGCGTTTAGCGGATAGCGTAGAGTAAGGAAAACAAATAACCCTTAAAACAAAACTATACGCTCCGCGCTATGCGCTCTACGCTCGTAACATTCGCGCGCCTGGCAGGAATTGAACCTGCATCACCAGCTCCGGAGGCTGGTGCCTTATCCGTTAGGCCACAGGCGCATCGATAAAATATTGTGTCTCGGTGTTCAAACGTAAGGACCACTACAAAAGAGCTTTTTCGATGATGGCCCGAACCATTACACGATCTTTAAGGCCCACTTGCTTGACAGAAAACCGCTTAAAAGAAACAACTCCTTTTGTAGCAAGAATATTCTGCATATAATCCAAACAGCGAGTATTACCGGTGCCGCTTCCGTACGTAGTAAAGAGCACGGCCTGTTTACCCTCCAACCCTTGAGAATTATCAAGATAGGTATTCATTGCCGGGGCGGGACCAAATGCCCACACCGGAGTCCCGAAACAAACGAGGTCATAGCCACTCAGATTGAGCTCGACACCCTGAATGTTGCCGCGGACATGCCAAAGGGCACGCGCCGACTGAATAAAGAAATTTCTTGATTCATCAAGCCACTGCAGCTGGACCATCTCAACCTGGCCGCGGCTTTTTAGATATTCGTACAGCGTAAGCGCTGCGATTTTAGTGTTACCGGAAAAAGAGTAATAAACAATCAATATTTTCACAAACACCCTACCTGCGTGTTGCCGCGTTTCAAAACAAGCTCAGTTGTTGCTTTTCCTCTTTGTGCTCGCCCTCAGGGCCAAAGAGAGAAACAACTCCGTATTCTCCGTCAAAACCAGCCTGTATGCTCACATTCCCCTGTCGCATACGCATAATCGCCTCAACCAGTCGCGCGGGTAATGTGCGGGCCAGCTCCTCCTGCGAACGCTTCAATAGAATATCAAATTCGCTCCCATACCGACTCACAATGTCGAAATATTCTTTAGCGACCGTGGCGCTTCCCTTCTTAACTCCTTTTGCCTCGGCGATCACCTCCTCAAGCGGGATAAGATTCTTGTAGGGAATAACGTTTTCCGGCTTAAAGCCCTCGGGCCGATCGGCGAGCTGCTCAACCCTATTCATGACCCCCACGGTAACCGGTTTTCCGCAATGAGGACATTTGCCTTTGTGCTTTCTTGTTTCCTCTGGCGCGAGCCGCACTTTACACAACCGGTGGCCGTCAAAATGATACTTTCCTTCTTCGGGAAAAAATTCTATCGTATAGAGAAACGCATGACGATCTTTGCTTCGAAGTGTTTCGCGTATCGCGTCATAACGTAACGCGCAGTCAAACACATTCGCCTCACGTCCTATTTTTGCGGGAGAGTGAGAATCGCTGTTTGAAATGAGGCTAAACCGATCGAGCGCGCTCAAACGCCAGTTCATCGCCGGGTCGCTGGAAAGACCTGTCTCGAGGGCAAAGATCTTCGGCGTCTCCTTTTCAAAACAATCCTCGATCGCGTCAAACCCTGACATCGATCCAAAGAGGGAAAACCATGGCGTCCAAATATGCCCGGGAACAATCATGCAACGCTCATCAATATCAAAAACAATATGCGCAAGCTCTGCCGCGTCAACACCGAGGATGGGCCTTCCGTCGCTGGCTAAATTACCGCGACGGCCCAGCGCCTCATTGATCTTTTCAACCGAAATAAATGAAGGAGCAAAAATGAGGTTATGAATGCGGTGGGTCTTGCCGCGTTTAGAATAAATACTGCTTACTTCGGCAGTTAACATAAAATTGGTTTCTTTATATTTAAAAAGACCGTTTCCGCAATCATCGAGAGTATTTTTTAGTTCTTGGAGCCACAGGTGATGCGTGAAATCACCGGTTCCCATGAGCGCGATACCTTTCCGCTGGGCCCATTGCGCGATCGTGGGAATCTCCATCTCGCGGCTTGTAGCGCGCGAATATTTTGAATGAATATGAAAGTCAGCAATAAATTCCATATTTTCCTTTACTGTAGCGTGTCGATAATTTCTTTTATCTTCTCTACGTGCGTACCGTGCCAATAAATCTTGCCGCACGCCGCACAACGCATCAATAGTCGTTTGTGCAAAGCCACGTACGCGGGCAGGGCGGTCGCATGGGGCTCTTTCGCCACGCGCTCCAATTCGCCGTTACAGACAGCACATCGAGAACATACCGCGCCCGCGGCGGGGGCGAGTGTAACTGTTAACGCGAGTTCATGCAGTTGAGCGCGAACTTCGGTTGCCGCAAGCACAACCGTCTGGACGGCGCAATTGCCGATTTTTTCTTTGCGGCGCGTGATAATCATGCGGTTATCGCGAAGCGCCATAACAATGAGCGTGCCGTCTACCGCATGTGTGTAATAGAGCGTATCGTGCCCTGCCAGACGCAGCCAACGCGCCAGTCTTCCTAATTCGCTTGTCACGATAAACTTCATGATACCCGCGAATCAGATGCTCGGTGTGTTTACGTAGACGATTGAACCATTATATATGGTGCATTCAACCACTCCGCGTAACGTTTTACCAAGATACGGTGAATTTTTTGATTTTGAAACAAGCTCTTCTTTTTTAACGACCCAGGCGCGTTGGGGGTTAAACACAACAAGGTCGGCATCGGCTCCTATGCCAAGCGTACCTTTATTGATTCCTAAAATTCGCGCGGGTGCGACAGTGAATTTTTCAACAAGCTGTGCAACCCCAAGCACGCCGGATACAACCAGATGCGTGTAAGAGACCGCGAGCTCTGTTTCGAGCCCAATCACGCCGAATTCGGCTCGGTCGAACTCAATTTCTTTTTCATTTTCCGTATGCGGCGCGTGATCGGAAGCGATCACATCGATAATTCCGTCGCGAAGCGCTTCCTTGATCGCAATCACGTCTGATGCGGAACGCAACGGAGGATTCATTTTAAAATTAGTATCGTACCCGAGTACCGCTTCTTCGTTTAATGAAAAATAGTGCGGCGCGGTTTCGGCGCTTACCCGTACGCCTTTCTGCTTCGCTTTCGCGATTATTTCTAATGATTCTTTGCAGCTGACATGGGCGATATGGATGGGAACATTCTGTTTTGCCGCGCATTCGATATCCCGGGCAACACGCTGCCATTCCGCCTCTTTAGAGATACCGCGTAAGCCTAAACGCGTCGAGGTAAACCCAAGATTAACTACCCCGTTCGTCGATACCGTTTTATCTTCACAGTGACAGGTTACCGTAACTTTTGCTTTATGCGCGCGCACGAGGGCTTCGCGTAAGAGCTCTTCCGAATCAACGGATGCCCCGTCATCAGAAATTGCTACAATGCCCTCGTGGGCAAGCCCTGCAATGTCGCTTAATTCTTTTCCCGCCCGTTCTTTCGTAATTGCCCCGCACATTAAAACATGTGCACACGCCGTGCGTGAGATAATATCGCGAAGTTTTCGTACGGTTGCAATGCAATCAATGGTCTCCAGCGTATTGGGCATAGCAAGCATGGTGGTCACGCCACCCCGCAAGCCTGCGCGCGAACCTGAAGCCACGGTTTCTTTATCCTCTCTGCCGGGTTGGCGTAAATGCACATGCATGTCGACAATTCCCGGCATTACAACGTTACCCGCGGCGGCGATAACCTGTGCGCCTTCAGGCTTAATGTCGCGGGCGATCTCGGCAATGCGTCCGTCTTTAACCAACACATCAGATACCTCATCCCGCTTGTTTGCCGGATCGATTACGCGGCCACCCTGTATAAGAATTGTGCTCATCGTATATGTTCGTTGGCCTGGGCCACTAAAAAGAGTACTGCCATGCGTATGGCAATACCGTTGGTGACTTGATCAAGAATAACGGAATTCGGTCCGTCGGCAACATCGCTTGACATCTCAATCCCACGGTTAATCGGACCTGGGTGCATCACCACAATGTTCTTTTTTGCGCGCGTTAAACGTTCTTCGGTAATACCATACTGTTTAAAATATTCAAGCTGCTTAGGAAACGCGCCCTGGGTATCGCGCTCAAACTGCATGCGTAAAACATTAACCGCATCCGCGCCATGAAGCGCTTCATCGAGATCGGATGTAACCGTAACCCCCATCTGCTCGATCGCCGCGGGAATAAGTATTGCGGGCGCACACACCGTAACGGTAGCCCCTAATTTCGTAAGGCCCCAGATATTTGAACGCGCGACGCGCGAATGCGCGATATCACCGACAATGCTCACACGAAGACCCTCGATCGCGCCAAACTTTTCCTTTAAGGTAAAAATATCAAGGAGCGCCTGTGTCGGGTGCTCGTGCCACCCATCGCCGGCATTGACTACGCTCGCCTTCACATTCCGCGCGAGCATTGCCGCGGCACCTGAATAGTTGTGCCGAACCACAATAATATCGACCTTGAGCGCCTCAATATTTCTGCCGGTATCGATGAGCGTCTCACCCTTTCGGACGCTGGAAGTTTCCGATGCAATATTAATAACATCCAATGATAATCTTTTTGCCGCCACCTCAAAAGAAACGCGGGTGCGTGTTGAAGGTTCATAAAAAAGATTTACTAACGTTTTACCGCGGAGCGCCGGTACTTTTTTTATCTCGCGGCGGGAAACTTCCTTAAATGATTCGGCAGTTGCAAGAACGAGTTCTATCTCTTCACGATTCAAGTTTTCTAAATCGAGAAGGTCTTTGCGTTTCCAAATCCCCGTAACGTTAGCCTTTTTCGCCAAGGATGACCTCATCTTTTCCGTCAACTTCGTCAAAACACACCTTTACCGTTTCCTGCTTAGCGGTGGGAATATTTTTTCCTACAAAATCAGCGCGCACCGGAAGTTCCCGGTGCCCACGATCGATCAGCACCAAGAGTTCTACCTTCCTGGGTCTCCCGAAATCCATAATCTCATCGAGTGCCGCCCGGATAGTACGGCCGGTAAAAAGAACATCGTCAACCAACACAACGGTTTTGTCGTTAAAATCAAAGTCGATCTGGGTTGCTTTAACTTCCGGCTTGTGCCCCACGGCCGTTAAGTCGTCACGGTAGAAGGTTATATCAAGAATTCCCAAGGGTAGCTCTATGTGCTCGAGTTCTTTGATGATGGCCTGTAGCCTCCTGGCCAGGTACACGCCGCGCGTCTCTATCCCGATCAACACAATATTGGCAATATCCGAGTGCGCCTCGAGAATCTGATGCGTCAGGCGGTATATCGTACGTTTGATTTCATCCTGCGATAAAATTTTTGCTTTTTCTTTGAAGGTGCTCATTGGTCCTATGCGTTTTTGTCTTATTATCCCTTGCCTCTTAATATCTGGAAGATTTCTCGTTTTGGGAATATGAAATTTTCCAGAAAGGCTTCGGGATTAATTCGGCTAGGCCTTTTTTGCTGGTGCAAAAAAAGCAAGTCTCATTAAAAAAAGAACCCCGCACTGTTTTTTTGTGCGGGGTCATCCTTATTATCGTATCGCCGATTCATTGCAAGCTCCTTGACGGCCTCACCGGACCGACTTAAAGGCTCGTAGTCACCTCTGCCGCTTTACCGCTTTTCCGCAGTAGGTGATTCTTCGGAACGATTGGCATCCGGAAGCTCTACGTCTTCCGAGGGGTCTTCTTCAAAAATATAATTATAGCTGACCGCTTTTAAACCTGCGTCGGTCTTCTCAACTGTAATTTCAACTTTATCTCCTGCCTCAAGATAGGAATCATCGAGAAATTCTTTCGTCGCAAGGATCTTGGTGCTATCTACCAGAATATGGGTTTTATCCTTGGAAACTTCCTTAACAACCCCCTTAACAACTTTTTTATTATCGCTGGCTGCCTCCTTCATCGGTGATGCCACGTCGCCCGCGACCGCCGTTCCTTCTTTTTGCACATTTTGAGCAAAAACGCTTGCCACGCCGATCGTCACGGTCAATGCCGCGAGAAAAAAAATACGTTGAGCCATACTTCCTCCTTTTTCATGTTAAAAATAAGACCACCATGCATAAAGGCTGGTTACTAAGGAACTACAATAAACCAAGAACCCTGCTTTGTCAAGACAAAACTGGGCACGGACACTATCTCTTCAGCGCATACGCAGGGATGCCTGAGAAGCTTTTAAGGCAAGCGCAATAGCGCTTTCCACGTCTCTGGCATCAAAAACGCCGGTAGGCCCATGGATGTAACGCGTGGGGATACTCAACACGCCGGTAGGCACACCTTCTTTGCTCATATAAATCATTGCGGCATCGGTCATGCCACCGTCAACGACGCCCAATTGATACTTTATTGCGTTGCGTTGAGCGGCTTCGATAAGCATACGCTTAACCGATTCATTCACGATGACCCCTCTACCCCCGGCTTCGATTACCGTAATTGCCACCCCTGCTCCGAGCTTCCATGATGATTCTACCTCCTGAATCCCTGGAGTATCCCCGGCCATGGTCGTGTCGATCACGAGAGCAAAATCAGGGTTTATCTTAAACCCCGACGTGCGCGCGCCTTTTAAACCAACTTCTTCCTGGGCGGTGGCTACGGCAAATACTTGTGCGTCGATATCGATTTTTTCCATCACTTTAAGCAAAGCGTAACAGCCGACTCGATCGTCGACCGCCTTACCATAACAGAGGTTGCCGGCAAACACCCCTGCATTGGGTTCAAAAATAATGGAATCAGCGATCTCAATGCGCCCCAATGCCTCTCCTTGAGTCGTCGCCCCGATATCGATAAACATATCTTCGTGGCGTGGAAGCTGTTTTTTATCTTCTTCTTTTTGCAAATGGGGAGGTTTAGAACCGATAACGCCACAACAATCACCTTTTTTTGCTTTAATGACCACGCGGCTGGCCAAGAGAATTCGATCGTCGATGCCGCCGACTTTTACAAAATACACGTACCCTTCTTTGCTGACATACTTAACCGCAAAGCCTACTTCGTCCATATGCGCAGCAAGCATAAGCTTCTTTTTCCCCTTGCCTTTCACTGCAATTACATTACCAAAAACATCCCGGGAAACCCTGTCGCAGGATTTCGCAAGCTCCCGCTCCATAATCGCGGCAACGGCGCTCTCGTACCCGGAAACGCCGGCGGCGTTCAAAAGACTGCGTAATACCGCATTCATGGCAGCACTCCTCCGTTTTTTCTAGGTTGCCTCTCTGCGTTTCAAACCACGCGCATCAGGCGTAGCACGTTCGAGTACAACCGTAAATTCACCTTTCGGTGTACCAGCGGCGACGTGCGCGATGGCCTCATCGACCGGGAGTGTGCGAACCTCCTCGAATTTCTTAGTCATTTCGCGACAAAGACTCACGCGGCGCGCACCAACAAGCGTCTGTATGTCAACAAGCGTCTGCCGTATTCGAAACGGCGACTCAAGAAAAATACAGGTAACGTCCCATGCTTTAATCTTTGTAAGTAACCGTTCCCGCTCTCCTCGCTTACGCGGTAGATACCCAACAAAAATAAATTTATCGTGGGGCACGACAGAAAGCGCGAGCGCATTCATAATGCTGGACGGCCCGGGTAGTGCGGTAACCGTAAGTTGCTCGTCGGCGCAGGCGCGCACCAATTTATATCCCGGGTCTGATATCGTGGGGGTTCCGGCGCTGGAAACAAGAGCCATAGCCATTCCCTTCTTAAGCTCTTCTATGACCCAGGGGGTTTTCTTGACTTCGTTGTGTTCGTAAAAACTGACAAGGGGTTTTTTGATTCGATAGTGCGCAAGCAAGAGGCCTGTTTTTCGGGTATCTTCGGCAAGAACCCAATCAACTTCGCCTAACACACGTACCGCGTGCAGCGTGATATCTTCGAGATTCCCGATGGGGGTCGCGACGATATATAACATATATCTGTAACAAGTCGCACGTCTCACGTAACACGTCGTGATTTTTATTTCTTTGAACGTGTTACTCTATACGTGATACGTGGTACTTATTTATTCTACCGTAACCGACTTCGCTAAATTCCGCGGTTGATCTATTTCGCGGCCGAGGTTCTTAGCAACGTGATAGGCAAAAAGTTGCATCACCACTGCCACGAGGATCGGGGAAAAATCCTGATTGCGCAGCCGTGGTATATAGATACAGGCGTCACTCGCGCAACGTGCCTCGCGATCGCCGTCGTTGACGATCGCGAGTACCTTCCCGCGGCGGGCTTTTATCTCCTGGATATTAGAAATCATCTTTTCATAGAGATCATCGCGCGGCGCGATACACACCACACCGCGGTACTCATCAATTAACGCGATGGGTCCATGCTTCATTTCGCCCGCAGGATACCCTTCCGCCGGAACATAGGAAATTTCTTTAAGTTTAAGCGCGCCTTCGAGTGCCGAGGGAAAATTGATACCCCGCCCTAAAAAAAGAAAGCACCCGAATTTGGAGAAATCCCGCGCAATCTCTTTAACCTCTTTCTCTTTGGCAAGAATCGCGCGCTGGTATTCTGGTATACGCGAAAGCTCTTTGAGCATATCGGACAATGCCCGCGCGCTGATGGTCTTACGCAGGCGCCCCCAATACAAAGCAAAAATCATCAATGCCATAATTTGCGCGGTGTACGCTTTCGTTGAGGCAACGCCTATCTCGGGGCCTGCGTGGGTAAACATAAGGCCGTCGCTTTCCTTCGCCAAACTCGAGCCTACCACGTTGCATATACTGACGACTTTGACACCTTTTGCTTTTGCTTCTCTCACCGCGGAAAGCGTATCCGCCGTCTCTCCCGACTGCGAAACCGTCAATAAAAGACCTCCCCGGCGTAAATTAAGATGCCGGTAGCGAAACTCCGAAGAAGTATCAATTTGAACATCAAGGCCGCAATACTTCTCAAGAAAATATTTCCCCACATAGCCAGCGTGATACGCCGTACCGCACGCGGTAATAAATACGTTTTTAACGCGTGTTAAATAGCTGTCGGCAAGATGCATGTCGGGAAGTGTTATGCCGGATCGTTTTGCATGAACCGCAAGCATCTTTCGTAAGACCTCCGGTTGCTCAAAAATTTCTTTGCGCATAAAATGTTCATAATGTTTCTTTTCCACTGCCTCAGCCTGCATCGTAACTTTTTCAAAGCGAAGGCGAGCCGGCTTGCCGTTAAAATAAAATGCCTTACAACTACGTCTTGTCGCGACAAGTATTTCTTTGTCTCTCAAATATACCACATCCCGGGTAAAGGGCAGGAGGGCCGGAATATCTGAGGCGAGAAAATACCCGCCCGTCGTACGGCCGACGATGAGCGGACTCCCCTTTCGCACACCGATCAAAACATCGGGCTCGCTTTTTGAAATAACACCCAACGCAAAAGACCCCGAAAGTTTGCTGATTGCCCGGCTTACCGCCTCCCGCAGGGACGTAACGTAAAACTTTTCAATAAGGTGCGCGATAACCTCGGTGTCGGTTTCGCTAACAAAATGATGCCCCTCGCGTATCAGCCCTTCTTTAAGGGAAGCGTAATTTTCTATAATACCGTTGTGAACAATTGCGATGTTGTTTTTACAGTCATGATGCGGGTGAGAATTAACCTGGTTTGGCTTACCATGTGTCGCCCATCGCGTATGCAATATCCCGAGCGGATACGTATGAGTAAGTTCTTTCTTTAATTCTTCTTTCAATTGAGCAATTTTCCCCGGCCGCTTTCGAATAAAAAAATCTCCGTTTTTTATCCCGGTGATGCCGCATGAATCGTACCCACGATATTCGAGGCGCTGCAGACCTTCTAAAAACGAAGCAACTGTTATTTCTTTACCGACGTATCCGAATATGCCGCACATCTAACCTCCGAAATGCTTTTCTATCTTCTTGCTCGTAAAATATATCGCCAGAAACCCCGGATACGCTGCGTACGGGGCGATCTGGCCAATAAACGATGGGTTAAGCACTACCGTAAAGACAGCCAAAAAAAGCCAGGCAAAAGAAAAATACACTGTCGCTTTGCGCGCCCATTGTTTTTTAGTTAACAGCCCCCACCCGCTGACGATAAAAAAAAACGCCAGCGCGATATAGATAAGGTTCATGACCTTAAATTGCTGCCAGGTGAGCGAGACAGCGATACCTTTTTTCTCAAACAACGCAAGCGCACCGGCAAGATCACTTGGTTTCGTCGTGAAGTAGGTGACTAAAAAAATAAGCAAAAGAAAAAAGCCTAAGAAAAAACAGTTGAGTCCTCCAAAGATAACTACGCCAATCGGTTTTTTTTCGGGATCCATGCGGTTACATAAGGTTTGTCGTTGTCGATAGCTGCATACAATAAACGTTCCCAGCCGGATTTTTAATGATCCTCATTTTGCCTCAATTGATTATTTTCGCAATTTCGAGAAATTGCGAGAGAAACATATCGGGTGCAAAATGAGGAGAATTAATCCCGATGAGCGAGGCGACATCGGGAGAACCGACAAGGATTCATAATCTGCCTTAGCCACTGTTCCCCAGCCATTGAAAAGAAAGTCGGCTGGATTGCCTTGATAGAATGCTTTATTCAATACTTTATGGATTTTATTATATTCTCAGCATCATTGAAATATTTATCAAAGTGCTCGTCTCTTGCTTCATAGGTTAACTCATAAATGTTTGTTTTTTCTGAAAAAGTATATCTTTTGCATTTCAACTTTATGCCTTCTTTTTCCCCGGTATAAATATAAAATAAAGCTTTTTTATCTCCAATGGTAGTTTCGCCTTTATCTATAATTTGAAAGTTTTGCATTTCTAAGGAAGTTATTTTAAGCCAAACATTAGCAAATTCTTCTAAACTCATCGGCTTCTTACTCAAATCAGCCACGGTAACAAGAACTTTTTCTTTATTCTGTTCGGGGGCTGCAATTACAGCAAATCCATACATATCGGTAGCCTGCCAATTTTGAGGGTACTCTATCGTATAATTGAAATAAGGAGATGTTCCTAAAAAAGTCTTTTGGTTTTCGCAAAAGCCCGTACCCGCCAGAATAAAAAATAGCCAAAGCATAATCACTATTTTTTTCATGCGTTCCCTCCTTTTCCTATAACCCAAAATTCAGCGGCGATAAACCGACACCGTTGCGTTACTATGAAAACTTTACAAATTAAACGTCCCCAGCCGGATTTGAACCGGCGCCGTCGCCGTGAAAGGGCGATGTCCTGAACCAAGCTAGACGATGGGGACGCACACAAAAATGAAAGAACAGGCTCTAAGTAGAGGCTTATTGTAAAGCGAAATCCCGTTTTGTCAATACGCCACATGGACGGCTATTCTTCGGGAATAATGCGGGCAATGGAAGAAAGTTTATCGTTTTCCTCTAGATTGATCAGGTGCACACCCTGTGTAGAGCGGCCAGAGGTACGAATATCCTTAACCTTCGTGCGTATCAAAATACCTTTTTGAGTAATACACATCAGCTCGTCTTCTTCCTTCACCAAGATAAGTTTTTTGACTTCACCGATCTTAGGGGAAAGCTTAATATTAATAATTCCTTTGCCGCCGCGTGATTGCAGACGGTATTCATCGATCATCGTGCGCTTGCCAAACCCGCATTCGGTAGCGGTTAAAAGATATGACCCTTCCTTTTTAAGTGACCCCTGGATCAGCACCATTCCAAGAACGAGGTCACCCTTTAGGAGCCTTATTCCACGAACACCTTGAGACTGTCTGCCGGTGGGCCGCACATCTTTTATGGCGAACCGTATCGAAAGGCCTCGCCTGGTGGCGAGCACGGCCTCATCTTTTTCTTCACAAATACCGGCGCCCACAAGGCTATCTCCTTTTTCGAGGGTTATCGCGCAGATGCCCGATTTTCTCATATTGGAGAAAAGATCCAGCGATGTGCGCTTAATGACCCCTTTTTGTGTTACCATAAAAATAAACTTGTTGGCGTCAAATTCCCCTATGGAAAACACGGTAGTCATTCGTTCTTGAGTGGTAAGATTGAGCACGTTGATAACGGCTCTTCCCTTTGAAACACGGGTGCCCAAGGGCACTTCATACGTTTTTAAGGGATACGTTTTACCTTCGTCGGTAAAAATGAGCAGCGTGTCTTTGCTGGAGGCGACAAAGAGCTGCTCTACGAAATCTTCTTCGGACGTCGTCATCGCGGTGATCCCTCTGCCGCCGCGCTTCTGCTGACGGTAACTGGTAAGCGGCTGACGCTTAATATAGCCGGAGCCTGTCACGGCAATTACCATATCTTCTTCCACGATAAGGTCCTCGATCTCGATCTCTTCTTTTTGCGTTACGATCTCTGTCCGCCTTCCTTCGGGAAATTTTTCTTTCAGCAGTTTCAACTCACCCTTAATCAACTCTTCCTGCTTTTTCTCTGACGCTAAAACAAGATTATAATATTCGATCTTTTTGATAAGCTCCAGGTATTCCGCGTCTATCTTTTCCCGCTCAAGGGCGCAGAGCCGTACCAGCTGCATCTCAAGGATAGCCTGCGCCTGAAGCTCGCTTAACTTAAACTTCTTCATCAGGCCTTCTTTGGCCTCCAGCGGGTTCTTTGATTTCTTGATAATCTCAACCACTTGATCCAGAAACTTAAGCGCGATCTTTAAGCCTTCCAGGATATGCGCGCGTCTCTGAGCCTTGTCTAATTCGAACTTTGACCTACGCACAATAACTTCCTTGCGGAAATTAATGTGATAGACGAGCATTTCTTTTAACGTAAGGATCTCCGGTCGGCGATTGACGATAGCCAGGAATATCGCGCCAAAGGTTGTCTCTAAGTTGGTGTGCTTATAAAGCTGGTTTAAAATGATCTCCGGCTGCGCGTCGCGCTTGAGCTCAAGGAGTATGCGAATGCCTTCCTTATTAGATTCATCGCGTAGGTCGGAAACGCCTTCGATTTTTTTGCTGTTAATAAGCTCGGCGATCGCCTCAAGAAGATTGCTTTTGTTGAGCTGGTACGGGATTTCGGTAACCACGATTTGAGAGCGTCCCTTTTCATGCTCAATGGCTGCTTTCGCGCGCAACGTAAGCTTTCCCCTGCCCTCTTTATACATGCCGATGATAACTTCTTTGCCGCAAATGATGCCACCGGTCGGAAAATCAGGGCCTTTAACAAAACGATGCAACTCTTTAATGTCTGCCTTGGGATTATCGATCAAGTAGTCGATCGCGTCGCAAACCTCGCATAAATTATGGGGTGGGATGTTTGTCGCCATGCCGACAGCGATGCCGCTTGCGCCGTTAGCCAGAAGCGTGGGCAGCACCGAGGGAAGTACTTCCGGCTCGCGTAATGAATTATCGAAATTGGGGAAGAAATTAACGGTATTTTTATCGAGATCTTCCAGAAGAAAATCGGCAACCGCTGAAAGCCGCGCTTCGGAATACCTCATTGCCGCCGGAGGATCGCCGTCGATAGAACCAAAGTTGCCCTGGCCGTCGATTAAAGGATACCGGAGAGAAAAACTCTGCGCCATGCGCACCAGCGCGTCGTAGACCGCGATATCACCATGCGGGTGATACTTACCCAGCGTCTCACCGACGATGCGCGCGCATTTTTTATGGGGGCTGGTATGGCGCAAACTCAAGTCGTCCATGGCGTACATAATCCTGCGCTGAACCGGCTTTAAACCATCCCGGATATCCGGAAGAGCGCGGCCCATAATAACGCTCATCGCATAAGAGAGATAGGACTCTTTTACCTCTTCTTCAATATACTTGGTGATAATATTTTCTTTAAAACCTTGGTCTTGCATGGCTCTCGTTATATATCTAAATTCTTTACTTCGTGCGCGTAGGTCTGAATAAATTGCCGGCGCGGCTCTGCTTCTTCTCCCATCAAAATCGTAAAAATCCGGTCAGCCTCTACCACATCTTCAAGCGTGACTTTCACCAGGGTGCGCTTTTTGGGATCCATGGTGCTCTCCCAAAGCTGCTCCGGATTCATCTCTCCCAAACCTTTGTAACGCTGTAGATGCATCCCCTTGGTGGCTATCTTACGCACTTCTTCGTGCAGCATCTTTAAACTCTTGCACTTAACTTCATCATCGGTTTCTTCGTTCTTTAAGATAAATGTTTCTTTTTCCTGCGGCAGGTACTCTTTCAATGAAAGTCCGAGCTTGCTAAACTCCTCGCCGATTTTCTTACACTCGTGCGACTCAAAAATCTCCACGCTGTCAAGCTCATCGCCTTCGCCATATCGAGCAAGCTCGTCATCGCTATAGACAAAAATATGCTTGTGATTGACAACCGCCTGGTACAGCGGATACTTTTTCTTTTTTTCATCAACCGCCTCAAGGTAGCTTTTAAAATTTATTCCTTTCCGTTCTATAGAAATCGCGAGCTTCTCGATCTCAATAAGACTGTTTACGAGCTTTTCCGTTTCTTTGCCCGTAAAGGATTTTTTTTCCTTTCCGACTCTCGAGAGGATCGCCGCCTTAGTCCCCAGGCGCAAGATAAGATCGTTCATCTCTTTTTCGGTATGAATATACTCTTCCCAATCTTTTCGTTTGATACGGTACAGCGGCGGCTGGGCGATATAAATATACCCATCCTCAATGAGTTTGGTCATCTGCCGGTAAAAAAGCGTAAGCACCAGGGTGCGGATATGTGATCCATCGACATCGGCGTCCGCCATAATCACCACTTTATGGTAACGCAGTTTTTCCACTGAAAATTCCTCACCCACGCCGGTGCCTAATGCTGAAATAATCGTGCGTATTTCTTCGTTGCTCAAGATTTTGTCCAAGCGTGCTTTTTCAACGTTAAGAATTTTCCCTTTCATCGGTAAAATAGCCTGAAAATTTCTGTCCCGCGCCTGTTTTGCCGAACCCCCGGCTGATTCGCCCTCAACGATAAAAAGCTCGCAGAACTGCGGATCGCGCTCAGAGCAATCAGCGAGTTTTCCGGGCAGACTTCCTCCGTCGAGCGCTCCCTTTCGCCGCGTTAGCTCCCGCGCTTTCCGTGCGGCCTCGCGGGCATGGGCCGCAAGGATCCCTTTTTCTACAACTTTATTAGCAACGGAAGGGTTCTCTTCAAAAAAAGCAACAAGCGATTCGAGGGTCACCGAATTCACCAGACCGTCGACCTCGGAATTACCCAGCTTTGTTTTGGTTTGTCCCTCAAATTGAGGGTTCGGGACCTTGGCGCTGATAACGGCGCAAAGGCCTTCGCGCACGTCGTCTCCGGAAATACCCTCGATATTCTTAAGGAGGTTTTTACTTTTTGCGTATTGGTTGATGGCGCGCGTCAGGGCCGTTTTAAAACCGGTTAAATGCGTGCCTCCCTCGACCGTGTTGATGTTGTTGGCGAAAGAAAATATGGTTTCCTGGTATCCGTCATTATATTGCAGCGCTCCTTCGACCGAGATCCCTTCTTTTTCTTTGGTGAAATAAATAATTTTTTTGTGGAGCGGGTTTTTGTTGCGGTTTAAGTGCTCGATAAAAGAGACGATACCGCCTTTGAACTTAAAAACAGTCTCTTTATCGTTGCGCTCATCCTTGAGGATAATTTCAATGTTGGGGTTAAGAAATGCCAGCTCCCGCAAGCGTTGCGAGAGTATATCATATGAATATTCGATGCTCGGAAAAATTTCCTTGTCGGCTTTAAAGGTTATCTTGGTTCCGGTTGCCTTGGCACGACCGATCACCTTAACCGGGGAAACAACGCGGCCGCGTTCGTAGCGCTGGTGATGAACCTTGCCGTCGCGTTTCACCTCGGCCTCCATCCATTCGCTGAGCGCGTTAACGCAGCTGACACCGACCCCATGTAACCCTCCGCTAACCTTATACGCTTTGTGATCGAACTTGCCGCCGGCATGGAGGGTGGTCAAAACGACTTCCAGCGCCGATTTTTTCATTGTTTTATGTGTGTCGACGGGGATACCGCGCCCGTTGTCATCCACCGACACGCTGTTATCCGAATGAATCACAACTCTGATAGTATCGCAATGCCCTCCGCTCGCTTCATCGATGCTGTTATCGACCACTTCATAGACTAAGTGATGCAAGCCGCGCGCGGTGGTATCGCCGATATACATGGCGGGGCGCTTACGTACCGCCTCAATACCTCCTAAGACCTGGATGGTTGTAGCGTCGTATTTTTGTCCCTGTGGTTTTATTTTTTCATCCATACGGGTTTCTCGTTTCGCACATGCCGAGATTTTCAAAACCATTAGGGGTGCGGCGCGCGTATTGATATATGTATCCCTTCAATAGAAGGAAAGTCTTTTTTAAGGGCCGCCAGAAGCATTCCTTTTTTTAAATTAAATTCATACAGGACACTCGAAGCATCCGTATAAAACAAAAGCGTTGTTTTTTTTTGCCCCGCAAAATGGACCCGGTTACGCAAGTCAGCATCCACATATTCTTCTACGGACTTGGCCAGCCGCGTATAGTGTGATTCGGTTTTACTTTTTTCTTCCAAAAACGTTTTTAAGAGATCTTTTATGTGCGTGGCCATATGAAGCTATATGCGCAAAGGAAGCACGAGGTATACGTAGTCTTCTTTTCGCAAAATTGCCGGCTTTTCTGTTCCGAAAAATTCAAAGCACGCTTCCGCGTCTTCCAGGTTTTTCAGCATATCGATCATGTAGTGGGGGTTAAACCCGATTTGTAGGGGCCCCCCGGCGTAGCGTGCTTCAATAACCTCGCGTACTTCGCCAAGTTGTGGGGTGTTCTTGGAAACCACGATCTCGTCCTTTTTAAGCTCAAGGCGAACCCCTTGATAATCCTGGGTTGACAAAAGGTCTGCCCGGCGTAACGCAAGCATAAATTGCTGCCGGTTTACCACTAGTTTTTCCTTATTTTCTTTCGGTATATACTGCTCATAGGCGGGGAATTCCCCTTCAATGGGCCTGGCAACAAACTGTGTATCTTTAAAGTCAAATCCCACCTTATTGTCCTCGGTAAATAAAAGTATATCGTCGTTTAGATCTTTAATGAGTTTAAAAAGCTCATTGATGGCTTTTATGGGTAGAATGAACGAGATTTTTGTTTTTATGTCGGGTTGGGTTTTTGATAGTTTTCGTTTGCTATACGCGAGCCGTTTCCCGTCGGTTGCGACAAGGCGGATCTCGTCCTCGAAGATTTCGAAGAGGATTCCGTTTAAAACGTAATTTACATCTTCATACCCCACACAAAAAGATGTCATTTGAATCATATCCCGTAAGTCGAGCGGGTTAATTTTAATAAATGAGGCTTTTTTTGTCTCCTCGATTTTTGGAAATTCGGCGGTATCCAGCGTATTGATTTTGAATTCGATTTTTTCACACCTTATTAAGAGGTTGTTCTTGGTGGTTTCCACAGTTAGTTGACCGAAAGGAAGTTCCCGAATAATTGAAAGAAACCGCTTCATAGGAACCGCTACGGCTCCTGGCTCGGTAACGGTGGTTTCACAAAACGATATAATGGTTATATCTAAATCTGTGGTGGTGAGTTTTATTTTTTTGTCTGAAACCTGGATTAAAATACTGCTGAGAACAGGAAGGTTTTGTTTTGTGGTCGCTGGGCCTAAGAGGTTTTCCAATTCTTTTAATAATACTTCTTTATTAATTATAAATTTCATAGTAGTAGTAATAGTAAAGGTTGTGGAATCTGTTGAGATGTATAATTGTACCAAAAAACAAGAGAAAAACCAGTTTTTTATTCACAAAAAACCTTTATAGGTTCTTAATTTCCTGTGCAAGACTGTGCACAATTAATTTAAGTTTTTCGTCCTTCGGGAGGTTTTCGGTTACTTTTTTGTGTGCGTAGAGAATGGTGGTGTGGTGTTTGGCTCCAAAAAAAACGCCGATTTCGGGAAAAGAAAGCTCGGTAAGCTCTCGAATGAGGTACATCGCCACCTGCCGCGGTAACACCAGGTTTTTGTTGCGCTTTCCTTTTTTGAGCTCTTCTTTTGAGAGCCCAAAATAACCACCCACTTTCTCTAAAATGATATCCGGAGTAATACGCTTAAAAACCTCTTTCACCATATCTTTCAAGATCTCTTTAACTAAGGCAAGCGAAATGGGTTTATTTTCAATCGCCGAATAGGCGATAATGCGCACCAGCGCCCCCTCGAGCTCCCGGATGTTCGTCGAAATGTTTTTCGCGATAAACGTAATCACATCATCATCAATCTTGATGGGGTCTTTTTCGAGTTTTTTGTGAAGAATCGCAACCCGCGTTTCAAAGTCGGGTGGCTGGATGTCTACGATCAATCCCCAGCTGAAGCGAGAAACAAGACGTTCTTCCAATTTTCGTATTTCTTTGGGTGGCCGGTCGGAAGAAATAACGATTTGTTTGTGGTAGTCATAAAGAACATTAAAGGTGTGAAAAAATTCTTCCTGTGTCGCCTCCTTTCCCGCTAAAAACTGGATATCGTCAACCAGCAGTATATCCGTGTTTCGATATCTCTGGCGAAACCGCTCCGTCGCCTTGTTTTGTATGGAATGCATAAGCTCATTGGTAAATTTTTCCGATGAGATATATTTCACTTTCGCTTGGGGATTTTGAGACAATATCTGGTGAGCAACCGCTTGCATAAGGTGGGTTTTACCCAGGCCCGTTCCGCCGTAAAGAAACAAAGGGTTATACGCCTTGCCCGGCGAGCCCGAAACCGCTAGGGCCGCCGCATGCGCCATGCGGTTGGAAGCCCCGACAATAAAGGCGTCAAAAGAGAAACGGGCGTTTAAACGCAAAGAATCTTGCGGTTCCTCCTGGAAATTTTTTTCAATTGTTTTAAAGATTTTATTGGTGGCGCGTTCGAGAAGCCTGGGGTTAACCTCAAAGATAATTTCTACGTCTTGCTGCGACACGCTGGTCAAGGCTGCTCGTATGTGGGTAAGATAGTTGGTTTCGATCCAGTTTTTGAAGAATGCGTCCGGCGCCTCAAGGACTATGGCGCGACCCTCGAATTTCTTAAAATTCAATGGGGCGATCCAGGTGTCGAAAGAGGTTTCCCCCAGGGTTTTCTTTAATGTTTCTTTGCAATTTTGCCAGGTCTTTTCCATTGAATTCACAAAATCCACAGGATATGCACAGGGGGCTTTTTCCAAGAAGAATTATACCACAGCGCCCTCTTTTGTGGCAAACTAAATTTTTCTTAACAAACTGTTACACAAACACTTACGAAAATATAACTATACTTTTTTAAAAAAACTACGCACCGTTTTAACAACAAACGCAATCTCTGATTTTTTTAAAAAAGGGTGCAATGGTAAGGTTAAAACAGACTGGCACGCAGCCTTAGTGTGTTCAAGCGTTCCGCTAAGCCGCGCCTCTTTGAAAGCGGCCATCGTATTGAGGGCAAGCGGGTAGTACACGCGCGATTCAACCCCCCGGGAACAGAGGTGCTGGAGCAACGCGTTTCGTAAGGAATCCGGTACCCTCATAACATAAAGATTGTAGGCATGCCCAACTGGTTTTGGTGTCACCGGCAGGCTGATTTTCTTGATATCAGCCAAGGCAGCGCTATACGCGTGAGCAATCGTCACCCTTCGGCGCGTAAGTTCGCTTAAGTGTGGTAGTTTTGCATGAAGCACCGCTGCCTGCAGGCTGTCGAGACGCGAATTGTAACCAAGATAGGAAGCGTCGTAATGCGCGCGTTGGCCGTGGTTACGTAGACAGCGGGCGAAATGGGCTATTTTGTCGTCGTTGGTCGTGAGCATGCCCCCGTCACCCCAGCCGCCGAGGTTTTTGGAAGGAAAGAAACTAAACGCCCCCATGGTTCCCAGGGAGCCCACGAAAGAACCCCGGTACGTAGCGCCGCAGGCTTGCGCCGCATCTTCAATAACGTTTAAGGTATGGGTGCGCGCAATATTCATGATCGCGCTCATGTCGCACGGCCGGCCATAAAGGTGTACGGGGATAATGGCGCGGGTGTTTTTGGTAATTGCGCGTTGTATGGCTTTAGGGGAAATCGTAAATGTGTCGGGTTCGATATCGACAAATACCGGTGTTGCTCCGGCCCGGATAATGGTTTCCCCGGTCGCCAGAAAGGTAAAGGCGGTCGTGATAACCTCATCCCTTTTTTCAAAAAACCCTTCCCGGTTCTTGGTGAGCATTGCCGCGGCGCGCAGGGCAATGAGTAATGCGTCGGTGCCCGAGGCAACCCCGACCGCGTGGCGCACACCAAGATAGCGCGCCAGGGCCTCTTCAAAGGCTTTTACGTGTTCGCCGAGTATCCAGCGTTGCGAGCGTGCGCACGAAACAATCGCAGCATTGATATCTTTCTTAAAGAAAGCATATTCCCGTTGCAGGTCCAGTTGTGGTATGGCGATGGTCGGTGTCATGAGGGCGATCCTTTCTCGTGAAGTTTTTTTTCAAAGTAGGCAATAGTTTTTAAGAGCCCCGCCTCAAGCGTTACAATCGGTTTCCAGCCCAGAATTTTTTTTGCTTTGGTTATGTCGGGTTTTCTCCGTTTGGGGTCATCCTCCGGAAGCGCTAGGTGTCGGACGCGCGCCTTGGAATGAGTCAAGCGTAACACCAGATGCGCAAGTCGTGTGATCGTAAACTCTGTGGAATTCCCGATATTAACGGGGAGTTCGTATCCGGTATTCATGAGCTTTGCAATAGCCCTGGTGAGGTCATCAATATAACAAAATGATCTGGTTTGCGTTCCTTTACCGTAGATGGTGATATCCTTGCCGCGCAGCGCCTGAACGATGAAATTGGAAACAACGCGGCCGTCGTCGATTTGCATATGAGGACCGTACGTATTAAAAATGCGTATAACACGTATCCGTAGATTATGTTGTCGATGATACGCGTAGGTCAACGCTTCCGCCCCGCGCTTACTTTCATCATAGCAGCTACGGACACCGATCGAATTAACGTTACCCCAATATTCTTCTCGTTGCGGGTGGATAAGGGGGTCGCCGTAAATTTCGCTGGTTGAAGCAAGAAAAAATTTTGCTTTTTTTGCTTTGGCAATCCCGAGGCAATTATGCGTACCCAAGAGGCCCGACTTGAGCGTCTTGATCGGCTCGCTCAGATAATCATTGGGGGACGCAATCGAAGCAAAATGGAGCACCCAGTCAATCGGTTCATCGATAAAGAGAGGTACCGAGATGTCGTGTTCAAGAAGCACAAAGCGAGCATCCGAGAGAAGCGGTTCAATATTCGCTCGCGAGCCCGTAATAAAATTATCAACGCACATAACTTTATGGTTGCGTGCAAGAAACATTTTACACAGATGCGACCCGATAAAACCGGCGCCGCCGGTAATAAGAATATTCATGGTGCTAGCGTTGCTCCTTAAACCACGCGACCGTTCTTTCAAGGCCCGCTAAAAAATCAACCTGCGGCGCACATTTAAGCAGCGTAGTCATTTTTGTAATATCAGCATGGGTTTTACGAACATCGCCGGGCCGCGGAGGCCGATATTCTGCCTCAACCGTGGGGCAGCCGGAGATTTTTTTAATTCCTCAAGGAGGCCGTTGACAGAGCAAGGCGCACCGCAGGCTACCAGCTCATCGACGATATGCGACCCGATAAAGCCGGCCCCCCCCGGTGACCAAGACATTTTTGTTTTTAAGCATATCCATACGTACCTATAATGTTCCCTTAAGGTAGTCTCCAAGCGTTTCTTGCCAGCTCGGTAAATAATGCCCGGTAAGCGCATAAAACTTTTCGTTTGAAAGCCGAGAGTTTTTCGGCCGCGGAGCTTTCCGGGAAAGTTCGCTCGATGTAATCGGGACGATTGCCGCAGGCGAGCCTACCATGGCTATTGTCTTGCAGGCAAGTTCATACCAGCTACAGCTGCCCGACCCGGTAACGTGATAGATGCGCTCGGGGATTCCCTTTCGAAAATAGATGCGTACCATATCATGTATTGCGCTCGCCAGGTTCCGCGTGTAGGTTGGAGACCCAACCTGGTCGTTTACGACGCGCAAAGTGCCGTTGGCACCAGCCGCTTGAATAATCGTTTTTATAAAGTTGGGTCCGCCGGGGCCAAAGAGCCAACCGGTACGGACAATCAGATGGTGAGGGTATTCTTTTACAAACCGTTCACCCGCTAATTTCGTTCGACCGTACACGCCTAAGGGGTTCGGCGCGTCCCCCTCATCGTAGGGAGCCGATTTCGTACCGTCAAAGACATAATCGGTGCTCAGGTAAATATATAAGCACGTACTGCCGGCCAGAGCTCCTGCGATGGCGCGCGTGCCAAGCGCGTTGACGGCATATGCTTTTTCGGGCTCATCCTGGGCCCGGTCGACCGCGGTATATGCAGCGCAATGGATGAGCGCATCCGGGCAGCCCTTCTTAAAGAAGGTGCTCACGTCTTTCTCGCTGGTAATGTCGAGCTCTTCTTTGTCTATACCTTCTACGGCAAAAGAATTCTCAAGCGTGGCGCAAAGAGCGTGGCCCAACATTCCCCGGGCCCCGGTAACTATGATTTTTTTATTTTTTTCCACCACTTCGTATTTGCTTTATACCAATCTATGGTTGCCTCAAGCGACTTTCCGAAATCGTACAGCGGCTTCCAACCCATATGCCTGATTTTTCCGGTATCAAGAGCATAGCGGCGATCGTGTGCGGCCCTGTCTTCTACGAATTCGATCCACTCGGCCCCTAAACCGAACTTGCTCAAGATGAGCTTGGTAAGGTCGGTATTGTTAATTTCATTTCCCCCGCCGATATTATAGATGTGCGACGGCTCCCCCTGGTGGAGAATAAAGTCAATTGCCCGTACATTATCAAGGACATAAATCCAATCCCTGACATTCATGCCATCGCCGTAGAGAGGTACTTTTTTTCCTTCCAGAAGATTTGTAATAAAGAGCGGGATTACTTTTTCAGGGTACTGAAAAGGGCCGAAATTATTGCTGCTTCTGGTAATCATGACCGGCAGCTTGTAGGTAAGGCTATAGGCGTGGCACAAAAGATCCGCGCTTGCCTTGGAAGCCGAATAGGGGCTCGATGGCGCGAGCGGATCGCTTTCTATAGAGGACCCCTCAAGGACGCTTCCATATACTTCGTCGGTGCCGATCTGAATAAATTTTTTAATATCACATGTTCGCGCCGCCTCAAGAAGCGTAACGGTCCCATTAATATTTGTTTCAATAAAATCTTTCGCGTGGGCGATGGATCTGTCGACATGAGTCTGAGCCGCGAAATTTACCACAACATCGGTGGTTTTCATCACACGCTGCACCACTTTAGGGTCTCGTATATCACCCTTAATAAAGGTGTATTGTTTATCCTCCCGCACGTCGCAAAGATTTTCTCTGTTACCGGCGTAGGCGAGGCAATCCAGGTTGGTAATGGTATAGTCGGGGTATGTTTGGCGCAGATAGCGTATAAAGTGCGAGCCGATAAATCCTGCCCCCCCGGTAACTAAGATCTTCATAATTGCTCCTTTCCTGTATAACCCTGTTTTTTTGCAACAAGCATATTGGCGGTCAGCAGGGATTCAAATGTCCCGGCGTCGGTCCAGAAACCCTTCAAGACGTCAGAGGTTAGTAAGCCTTCTTTTAGGTAGCGGTTATTGATATCCGTGATCTCGTATTCTCCGCGACCGGATTTTTTCAAGCCCCGGATAAAATTAAAAACCCGGCTGTCATACATGTAAATGCCAGTGACAACATAGTGTGATTTCGGCTTTTTTGGTTTTTCCTCAATTGCAACAACGCGTTTACCCGCGAAACTGACCACACCGAAACGTTCGGGGTGAAGAACCTTCTTGATCAATATTTTAGCGCCCGAGTCTTGCTGCGCAAAGCTCTCGACAAAAGGTTTCAGTGAGCACTCAAAGATATTATCACCCAGGATAACAACAATTTTTTCTCCATCAGAAAAATCTTGAGCCAGGCGCAGAGCATCCGCAATACCCGATTCACCGGTCTGATAGGTGTAATGAATTTCTTTCAAGCCAAACTGGCTGCCATTACCGAGCAGCCGCAGGAATTCCCCGGCGTGATGCCCGCCGGTAACAATTAAAATATCCCGTATCCCCGCCTCAACCAAGGCCTGCAGGGGGTAGTTAATCATCGGTTTATTAAAAACAGGCAAAAGGTGTTTATTGGTAACATCGGTTAAGGGCTTAAGGCGCGAGCCAAGGCCGCCGGCAAGAATGATTCCTTTCATGGTTTCCTCCAGTCGTAGGGTATGGTTTTTTCGAACGGGTCAACTCGATATTCATCCGGGTTCACACTATCGTAGGGTCGCGTGGGGACGTTTATTACGACAGCGTCAACGTTCGAGGCGCATTTAAACCCATGATACACCCCCGCAGGGATTTTGACTAGTTTTGGTTTCCCGATGCCCACGTCCCACTCCATAATCTTGCCTTTTGTTTTTGACTGAAGGCGAGCGTCATACAGCACCAGGCGCATGATTCCCGCAATGCAGCAGAAATGGTCGTCCTGGTTTTTGTGGTAGTGCCAGGCTTTAATGATTCCCGGTTTTGCGGTGGTGATGTAAACCTGCCCAAATTTCTCAAAGATGGCTTCATCGGCACGCAGGATCTCCATGAGATAACCGCGGTCATCGTAGTTAACGCGCAATTCTTTTACTTTTACCCCTTCAATCATAGGCTGATTACGTTTTTGTGTTTGGCTTTGTATACATTACGGGTGTCAAAAATTACCCGCGCGCTTTTTTGTACGAACATGTAATTAACCCCGGAGTGATCGGTAATAAGCACTACGCAATCAAAGCTTTCTATGTTTTTTTTATTCAACGGCACCGTTTTTAAATTAATACCGCCTATTTTTAAATATGGGATGAGGGGGTCGTGGAATGCGACGCGCGCGCCTTTTTGTTGAAGTATGTGAATAACATCGAGGGCCGGCGATTCACGAAGGTCTTTAACGTCTTTTTTATACGTAACACCCACGATGAGGATACGTGCTTTCTTGATGGAACCGCCCCGGCTCGCGATAATCTCTTCGGTACGGCGCGCTACAAAATGCGGCATATAGCGATTGACATGCGAGGCGAGATCGATCATTTTAGTCTGAAACCCCAGTTTTTTCGCTTTCCACGATAAAAAGAGCGGATCAACCGGGATGCAATGTCCGCCCAGGCCCGGACCCGGGTAGAAGGGCATAAAGCCGAACGGTTTTGTTTTCGCCGCTTTAATTACTTCCCAGATATCGATGCCCATGGCATGACAGATGAGGGCATATTCATTGACAAGAGCGATGTTGACCAGGCGAAATGTATTCTCCAGGAGCTTGGCGGTTTCCGCGATCTCAGGGCTGGATACGCAGAAAACTTTTTTGATAATACGGGAATAGAGAAGGCGCGCCAGCTCCGTTGATTGCGGAGTGAGGCCACCCACGACTTTTGGTATTTTGGTCAAAGGAAAATTTTTATCAGCGGGGTTAACGCGTTCGGGAGAAAAACAGAGAAAGAAATCGCTCTCCGTGGATAACCCCGTTTCCTGCAAGATCGGTAGAACCACTTCGCGCGTGGTCGTCGGGTATGATGTGCTTTCAAGGATAATGAGATGTCCGGGGCGCAGGTATTTCTTGATTGTGTGCGCTGCGTGCACGACGTAGGAGATATCGGGTGTTTTAACTTTACGCAAGGGCGTTGGCACGCATATAATAATGACGTCATTGTCGTGTATAACACGAGGGTCACCCGACGGGATAAATAGTTTCTTGCGCATGAGCGCGTGTGCTTCTGCGGGGTCGGCGTCAACAATATAGCGGTCCCCTTTTTTGAGGCGCTCAATATGGGCTGGGTTTGTATCAAAACCAGTAACTATAAAGCCCTTTTTGGCAAAGGCTATTGCAAGCGGCAGGCCAACGTAGCCTAATCCGACAATACACACATGCGCATCATGACTGGCGATTTTATTTTTTAATTGTTCAGCGTAACACGCTACGGAGGGCATGATATTAGAGCGCTCCTTTTCGACGAAGTTCACTTTCGATCCACCGATACGTTTGCGCGAGCCCATCCTCAAGGCTGACGCGGGGCTCCCAGCGTAGTGTCTGGCGCAGGAGCGTGTTGTCGCAATTTCTACCGCGTACACCCTGCGGGGCGGCGTTATTGTAGGTTTTTTCAATGGATTTCCCCGAAAGGGATATAATTATGTCGGCAACCTCGTTGATTGTCACGAGACGATCGGAACCGATATTAAGCGGTTCGACATAGCCTGACTCCATCAAGCGCAGTACCCCCTCGACACAATCAGTGATATAGCAGTATGAACGTGTTTGATTCCCATCTCCCCAGATTTCAATGCTTTCATGGTTTTTGGCGAGCGCTACTTTGCGGCAAAGCGCAGCCGGAGATTTTTCTCTCCCGCCGTCATACGTTCCTTCGGGCCCATAAATATTATGAAAGCGCGCGATTCGAATGTCGAGAGAATAATCTTTTCGAAAAGCGGCAAGCATTTTTTCCGTGTATAGTTTTTCCCAACCGTAAAACGTATCCGGGTCAGCTGGGTTGGCATCATCTTCCTTCAAAGGGGTTACCTGTGCGGTTTTCTGCCGATAGGCCGGATAGACGCAGGCAGACGATGAGAAAAAGAGGCGCGCCACGCCATTGTCCACACAAGCACGGGCAAGGTGAGCATTAATCAGTACGTTGTCGTACATAATATCCGCACCGGTCGCCGTGATAAAGCCAATACCGCCCATGTTAGCCGCGTGGTTAAAGACGTAGTCGATTCCCGCGGTTGCCGTTCGGCAGTTTTCTTGTTCACGTAGATCCAACGTCAGCTTCTCGTTACAAGAAGGTTCCGAAAGATAATTGTCCCATTTTATGTCGACTGCCCTGACGAAGTTATTCTGTTCGAATAACGTACGTGCGATATGGCTTCCGATAAAGCCGCCCGCGCCGGCAACAAGAATTTTTTTATGGGCTATCATCGATGCAACAGCACGAGTTATTTTCCTATACCAATATATTCAAAACCCAATGCAGTCAGGGCCTTTTTATCGAACATGTTTCTTCCGTCGGCGATGAACGCATGGGCCATGAGTTTTTTAACTTTCTTAAAATCAAGAGTTTTAAATTCACCCCACTCGGTTAAAAAGCACGCACAATCGCAATTTTTTAACGCATGATAGGCGTTCTTACAGAAGGTTAATTTTTTTCCTGAAAAAATATGCATGGCTTCCTGGTGTGCTTTTGGATCGTAGAGAAAGAGCTTCGCCCCTTCCCGGTACAATGCATTGACGATGTCAACCGAAGGCGCAAAGCGCATGTCGTCGGTATCGGGCTTAAACGCGAGGCCAAGAATCGCAATCTTTTTATCTTTGAGCACCCAAAGATGTTCTTTGACTTTTTCAAAGAAATACGTGCGTTGTTCATCGTTGACCTGTTTCACCTCTTTTAACAATCCAAAGTTGTAACCGATCTTGCGAGAAATGTAAATGAAGGCTTCGAGGTCCTTGGGAAAGCAAAACCCCCCGTAGCCGATCCCCGCCGCAAGAAATTGTTTGCCGATACGCGTATCAAGACCCATTGCTTCGGCGACTTTTTCCACATTAGCTCCCGTTAAGTCGCAAATGCGCGCGAGCGCGTTGATAAAGGATATTTTTGTAGCAAGAAAAGAATTAGAAGCATGCTTAATAATTTCGGCAGTGTTGATGTCCGTCACAATAACAGGAACCTCAAGCGGCGCGTAGATTTCTTGTAAGATTCTTGCAGCCCGTTCCGATTCGACACCAATGACGATCCTGTCCGGATGAACAGAATCGTAAACTGCCTTTCCTTCCCGTAAGAATTCAGGGTTGGAAGCGACGTCAAATGGCACACCGGCTTTGCGATAGCGATGAATCGTTTCTTTGATCTTCTGGCCGGTCTGCACCGGCACCGTTGATTTTTCGATAACCAACTTATAAGAATTCAAGTTCTGCGCGATGGTACGCGCGACTGTTTCGATAGCGGTCAAGTCCGCGGAGCCGTCCGCAAGCGGCGGTGTTCCTACCGCGATAAAGATAATATCAGCTTTTTTAACGCTCTCACGGAGGCTTGTCGAGAAGTGCAGCATTTTGTTTTTGACCGTGCGCATCACCAGGGGCCGCAGTTCAGGCTCGTAAAAGGGCATAATGCCTGTTTTGAGCCGGGCAATCTTCTTGGGATCGTTGTCAATGCAGATAACCGAGTGTCCAAGCTCGGCAAAGCAGGCTGCTGAAACCAGGCCGACGTGGCCTGCGCCCACCACACAAATAGTATGCTTACTCTGTTTTTTTTGTTTCATGGCACCTCGTTGTTAATACGATTCTTTTGCGCCGCTATAGGTTTGGTCAAAGCCCAGGTGTATATCGGGGAAGTCTTTGAGTATAAAAGCAAACCATAGGGTGTAATTTTTATTATTATCGATATTGGTGCCAACATCAAGCCACCAACAATGAAGGTCCGTGCGCACGCTATATTGCTGCTCCTGGAATTTCCCTTCTTTGTATTCGTAGCGTAAATAATTTCTAAACTGTACCTTGGGAGTGAGCTGATAGGTTAATCCGAATGTTCCTTGTGAGCTCTCATGACGCATATAGCGGTGGCCAAGCGAGATGGTGTTTTCCCTGTTGCGGGGGTCGTGAATCGTAAAATCAGCGGTAACCTCTTTGATTGCCCGGTCAACGCAATCGTATTGGGTTTTGGAGTTAAACGAGAGCCATTCTTTGGGGTATATTTCAAAATCAGCGGTAATTTTGTCGAAGTAGCTCCCTTTCATCCCTTCTTTGTTTACGCTGTATTCGACCGCGGGGCTGAAGTATATAAAGTCCCAGGTACGTCGGTCACTGCGGGCTTTAAGCTTGTTGTCGAGTGCGAAGCGTATTTTTTCATCGCGCGCCAGATTGTCGGTTGTGTCAAATTGATAAATACGGGTACGCGAAACCGTGGGTGGAAAGATGTAGCTGTAAGAGAGAATCGGCGTTATGATATGGCGCATCGTGGAAACACGCTCCCGACCCAATAAAAACGGGTGGTCGATATTTTTGTATAATTTGGTACTAAAATTAACACCGGTCTCAGGCGCGACTCTCCAGAAATCAGAATTTTCATCAGAGCCCTTGGAGTAAAAAGTAGTGTAGGAGCCGGCATACGGGTTAATATAAAGCCACTTAATATTTTGAGTATAGCTGAGAACGTTATGGGAGTGAACGCGGGCTGAGTCGTAGTGGCTGTCGGAGTCGGCAACGTGGTAGGCGAGGTTCCCGGCGGTTGACGTCGACTCGAAATAAAAATTTGAAGCGCCGAGCTGTTGCCGGTAAAAATTATATTCCGCTTGGGGCACGTATTCTAATTCCGTAAAGAAATCGTTCACCCGCTTTTGTGTCAGGAGCGAGAGAGAAGAGTTAGGAAACGCGTAGTCGATGAGGTTGTAGGAAAGGGGGCGCGGTTCTATTTCATATTCGCGGTAGAAGAAATCCTTCATAAAGTACTGGTCTGAAAATTTATTAAGTTCCGTTTTTATCGAAAGCTCTGGTTTAGGCTGCCAGCTTTGATAGAATTGTATTTTGTAGCGATCATCCTCAAGGGCCTTTGAGCCTAAATCCTTACGCTCAGGGTATTTTTTAAAGAGATCGTCCCGGTTCTGGAGTTTGTACATATCATCTTCGATCGAATATACATTAAGGAGCGCGTCGCCAAACTTTGTGCCTTCGGCTTTATGCAGGATTCCTTTGCCAAAACCGCGTTTGTCATACCAGTCAAAAATAATTTTTCCCCTGTTTTGGTTGCCAATATGGTAGCGCCAGCGGCTCAGTAGATAGGTCCCCCATTTATCATCTTGCCCGGGTGTGATTTGTAGCGGGAACGATCTGTCATTAAAGGGTAGTGAGAAGTACGGTATGTACAATATGGGGACGGTACCGACTTTAATGATAACATTTTTCGCCACTACCTTAACGCCGGGATAAAAGGAGATGTGTTGGGCGACGATGCGGTAGTGCGGCTCTTTCTTGTCGCAGGTGGTAACATAACCGTTATTTAAGACATATTTTTCCTTACCGACCTTCTGTGCTTCATGTGCCGAGACATACATTGGCGGGTTAGTCATGGTCATGCCGGCGAGCGTCGCGTTTTGAGTATTGAAATCGTATACGACATTCTCGCCATAGGCGGTTATTCCGTCTTTGACGATTTTTACCTTGCCTGTAATATTTACTAATTGTTTTTTTGCGTCGTAATGGGCCTCGTCGCAGTAGAGCGTGGTATCTTTGTAGGACATTTTGACATTGCCGTGGGCTACGGCAGTGCCTTCTTCTTGTAGATAGTTGATTTCATCGGCGTTGATGTCAACCGGCAAAACTTCACTGGCGGCACTGGTTGCAAGGGGCACCACGAGAAGGGCGAGCAGGAAAAAGTACTGTTTCATGTTTTAAGGATGTCGTTTAAAGTTTTCCAGTCTTCGAGAAAGCGTTGAACGCCGATGTCGGTTAATGGATGATGCATCAGTTTTTCAATAACAGCAAAAGGGACCGTGGCAATGTCGGCGCCGATACGCGCTGCCTCCACAAAATGAAGCGGGTGCCTGATCGAGGCAACGATGATTTGCGTCGGGAGGGTATAATTTTTATATATCAGTCGTATGTCTCGGATGAGATTCATCCCTTCCTGGGATATGTCGTCGAGCCTTCCTACAAACGGTGAAACAAAGGTGGCGCCTGCTTTTGCGACGAGCAGTGCCTGAGAGGCGGAGAAACACAACGTGAGGTTTGTTTGTATGTTCAGGTCCCGCAAAGCAGCTGTCGCGGTAAGCCCCTCGACGGTTGAAGGTATTTTAATAACGATATTTGAGGCAATAGCAACGAGTTCTCGTGCTTCGCGGACCATCTCAACAGCCGTCAGGCCCATTACTTCGGCGCTGACCGGCCCCCGGACGGCAGCGCAGATAGCCTTAAGCTGTTGTCGGGGCTCTGCTTTTTCTCTTGCCAAGAGCGTGGGGTTGGTGGTAACACCGTCAAGCACCCCCAACGCGCGAGCTGTTTTTATTTCTTCAAGATTTGCGGTATCAATAAAAAGTTTCATCGTGAATACGATTGAGAGGCGCGGTTGAGACGCTCCTTGGCAAGAAGCCCTGCGCCGATAATGCCGGGATCGGAAAGCCGCGCCCGCACCAGGCGCAGACCTTTGTGGTTCGGCCACATCGCTTGCGTGCGTATCGCTCGTTCCAGGAGAGGCTTAAAAAAACTAAAAGCCCCCGCTACTCCCCCGCCAAGAACAATAATTTCGGGGTTAAAAATGTTAACCATGCCCCCTAAAAATTTTCCTAGAGCATGTGCGAAATTACGCCAAACGGTTATCGCCGACGGATCGTGAGCCAGAGCCCGGCGAAAAATTTCCTTAACTTCCGTTACGCGCGCGCCTGGTTCCAGGAGAGCATAATGGGAGAGAAGATGAGGTGCCCCCACGAACGTTTCAATGCAACCATTCCCGCCGCAGGAGCACGGCCTACCTTCTATGGCGATGGGCACATGTCCGATCTCCGAAGCGCTTGCGCGACCCTCAAGAATATTTCCGTTCCAGATCACCGCTCCACCCAGGCCCGTTCCAAGAGTTAAAAAAATTGCGCGCTTTGTTTTTTTTGCCGCGCCTAACCGCGCTTCCGCAAGGGCAAAAACATTAGCGTCATTATCGACAAAGACAGGAACACGGAGCTTTTTTTGTAGTATTGTCTTGAGCGGATAATTTTTCCATCCCGCAATGTTTGGTAAATAATAAATAAAGCCTTTTGTCGTGTCAATAATTCCCGGAGCGCCGATTCCGATTGCGCCTATCCGGCGATTAGCGTACTTTTTTACGAGCCGGGACACCGTTTCAATAAAGACCTTTTTTTTCTTAAGGAGGCTGGAAGAAAACACTTCTTTGGCGATGACCGTGCCTTTTTCCGAAACTAAACCCGACTTAATATAGGTACCGCCCCAATCAATCCCTATATAGGTATCCATTGCATTATTGTAGTCCAAACCGCTCTCTTTGCAACGAAAAAATGGCACCGGAAAGATAGAAACGAAGCACGCATGACCCGGACACCTCATTAGAGGGGGGCGTCCCCCGCGGATGCTCAAGGGGCCGCGGGGAAAGTAAATAAAACGTCGGGGCGAGTGGATTTGAACCACCGACCTCTTGGTCCCGAACCAAGCGCTCTAGCCGGGCTGAGCCACGCCCCGAATAATAGAGGCGGATACACGCGGATAGTAACGCGGATTTACGCTGTCAGCGTTTTTCCGCTTCTAATTTCTTCAAAAGATAATCGAATTCCATGTTCAGCCAGCTACCCGGCTTTTTATACTGTAGCGTCGTGTGCAAATAGGTAAAAGGAATAATATCAAGAGTGATCTCGCGGCCGGAAAATTTTTTAACGGTAAGCGAAACGCCTTCTACCGCTATCGATCCATTTTCGACGAGGTGGCCGTATTTTTTTACCGGTAGCGCCAGAGTTACCTGCCAGTAGTTTCGTTTGTTGATAACACGCACCAGCTTCGCGGTCGCGTCAATATGCCCTAAGACAAAATGACCACCGAGCGTACCCCCCACCTTAAGCGCTGGTTCGATATTGATTCGATCGCCAATACGCATGGTTGCAAGATTCGTTTTTATGAGTGTCGGTGCCACCGCGTCAAAAACCAAAAGGTTTTTTTCCTTACGCGTAACGGTCAGGCAAACACCGTTAATCGCGATGCTGTCGCTTGCCGAAGCACTTTGGGCGCTGACGGGAGCCTGTATTGTGAACGTGGTTATCGTGCTTTTTTTGCGTCGTTGTGCAAGGAGGCCTATTTCTTGGACAATGCCGGTAAACATGTGTTCGATTATATCATAGGAGCCGGAAAAAAGCTACCTGTATTAGGTTTTTGAAGATATCGGGGAGGCAAGATCAGTCGAATTCCCCTTCGATGTTATCCACAATCAAAACGTCCCCCGGTACCTCAGTGATCGCCAGACGTGCTCCTTCGCAGAGCGTGCCGCGGGAAACTTCCTTAAAGGTCTGCGTAAAATGCTCCTTGGTAACCATTTTAAGCGACCCGAGGGTAAGGCGGATACGGGTTACTCGTTTTATCTTCTCGAGTTTTGAGGTTTTTTCTTCGATGCTCTTTATAACCGATTTGACAAGGTGATAGTCATGCATAGGTATTCGTTTGTTGTGCGTCGTGCATAAGCCGTTTGTTTTTATTCAGGAGATCCCGAGGGCGCGCGTCTTAAAAAAGGTAAACCCCGCGCGAGGTACGCGCGGGGTTTGAGTCTCTCAAGGATGTTCTATTTCTTTTTCGTTTTCTTCTTAGAAGCTTTCTTCGGAGTCTTTTTCATGCTGCATCCACATCCTGACATGAGAACCTCCTATTTCTTCTTCGCTTTCTTCGCTTTCGCTTTCTTCGCCATTGGTCACCTCCTTCTAATGTTTTTTGTCCGACCACTCGGAACGTATGTTACTTTTAATTTAGCAAATGATTGGACAAATGTCAACTATTTTCGTGAAGGAAGTGATATTTTTTTATTTTTTAAGACACGAACTTTCCTCGCGTCAGCCCAAAGATACTCGAGATTATAAAACAGGCGAGCCTCGCGAGTAAAAATGTGCACGATGATATCGAAAAGGTCGACGAGAATCCATCGAGCCTCGCTATCTTCTTCGTAGTGATGAACCGCATAGCCTTGTTCTTTGCATCGGGTGACTACTTCGTGCGCAATCGCGCGTGTTTGCACGCCGGTTTCCCCGGAGCAGATCACAAAGTAATCGCAGATACCGCATTTACCTTCGACATCGAGAATGGTGTTTTTTTCGGCATGCTGAGCGAGCGCGAACTCAGCGATCCGCAGTGCTTTTGTTTTGAGAGGATTTGTTTTTTTGGGAATAACGACCCCCTTTGGTTAGGACAAAAACCGTTTCAGCGTCTTATTGATACTATCTTCCGTTCGCGCCGCTTCGGCATCGCCGACACAAGAAATACGCATGTTGGTGAAATCAAAAATTTCCTTCGCGAACACTTGAATTTCTTCTGCGGTGATTTTTTGCACTATTTCCGTGATGCGGGTAAACGAAAGAATTTCTCCGGTCGTAAGCAAGCTTTCAGCAGAGTAGAACATTTTTCCTTGAGGTCGTTCAAGCCCCATCGCGATCTGACCAAGAAGATAGTCCTTGGCTCGTGTTAATTCACGGCTCGGTACACAACGGTCTTTGATCTTTTGTAGCTCTCTTAGAACGCAGGCAAGAGCGGTGTCAATTTTTGTTTTATCTAAAGCGGTGTGCACGACAAAGGCGCCGCTATCTTTATATTTACGTACGTCGGTTGAGATATCGTAGCAGAGCGCTTTTTTTTCTCTCACTTCTTCGAAAAGGCGGCTACTCATGTTTGCCCCCAAGAGTATACTTAAGAGCTCAGCGGCAAAACGTTTTTGATCGAAGTAAGAAACAGAGCGAAAGCCGATGCATACGTGAGCCTGTTCTAGTTTTTTGTGCTCGATAGAAATCGCGATACCGCGCAACACGCCCGGTGCGATGGTCGTAAGGTTTGCTCTCCCGGGGGCAGGGTGTATCCGTTCGGTCAGGAGCCTGGTAAGCGAGGTCTTCTCAAAATTTCCGCTGCAGGAAATAGTGGCGTTTGAGGTCAGATAATATGCAGCTTTAAACCGTGACAAATCTTTTCGAGAAATCCCTTTGACGCTCGCCGCGCTTCCGATGACCTCTTCTCCAAGAATATGACCGGGCCAAAGGAGTTTATCGAGCAGCATCCCAACGCGCGAGCTGGGTAAGTCGTTGTACATCTTTATTTCCTCAAGAATAACCTTACGTTCCTTTTCGATATCGGAGAGGGTAAGCATGGGATGAAAAACCATATCAAGGAGAATATCTAACGTCGGGAGCAAATTCTTCTTAAGAAAATGCGCATAGTAGCCGGTGAATTCGTGCGACGTGAAGCCATTGAGGGTTCCACCGCGGCCCTCGATTTCTCGTTTAATTTCCTTGTAGGAATGTTTTTTGCTCCCCTTAAAAATCAAGTGCTCAAGAAAGTGGGCGATACCTTTGGTCTTGATCGGTTCGTAGCGGCCGCCGATCTTTAAAAAAACACCGAAGGATGCGGTTTCCACGTCTTTGCAGGGAGAAAAAATAAGTTTTGCGCCATTAACGGTAATTAATTCATTCATTCGTTCCCTCACAAATGGTGCGTGCGTCGTTTGAGCTAAAAATTTTGTTTAGCCCGGCCCCATGCGTTTGATGGCGATGGTCGGCGCAGCCCCTGGATGTACGCTTTCAATTTTTTTAAAAACATCGGATGAGCGTACCTGCGGGCGATGAAATTGACAATACTGCTGCCGACGATCACGCCGTCGCTTATCGCGCTAATGGCCCGTACCTGTGCCGCGCTATGAATACCGAAACCAACGCACATGGGCAACCGCGTCAGTGATTTAAGTTTTTGGATGTGGCGTGCCAGCGGGAGCATCGTGATATTCTGGGGCCCGGTTGTTCCGGCAACGGAAACATAGTAGACGAATCCTCGGGATGCGCGGGCAATATATCGCGCGCGTTCATGCGAAGTTACCGGTGTTACCAAAAATATTGTTTCAATGGCGCTTTCGCGCGCGAAGCGTATGTAATCCCGGCTTTCGTCAGCCGGGAGATCAACGGTAATAAGCCCCGTAACCCCGACGCCCCGCAGTGTGGTAAAAAATTTTTCGACACCGAAACGAAAGATAGGATTATAATAAGTCATAAGCGCAACGGGTACGTAAAGAGATTTTTGTAAAGACCGAAGCGCCGCAAAAAGATTTTCGGTATTTGCGCCGCCATTTAGGGCGTGGATCGACGCTGCCTGGATAATCGCGCCGTCAGCAACCGGGTCAGAAAAGGGAATACCGAGTTCAATAATATCAACTCCGGCGCCTTGTAACGTCAGGATGATGTCCTTGCTGCGTGCAATTGTCGGGAATCCAAACGGCACGTAGGCGATGAAGGCTTTCCTGCCTTCTTTTTTGAGCTGTTCGAATTTTTGTTTAATATTCATAATTAGAAGCGGATTCCTGCGGATCAAAACGCTGATCGACGCGGATAAAATTAAATTTACTCATTATTTTATGACATGTAAGATAAAATCGATATTTTCTGTACCGTAATTATTATTGGTTCTTTATTCATCCGCGCTTTTCCACGTTACTATCTGCGTTTATCCGCTTCTATATGCTCTTGGACTATCTCCAAGTCCTTGTCCCCTCTTCCCGAAAGGCACACCACGATAAGCGTTCCTTTCTTTTTTTTCGCGAGACGCGTGGCATAATAAATAGCATGAGCGCTTTCAAGCGCCGGGATAATTCCCTCAAGCTCACTTAAAATCTTAAAACCGTGCAGCGCTTGCTTGTCTTTGATCGCGACGTAGCGTCCTCTGCCGCTCTCGTGGTAGTATGCATGTTCCGGCCCTACGCCCGGATAGTCGAGGCCCGCGGCAACAGAATGGGTATCTTGTATCTGGCCATCGCGATCCTGTAAAATGAACGTTTTTGCTCCATGCAAAATTCCGACGTCCCCATAGCACACGGATGCAGCATTGTGGGATCTTCCGGTGCCCCCGGCTTCAACGCCGACCAGGTGCACGCGCGTATCCTTGTAGAAAGGATAAAAAAGGCCCATGGCATTGGACCCGCCACCGACGCAGGCCACCAAATAATCAGGTAATCTTTTTTCTTTCCGTAAGATTTGTTTACGCGCTTCTTTTCCGATTACCGACTGAAAATTACGAACCATCATCGGATACGGATGAGGACCGAAGGTTGAGCCGGTCAGATAATACGTATCACGTACATTGGTTACCCAGTCGCGCATCGCCTGGCTACAGGCATCCTTAAGCGTTTTTGTGCCCGTGGTTACGGGAATCACGCGCGCGCCCAGCATGTTCATGCGGAGTACATTCATGCGTTGCCGACGCATGTCCTCTTCTCCCATATACACATCGCAGGTCAGGTTAAAGAGCCTCGCGACCGTCGCAGCCGAGACGCCGTGTTGCCCCGCGCCGGTTTCGGCGATAATCCGTCGTTTACCCATAAAGCGCGCAAGCATTGCCTGGCCGAGTGAGTTATTTATTTTATGCGCGCCGGTATGCAGAAGGTCTTCGCGTTTTAAATATATCGAAGCCCCGGCGAATACGCTTAGGCGCTGGGCATAGTATAACCGCGTGGGCCGCCCGGCATATTCATTCAAGTAGTATGCCAGATCCCGCGTAAAGGCGGCGTCGCGACGCGCCCGCGCGTACGCGACGGTAAGTTCATGGAGGCAGGCATACAGTATTTCCGGCGCAAAGCTTCCTCCAAACTCCCCAAAATATCCCCGCGCATCAGGTAGTTGCATGGGTAACCTCATTGATAAATCGATGCACCAGGAGTGCATCTTTTTTTCCGACAAATTCCTCAAGACCGCTCGCAACATCAACGGCGTAAGGCTTAATCTTAAGAGCCGAGGAAATGTTGTTAACCGTAAGGCCGCCCGAGACAATAATCCGCTTGCCCATTTTGATGAACGGGATAATGTTTCGCAGCATATCTTTGGGTAATGTTTTTAGGCCCCGTAGTTTATCTTCGTATTTGATATCAAAAGAATATGCGTCGACATGGTAACGGGCGACCGTCTCTCTCAGGTTCTTGTTGCCCGCGAAGAATACCTTTATTACATTGTAATGTTCCCGGAAGAAAGCGCAATAGGCCGGAGACTCTGAACCGTGGAACTGAAGTGCGTCGAGGGTCAGTGCGCCCGCGATATCAGCTACCGTATTCTTTTCTTCGTCAAGAAAAACACCCACCTTACTCACAAAAGGATCGAGCTCCGCAATTATTTTTTTTGCGGCTTTCTCTCCAATGCAGCGCGGGCTTTTTTTGGAGAAAATGAACCCTAAGGCGTTTGCTCCTGCGTGCGAGCACAGCAGCGCATCAGGTATATTGGTGATGCCGCAGATCTTTATTTTTATCATAGGGACCCCCCTCTTTCTAGTCGCGGTCGATATGCAACTCTTTTACTTTTTCTTCAATATTTTCAGACTTCATAAAGGCCGAACCTACCAGAATGGCCTGTATGCCTAGACCCTTAAGCCAGAGCACATCTTTCAGTGATTGTATCCCGCTTTCGCTTACTTTGATTGTGTCCGACGGAATAAAGGGAATCAACTTTTGTGTCGTCGTTAAATCGACCTGCAAGGTGTTTAAGTTACGATTATTAATCCCGATGATATCGGCTCCCAGCGTGATCGCCCGGGTCAGCTCTTTTTCGGTATGCACTTCAATCAATGCGTCCATCCCCAGCTCTTTTGCGGATCCGTATAGCTTTGTAAGTTTCTCGTGCGAGAGGATCCCCGCAATCAAAAGTACCGCATCGGCACCTGCGGCGCGCGACTCAAGAATCTGAATTTCATCGAGAATAAAATCTTTACGCAGAACAGGCAGCGGCGTCTCTTTTTTAATTTCTTCGATATATTGTATCTTCCCCAGAAAAAACTCCTCTTCGGTGAGGACTGAGATCGCATTAATGCCGTATCGCGCATAGGTCGCCGCGATTGCCAGGTGAGAGAAGTCTTTTCGCAAGATCCCGCTCGCCGGAGAGGCTTGCTTTACTTCGCCGATAATCGACATTTTCCCCGGCCGCGAGAGCGCATTCTTAAAAGAAATAAGTGCCGGAGCTTTATCGATCAACGCAAGGATCGCCGCGCGGTTTTTTGTAAGCACGGCGACTCTTTTCTTGGCTGCTTCAACGATCAACGAAAGGACATTATGCATGGGAGCGTATAAACTCCTTTAAGTCAAAGAGCTTTTTTTGCGCCGCGCCTGTATCGATGAGGGTTGCGGCAATGCGCGCGCCCTCTTTAAGGTTTGCGACGCAACCGAGAATATACAAAGAAGCCCCGGCATTCGCTAATACAATTTCGCGCGCAGCCGATCGTTTACCGCCCAGGACACCCGTAATGACGCGCGCGCTTTCTTTCGCGTTCCCAACCTCGATGTCTTTAATCTTTATTTTTTTTAAGCCGAAATCGGACGGGCGTATCGAAATCTTTTCGATTTTATTTTTATGAAGATGCGCGACGGCGGTGGTACTTGAAAGAGAAATCTCATCTTTAAGATCACTGCTGTGTACGACGAACGCACGGCGCGTGCCAAGGGCTCGAAGAACGCGTGCCATGGTTCCCAGGAGCTCTTTACGGTAGACTCCGAGCAGTTGATGCGTGGCTCCCGCGGGATTACAGAGGGGCCCGAGGATATTGAAAATAGTACGTATGCCGATTTCCCGGCGAATCTGCGCAATACCGGCCAGTGCCGGATGGTAAAGGGGAGCAAAGAGGAAACCGACGCCGACCGCGCGTATCGCATCCCCCATGATGCGTGGTTCTGCCGTCACGGTGACTCCCAGCGCCTCCAATACATCAGCGCTTCCGCAGCTGGAGGTCATGGCACGATTACCGTGCTTAGCCACTCGAATGCCCGCGGCGCTTACCACAAACGCCGTTGCCGTTGAAATATTGAATTTATTGACGCCGGAGCCGCCGGTACCGCAGGTGTCGAATATCGGCTCATCGGTGTTTTCGATGCCCACGAAAGATTCCCGCGCGATTACCCGTATCGCTTTTTTCCGGAGCGTCAGTGCCGCCGCGGTAATCTCGATTTCTTTCTCCTGTTTGGCAGCAAGGGCGACCAGGAATGCCGCAATTTGAGCATTGGTTGCTTTTTGAGAAAGAATTTCTTCGAACGCTTCCTGCGCGCATGCCCTTGAGAGGTCTTTGTGTTGAAATAGGCTTACGATTGCTTCTTTAATCATATGCGTAAGAAATTAGCGAGTATTTTCTTTCCTTCCCCGGTCAGTATCGATTCAGGATGAAATTGTACTCCCCAAAGCGGATACCGTTTTTCTCGCACGCCCATAATCACACCGGTCCGCGTGCGTGCGGTGATCGTCAATGCGGTTGGAACCGTTTTTTTATCAATCACCAGTGAATGATAACGGGTTGCGGTGAAGGGGTTTTTTACATTCTTAAATATTCCGGAACCGGTATGATACACAAGCGATGTTTTGCCGTGCATGATTTCCGGAGCCCGGATAATTTTAGCGCCAAATGCGTATCCGATACACTGATGCCCAAGACATACACCCAGGATAGGTACCGTTGTGTATAAGGCACGGATAACAGCGCAGCTGATACCCGCATCCTGTGGTCTTCCGGGGCCGGGAGAAATCACTACGCGGCTGGCTTTAAGCCTCACGATGCCGGCGAGATCTATCGCGTCGTTGCGATACACGACTACCTGCTGATTCAGTTCCTGAAAATATTGAACCAGGTTATAGGTGAACGAGTCGTAATTGTCGATCATTAATACCATGGTATCTACGTATCATGTAGCACGTATCACGTATCACGTTTATTTGACGTGTTACCTGGTACGTGGTACTTGTTACTGCTTCTCTCTCTTTATTTTTGCTCCGAGCGCGCGTAGTTTCTCTTCGATGTGTTCATACCCCCGGTCAATATGGTAAATACGGAATATCTCGGTTTTATCTTCCGCTGCAAGTGCTGCGATGACCAGCGCCGCCGAGGCGCGTAAATCGGAAGCCATTACCTCGGCTCCGTAGAGCGCTCCGCCCCCCTCAATGATTGCGTAGGGACCGCTGCGCTGGATATGTGCCCCCATACGATTTAATTCCGCGACATGCATAAAACGATCAGGGTAGATTTTTTCCGTAATCAGAGAAATTCCCTTCGCGAAGCATAGCGCAACCATAAATTGAGCCTGCAGGTCCGTAGGAAACCCCGGATAGGGAAGCGTCACGATATTAAAAGGTTTAAGTATTGTCTTTGGCTGGATCATGATGGTTGCGTTGTTGTCGATACGAATATCAGAACCGATTTTACGTGCCGCCTCAAGCACCGAGGTTAAATGAAATGGGTTTACTCCCTGGATGATGATTGTAGAATTTGTGGCTAACGCTGCCGCGATAAAGGTTCCTGCTTCGATGCGGTCTGAAATGTTCTCAAACGTGCCCCCGGCAAGTTTTTTTACTCCGCGAATACGCACCATCGGCGTTCCCTCGCCGGAGATGTCCGCGCCCATCCGTTTTAGAAATATCGCAAGACTTTCTATTTCCGGTTCACACGCCGCGTATTCAATGACTGTTTCTCCCTCCGCAAGCGTTGCTGCCATCATGACGTTGGCGGTGGCAAGCACCGATGAGCCAAAAGCACCGCCTAAATAAATGTGTGTGCCGCGCAACGCTTTGCCGTCACCGATACAATAACCTTTCTCAACATTGATGTTCGCCCCCAGTTCCGTTAAACCTTTGATATGCAGATCCACGGGGCGTACTCCAATAATGCAACCCCCGGGTAAGCTTACTTTTGCTTTTTTGCGCTTGGCCAGAAGAGGCCCAAGGCAGCAAAACGATGCGCGCATAGTTCGCACAAGCCGGTAAGGCGCGACAAACCCCTGTTTTTTGGTAGCGCGGACCGTAACGATGCCGGCATTCAAGGAAACTTCTTTGCCCAACACCTCAAGGATTTTGAGCATGGTGCGGATATCCATGAGGTCAGGAACATTCTTGATGACACATTCCTCATCCGTCAGGATTGTTGCAGCCATCAGCGGAAGCGCCGCGTTTTTTGAACCCCCGATAACAACGGTTCCTTTAAGTATTGATTTATGTAAGACAAATTTATCCATAGATTATATTTGGAGTAATATCCCCCGGTCGTTATTGCTGTAATCCGTGATCCATTCTCGATTACGGTATACCTGTATTGTATCAAGAAGTTTATTAATTGCATCTTTTTGTTGCGCCCCAACCTCGATCAGTACATATCCGTGGGGGGTCACATAACGATACCCTTTCTCGATAATAGTCCGTATAAAGGAGAGACCATCGGTGCCTGCCCAGAGCGCGACGCGCGGTTCATGCGCGAGCGAAGAGCTTTGTGCCAGGTACTCCGCTTCAACATACGGAGGATTCGCTACGATCATGTCAAAAACATGGTGCTTAAAGCATGCGAAGAGATCTGTCTGCACCAGCATAACCGGGCTCTCATGTTTGCGCGCGTTATGGTGACTTACCCGAAGTGCCTGCATACTGATGTCGGCGCCAACGACCTCAATGGTTTCCGAAGAGCGTTTTTGAATCGTTATGGCAATGTTGCCGGATCCGCAGCCAAGATCGAGGATACGCTTGAGGCCCGCATGTTTGATGAGATCACCAGCGCGTTCTACGATAATTTCTGTTTCCGGACGCGGGATAAGTGTATGCGCGTTAACCAGAAATTCCCTGCCGTAGAACTCTTCTTTTCCAATAATGTAGGCCATGGGTTCACCGCGGCCGTACCGGGTCCTTACATCTTCAAGCATGACGCAGGAGGCTCGATCAAGAGGAGTTTGGTCCGCGGCGGCCGGCCAGTGTTTCATGAGAAAGTGTAAGTCACGCGGGCTGAAGTCCCGCTCGTATTTTTTACACCAATCCTTTAAGCTCATATAGTTTTTTTCGTTCCTCGTGGGTCAGCGCTTTAAAAAGCTCCGCAAGGTCACCCTCAAGGACCTCTTCTAAGCGGTATGTGGTGAAGTTGATACGGTGGTCTGTGATCCGGCGTTCGGGGAAATTGTAGGTGCGTATCTTTTCGCTGCGCTCACCCGTTCCAACCTGTACTCGCCGGGCACTCGTGATTTTAGCTGTTTGCTCGCGTTCCATCTTATCCATAATACGTATTTTCATTATCTTGAGCGCTTTTGTTCTGTTTTTTAACTGGGAGCGTTCATCTTGGCAACAGACTACGATGCCGGTTGGGAGATGCGTCATGCGCACGGCAGAATCGGTACGGTTTACATGCTGGCCCCCGGCTCCTCCGGCGCGATAGGTATCGATTCTAAGATCTTCGGGGCCAAGCTTGAGCTCAACTTCCTGCGGCTCAATGAGTACCGCGACCGTAACGGTTGACGTATGAATCCTGCCGCTTGCCTCCGTCGCGGGCACACGTTGCACTCGGTGTACGCCGCTTTCAAATTTTAAATTGGTGTAGGCCCCCTTGCCCTGTACCGAAAAAATGACTTCTTTGTAGCCTTTGATATCCGTGGCGTGCGAACTCAAAAGTTCGAAGTTCCAGCCTTTTCTCTCGATATATTTAGAGTACATCTTTAAAAGGGTTGCCGCAAAAAGGGCTGATTCTTCCCCTCCGGCAGCAGCCCTAATTTCAACGAGAACGTCACCTTCGGGTTCATCTTCTTCAAAGAGCCGCTCTTCGATACCCTCTTGGAGCGCGCTGATTTTATTCTCAACCGCCGCGAGTTCCTCGCGTGCCATATGCTTAACCTCTTCTTCCTCTTTGGGAACGGTTAAGATCTCTTTGAGATGGGCTTTTTGCGCGAACAGTTCATCACGCAGCTTCAGCATCGCCATTATTTTTTCAAGAAACGAAAAACGCCGGGTTAGGTGCTGATATTTCTCTCGGTTCGTCAGGACGGCGGCATGCGAAAGCTGCTCGGAAACCAGTGCATGTTCTTCTTTAAGCTTGTCGTAGTTAATCATGGAGTGCCGTGTGCTATGCGACGCTGGCCGGAACGGATTCTCGATGTCCCTGACCGTTAACGGGCCCCTTAAGCCGTGGCGCGTACCAGGTGCAATGCCTTACGATTTCTTCTTTGCGTATTTCTTGATGAACTTATCTACTCGTCCCTCTGAATCGACAAATTTGTGTTTGCCGGTAAAAAAGGGATGGCATTTTGAGCAGATTTCAACGTTCAACGTTTTTTTTGTTGAACGGGTGTGCACGACGTTACCGCATGCGCACATAATGGTGGCAGATTCATACTTGGGGTGAATTTTGTCTTTCATGATAGACCCTCCTTTAATGAGCGGACGACTTACGGAATGAGCCCGCGAATGAACGTAAGTCGTAGGCTTTTTGTCGTCCGCGAATTAACCCCGCCCTTTTAAGGCGAGGTTCCCATAGTCCTTAAAATATATACTAATTTACGAATTTGTAAATCAAAACTTTACCTTAGCCGAACGTTACCTTTGACCAAAAGGGCGGGGTAAATTCAGCTACGCCCCGCCATGACACCGGGGCTGCTTCATTTATTTATTCAGCGTCAGGAGAAACTCTACGTTGTTTTTAGTCTTCGACAGCCGTTCGATCAACAGCTCCAGCGCCTCCGCCGAACTGAGCTCGTTTAGGGCTTTGCGTAAGATCCAGATTCTTTGGAGCTCATCAGGATGGATAAGCAGTTCTTCGCGCCGGGTGTTGGAGCGTTTAATATCGATCGACGGGTATAGCCTTCGCTGAAAAATGTTGCGATCCATATTAATTTCCATGTTGCCGGTTCCTTTGAACTCCTCAAAAATGACATCGTCCATGCGCGATCCGGTGTCGACCAATGAGGTCGCGATAATCGTAAGGGACCCCCCTTCTTCCATCGCCCGTGCTGCTCCGAAGAACCGTTTAGGCTTATGAAGGGCGTTGGAGTCAATTCCGCCGGAAAGTATTCGTCCCGAGTGCGGTTCCACAATATTGTAGGCGCGCGCAAGACGTGTAATGCTATCGAGGAGGATAATCACATCCTTTTTGTGCTCGACCAGGCGCTTTGCTTTCTCAAGTACAATTTCTGCCACTTGCACGTGCCGCTGGGCCGGCTCATCGAAGGTGGAGCTGATAACTTCACCCTTGACCATGGTTTTCATTTCCGTGACTTCCTCCGGACGTTCATCAATGAGCAGCACCATGAGGATTGTTTCCGGGAAATTTTTCATTATAGCATTGGCTACCTTTTGAAGAAGCACTGTTTTCCCGCTGTAGGGAGGCGCGACGATCAGGCCGCGTTGGCCCTTGCCGATCGGTGAAAGCAGGTCCAGGATTCTCGTAGAGAGCTCTTCAGGCGTCGTTTCAAGAATGAGGCGCTCTTTCGGGTAAATCGGCGTTAAGTTGTCAAACAGCACCCGGTTACGCGCCTCTTCGGGGTGCTCCATGTTCACCGCTTCGACCTTAAGGAGCGCAAAATATTTTTCGTTCTCCTTGGGTGGGCGTATTTGGCCGCTGACCGTATCTCCCGTGCGCAGAGAGAATTTGCGTATTTGCGAGGGAGAAACATAAATGTCATCGGGTGACGGTAAATAGTTGTAGTTGGGCGAACGTAGGAAGCCAAAGCCCTCGGGCAGTATTTCAAGGACTCCGTTTCCAAACATGAGCCCTTCTTTTTCCGCCTTGGCCTGCAGGATCTTAAAAATCAGCTCTTGTTTTTTTAGGCCGCTGAAGCCGTTGATGTCCATATCTTTGGCCATCTTGTTTAATTCCGAAATTTTCATTTCCTTTAAAACCGCGATATCAATGGTCGCATCCATACGAAACCTCCTTAGTGATTGACCGTAATGAGTTTTTTTCGCGCGATGTATATGTTTGTATTTTTTTCCAGGCTATATCGATTTCTTTATATAACCGCGCGCGCGATGCGCTGTTATCGATAATGAAATCAGCTTGTCTAATTTTGGTAGCCATCGGCAGATACAACGAAAACCGATCGCGTGCAGAACGAACCGAATATCCTTTCCGTTTCTTTGTGCGCTCACGCAGCGTCTTAAGGGGCGCGCGCACTACAATTACCCCATCGAAAATATTTTCTAACTTCTTCTCAAAAAGAAGCGGTACTTCCGCGAGCGCAATGAGTTTCTTTGAGCGCGCCTTAAGACACCAGGCCCGCAACGCTTTAATAACCGGCGGATGCACAATACCTTCTAAACGCATCCGCGCTTTGGGTTTATTAAAGACAAACGCCCCTAAGGCGCGGCGGTCAATAACGCCCCGGGTCAGTGTCTGCGGGAATACGGTTGCGACTTTTTTGTACACCGGGCTTTTACGATTTTGATACAGTCGGTGGACATACGCATCGGCGTCAAAGATCAGCGCCCCGCGTTTTGCGAGCATCGCACACACGGTACTCTTACCGCAACCAGGATTTCCGGTTATCGCAAAGACAGGCATTACTAATAAACCTTTTCCAAAAAGTATCAGGTAGCACGTAACACGTATCACGTCTTTGATGACCTGCTACGTGCTACTTGATACGTGATACGTAGTCAAATAAAATTTAGGATTAGAGTTTCGCGTACATCTCAATATACTTCTTCGCCGTTGCTTCCCAGGAAAAGTTGAAGCGGCTTACTTTTTTAAGTAACGCGGACCATTCTTTTCGATTTTTAAACAGCGCGTACGCGCGCTCGATGCACGTGATTAAATCGTTACTTGAGTACTTATAGAACACGAATCCGCCGCCTTTCAAGCTCGTGTCAACGACCGTATCTACCAGGCCACCGGTATGATGCACAATTGGAATCGTGGCGTATTTGTAGCTCATCATCTGCGACAGGCCGCAGGGTTCAAAGCGCGATGGCATGAGGAAACAGTCGCACGCTGCATAAATTCGATGCGCGAGTGTCTCGTCAAACGTTAAATTAAGGGAAAATGATTTTTTATATTTTACCGCAAGTTTTTTCAGTGTCTTATGGTATTTTTCATCGCCAAAGCCAAGGATGACCACCTGGTGTTTTTTCAGGATGTACTCCATGCTTTCAGAGAGGATGTCCACACCTTTTTGCTCCGCAAGCCGCGTAACCATGCCCAGCATCAGCGTGTCTTTGTTTACGGTAAGGCCAAGGGCTTTCTGAAAGGCTTTTTTGTTTTCAAGCTTTGCCTCAAGATTAAGCACGGAAAACTTCTTATAAATGTGCGTATCGGTCTTAGGGTTCCAGATCGTATAGTCAATGGCGTTTAAAATTCCGCATAGATGCTCTCGTTTTTCTCGCAGTACGCCTTCCAGGCCGCACCCATAGTCGGGTGTCTGGATTTGCTTTGCGTAGGTGGGGCTGACGGTGTTGACGACATCGGAGAAAGCGATACCGCCTTTTAAAAGATTTATCTTTCCGTAAAATTCAAGCTGATGCATATTGAAATAATCCCATGAAAGGCCCAGAAGTGGATATTTTTCTTTTTCAAAGAGACCTTGGTATGCGAGATTATGAATAGTCAGCGCGCAGCGGCTGTTCTTGAAAAAGGGGTCTTTTTTATAGATTGTTTTGGCGTAAATATTGATCAGTGCCGCTTGCCAGTCATTGGCGTGGAGCACATCAGGAGAGAATTTTATTTTCTTTAAGATCTCAAGTACCTGTTTGCTGAAAAAAGAAAAGCGTTCAAGGTTATCCGGATAATCCCCTTGAGGGGTTCCGTAAAGAGCATCGCGTGAAAAATAATTATCATTCTTGACGAAATAAAAGTCAACGGTGCCCTGTTTGGTGAGGCCGTAGTCGGCAAACATCTTTTGAGGCTTTATGTTTTTATAGAGGGGCATAAATACTTTTACCTGAACTTTTTCTTTTGCAAGTGCCGCCGGCAGCGCTCCGGTAACGTCAGCAAGCCCTCCGGTTTTTGCGAACGGGAAAACTTCGGAAGAACATAGCGCAACTTTCATCGTGACCCCCTTCTGTTGTACGTAGAGAACATTAGGATTTTTGAGTATCTGCCCAGTTTTTTCCCTCTTCGATATTTACTTTTAAAGGAACGCGCAGGGGCACACTTTCTTCCATATGCACGCGCACGATTTTTTTAACATTTTCGAGCTCCGCAACCGGGACATCGAAAACAAGCTCATCGTGTATCTGAATGATCATTTGCGCGGTATAGCCTTGATCACGCAGCGATCGCTGGATATGTATCATTGCTGTTTTTATGATATCGGCGCAGGATCCCTGGATCGGCGTATTAATTGCTTGTCGACGCGCAAATTCACGAAGTGCCTGGTTTTGGCTTTTAATGTCGTTCAGTTTTCTGCGTCTCCCGAGTATTGTAGTCACATACCCATTTGTTTCGGCGGCCTGGTGTATATGATCGATGTATTCTTTTACGCCAGGGTAGCGAAGAAAATAACTATCAATAAAATTCTGCGCTTCGTGCGCGGTAATCCCAAGCTCACTCGCCAGGCCGTAGGCGCTCATGCCGTAGAGAATTCCAAAGTTCACCTTTTTCGCCGTATCTCGCTCGAGCTCGCGTATAGAAGCCTGAGGTACGCCAAAGAGCAGAGATGCGGTAAAGCTATGGATATCGGTATTATCCCTGAATGCTTGCGTAAGCGCCGCGTCGGCTGAAAAATGAGCCAGGATACGTAATTCGATCTGTGAATAATCAGCAGACAGGATAACACCCTCGTTAAACGACGAGATAAAGGTGCGGCGCAATGCGTCAGAAAACGTTCCTCGCGCGGGAATGCTTTGTAGATTCGGAGATGATGAAGAAAGCCGGCCCGTCTGGGTCGCGGTCTGATTAAAGGTCGTATGGAGTCTGCCCGCGCCCCGCTTTACTGCTTCAAGGATAGGCATAATGTAGGTAGTTTTTAGTTTCGTCAGTTCCCTGTGTTCAAGGAGCAATCGCGCGATGGGGTGGCGCGCCGCAAGTTTCGTTAAAACCTCTTCGTTGGTTGAATAGCCTGTTTTGGTCTTTGACAGAGGCGGTATTTTTAAGTCTTCAAAAAGCACAACGCGTAACTGCGTCGGCGAGTTAAGGTTAAACTCTTTGCCGGCCAACGAAAAAATTTCGTTGCTTACCTGCGCATGCCGCGTTTGGACTTCGGAGCCTAAGTCTTGCAGCGCTGTGGTGTCGATTGCGACACCTCTTGATTCCATATCGCGTAAAACTTTCATAAGAGGCATCTCTACGGTGAAAAAAAGATTTTCGAGGTTCTCCGCGGTAAGTTTTGCGGCAAGTACGGTATAGAGTTTATCAATGTAATAGGGCGCTGCGTGGCCTGGGATCTCTGAGACAAATTCTCCCAGATAATGCGCCACAAGACCCTCGAGGCTATAATCAGGTAACGCCGGATCATCAACATAGGCAGCAATTTTAATATCAAACCATATTCCTGCGCAGGCAATGCCGTCCCAGGTGTAGAGCTGCTCCTTAAAGTCATATGAAATTTTTCGTATAGCCTGGTCAGCCAAGACATCCTTGATCGCATCGAGTGAAATTTGGTACAGGCGGGTGTTGTCACCGCAGATATAGATTATGGCATCCTCGCTAAAAAAAGTAAGCGTGTCTTTGTTGAGCGCCTTGATTTCGGCGGCTGTGGCATCTTTGATGTCAAGGCGCACCGTAAGGCTTTCTTGCGCAAAGTCTTTAACCAGGCTTTTAAACTCAAGCTCGCTAAAGAGGGTGCATAGGCCCGTACGATCAGCGGCTCCAACGCCTAAATCTTTCCAATCGAGCCCGATATCGCAGGAGGCAAGCTTTACCAACTCTTTGCTTAAGGTGACCATAGTTTTGTTCTCGATCAGTATTTTTTTCGTTTTTGGCGCGATATCATCGATGTGCGCGAATATGTTTTCTATTGTATGATATTCTTGTATGAGCTTTGAGGCGCCTACCTTGCCGATTCCCTTGGCGCCGGGGATGTTATCGCTGGCATCACCCGCCAGAGCCAGGTAATCAATAATAAACGACGAGGTAAAACCAAAATCTTTGAAAAAATCTTCTTCCCTGATCAGGCGTTCCTGCGTGGGGTTGTATATCGTTACATTGCTCTCACTGAGCAACTGATACATATCTTTATCGGACGTGACAATAACCGTGGGTCGATTCTGGGCGACCGCTTTTTTAGTTAATGTGTATATAATGTCATCGGCTTCAAATCCGTCTTTTTCAACGACAGCCAGGCCCATAAGAGCGACTAAGCGCTTGATAAAAGGGATTTGTATTTTTAAGCCATCCGGTGACGGAGGACGGTTAATCTTATATTCTTTATATTTTTCCTGACGAAACGTCTTGCGCGATACATCGAAACACATAGCCAAGAGCTGGGGCCCAAACAGCGCGTGTATTTTTTTAAGCGTATTGTAAAAACCATATACCGCACCGGTCGGAAGTCCTTTTGAGTTCGAAAGCTTCAGTGCATAGAATGAACGGTAACAGATAGATGTTCCGTCGATGAGGTAGATTGGTTCGTTGGTCACAATAGCGTTTCGCTTGAATTCCGTCGTAGCTTACATTATTGTATGGATAAAAGAAGAAACGTGCGCATTGAAGCAATAGGGGCGCGCATCCATGTATGTTCCTATAACGGTAGAGATACCTTGGTAATCATTTGGGAATTATGAATTAAAAGATGTAAAGGCTGGTCCGCACCTTACTTTTCCTGGGCCAAACGAAAAATGCCTGTAAGAGCGTTCTTGAGTCTTTCTCCTGCGGAAAGGTAATCTTCTTTCTTTATATAGGTAAGCGCTTCCTGGATATCATTAATGGCTTGTTCTCGTGTCCTCGCTTTTTCTGTCTTTTTATAGAATTCGATCGTCTGGGCCTTGAGCTCTTCATCAGGCGGGTTAAGCGATAAAACCGTCTCAAATTCCTTTATTGCCGCGGCGTAATCGGCTCGCAGAAACAGATTCGTTCCGATATCATAGTGTAACTTCGCTTCTTCGAGAGTCTTTAATCGTTCCTGTTCGCGATCATAGGATAGATCGCGTGAAAGCCGCAACGCTTGTTTCTCAAGGAGTGTCTTTTTGACCTGAGGATATGTTCCTAAGGCAAGCAGGTGCTGCGCGGCAACCTCGCGCCAATATTCTCCTTCCTGGCCGAGCTCGTAGCGCTTTTCCCAGTAGTGTGAGGCATTTGGGATATCGCCTTTTTTCTCGTATAGGAATGCGAGATTAGTATAGGTGGCCAGATAGTTCGCATCTATCTCCAAGGCTTTTTTATACATAGCCTCGGCGTCCGCGGTGTTACCCATTGCCTCACAGACCACCCCGATGTCATTAAAGACTTCAAGATAGGTAGGGTCCAGAGTCGCGGCTTTCTGATAGTACATCAGCGCCTGGGCTGTGTCCCCTTGCGCTTGCAGTCTATAGCCTTCGGTTCGATACGTACGCGCTTGAGTTTTTAAATCTTCCTTTACGGAATCACTCTGGCTATAAACAGAAACGAGGGGGGAAAAAAAGAGTGCAAGGATGAAAATGTATCTCATCATCGTTAAATGTAACATAAATGGATATTGATGTCAAGAGAATTTCGTTTACGGAACCGTAAAACGATCATGGATCTCACGTACATGAGAGCCAACAATTGTATTATACCACAGGCACACCGCGCGTGGTTACGGTAATGCCTGTTTGCTTCACAGAGGAGCATCGTAAAAAGGCGTAGGCTCGTTTTGGTATTACTCCGCACGCATGATTAGACCCTTCCTTAAAAGGTGCAGGAAGGTCTATCCTTGTGGGATTATCTCTCTTCGGGGTTTCGTTCGTCGGTCCTTCGGGCAGCGTTTGCGTGCCCCGCTTTCGTGGGGTGAGCAAACGCCGGGTTTACGTAAAGATATTCGATCTCCGAAAACGCGCCCCCGTAGACCGTAGGGAAAAGGTTGCCGAATTTGTCGGCTATCGCATAGAGTGAATAAGGAATAACGGTATAGATAAGCGGCTGTTCTTCGCTGACAATTTTCTGAAAGCGGCTAAAAAGCGCCTTGCGCTTTTCTTCGTCCAGGGTCGTCGCTCCCGCGCGAAAAATTTCTTCGATCTCTTCTTCATACGCCTCGCGCGCTTTCCCGCTTAAATCCCATGCGTGTAAACTTCCGGTATACGACCAGACGTTTTTGCCAAAATACGGTTCGATAGTACCCGAAAGGCCGATAAGCATCATTTCCCAGTCACGTGTCGCCACAAGCTTGTTGACCAAGGTGTTAAAATCGAGGGAAATAAAATTAGTGGTAATGCCTATAGCGGTTAAATCTTTCTGTATCAGCGAGGCGATTTGTACGCGTTCGGAGCTGTCGGCATTGGTCATAAAGGTGAGCGTAAGCTCATTTCCCTCAGGATCCATGAGCGTGCCGTCGGGGCGCTTGGTAAAACCGCAGGCAACAAGCAATGCTTTCGCTCGTTCGGGGTTGTAAGGATAGGTGGTAATGTTATCGGTGTAGAATGCTTTATTTGCCGGGCTCTCCGCCGAATACTGCGCGATACCCAGGCCGTTGTAGACCACGGCGATAATTTTTTCTCGGTTGATCGCATACGAGATGGCTTTTCGAAAACGAACATCATCCGCCCATCGCACTTTATGGGGGCTCGCGAAAGGTTTGTGCGTGTGCGGGTTGACGGCATCGTTGCGGTTGAGCACCAGAAAATGAGTTCCGACGCCCGGCCCGGCGTTGTAAAGGCTAAATCTTTTTTTCGTTTGCTGGGGTCCAAGCAGCCCCAGGTCCTGGGGGCGCACGCTATAGTAGTCGATCTGGCCTTCAAGAAATTTCATCAGCGCGGTATCGGGGCTGGGAATTATCACAAAGATAATTTTTTCTAAATAAGGAAGTTGTTTTCCGCAGGCATCGCGTTTCCAGTAAAACGGATTTTTTTTGAGCACGACGCGTTCCCCGGGAAGATACTGGGAAAGGAGAAAAGGTCCGGTGCCGATGATGTCGGCACAGCCTGCGTCAAGGCCGAGAGAAAAAGAAAACCGGCCCTGAAGGACAAGCGCCTGATAGGCATGTGCCGGAAGAATTTCCTGGGAAAGAGCGCGTAAAAAAGGAGCGAATACGCACGGAAGCTCAAAGCGGACCGTGTACGCGTCGATCTTTTCTACCATAAGGGGTTTACCGTCGAGCATAAAGATGTCTTTACTTGAGCTGGGTATGGTGGGGTTGCAAATAATTTCATTGAACGTAAAGACGACATCGTCGGCACTGAAAGGTGCGCCGTCATTCCAGCGCACATCGCGCCGCAGGTGGAAGATCCAATCGATCCCATCGCGCGTCTCCCATCGTTCGGCCAGATTGGGCATAACCTCGAGGGTTCGCGGATCGGTGCGGGTTAATCCTTCGAAAATAAAGGAAGTGATTTGAGTGGTAGAGGTTTCCTGTGCGGTGATGGGATTGAATGATTTTGGCTCGGTTGTTGTCGCGAGGACGAGCGTTCCCCCGGGGTCTGCGCAGGAAAGTTTATAACTGGTATAGGGTTTTTTAAAGATTTCCCGGGCTGCCGTCCCGCTTTGCGCCGTTGTCCACAACAGAAGTGCCGACAGGATAATCCTACTGATTCTCATTCGTGTTCGCAGGTGCGGCATTCTCGGCGCTTGGAGCCGCGGCGGTCGTCTCTGCTTTTTGTTCGCCGGCGCTCTGAGGGGCTGCGGCGCGCGCGTCCGGTAGAGACGTTTGTTTTTGTGCCGCGGTATTTTCGTCAATGGTTGTTTCGTAGGTACCCATTAATGATTTGCCGCGCCCCTTGGCAAGCCAGGCAAGAGTGATCGTCGAAGTAAAGAAAAGTACTGCCAGGACCACGGTGATCTTGACAAAGAATGAACTTGTCTTAGTACCAAAAAGTGATTCTACGCCACCCAGCGCTTCAATAAGGCCCCCGCTTCTTCCGCGCTGGATGAGGATGGCTGCCAAGAGCGCCACAACAATGATAATGTGAAGAACAAGCATAAAGGTATACATCAGCGTAATTCTCCTTAGACGGCATTTTTGACAATATTCACAAACGAAGCAATTTCCAGTGATGCTCCGCCGACCAGCGCGCCGTCAACGTCAGGTTCATTCATGATTTCTTTGGTGTTTGCGGGTTTTACGCTTCCTCCGTAGAGGATACGCGTGTTTTGAGCAAAACCATCCGAGAATCGTTCGGCAAGCCAGGTGCGGATGAACGTGTGCACTTCCTGTGCCTGCGTCGGTGTTGCGTTTTTGCCGGTCCCGATAGCCCAGACCGGTTCATACGCAATCACAATACCCATAATATCTTCGATCTGCAAGTCCGTAAAACAACCGGTCAGTTGCGTCGTAATAACATCGATGGTTTTTCCGGATTCCCGTTCCTGGAGTGTTTCTCCGACGCAACAGATAGACGTAAGCCCGACGGCCATGGCGACGCGTATCTTTTTGTTGATTGCATCGTCTGTTTCCCCGAAATATTTTCGCCGTTCGGAATGGCCGAGAATGACAAATTCACAGCCTGCGTCTTTGAGCATCAGCGAAGACACTTCTCCGGTATATGCTCCTTCTTTTTCCCAGAAAAGATTTTGCGCGCCCAGTTTAATCTCGGTTTCCATGAGTATCTCATATATTGACGCGAGAGCCGTAAAGGGCGGGCACAATACGATTTCAGCTTCATTGAAGTCGAGAAGCTCGCGTTTTAATCCATTGGCGAGCGCCACACCTTCATTAATCGTTTTATACATTTTCCAGTTACCTGCAATTATTGGTTTTCTCATATAATTCCTTTTTTTAGAAGCGGATTGCTGCGGATCAAAACGCGGATAGACGCTGATGTTCCGCGTGCTTCCGCGTTGTTCCGCTTCTATTTTTTATCCGGTATTATCGCGATCCCCGACAATTCTTTCCCTTCTAAGAGTTCAAGCGAAGCTCCTCCGCCGGTTGAAACGTGCGAAAGACTTCCGGCTACTCCAAATTTCTTGGCAGCTGCGGCAGAATCCCCGCCTCCGACAATAACGGTTGTGCTTGTAAGTGTCGCCAGGTACAGCGCGAGCTCACGTGTCCCCTGAGCGTATGGTTCTTTCTCAAAAATGCCCACGGGCCCGTTCCAGAGCACCGTTTTAGCGAGAGAAAGTTCTTTCTTAAACAGCGCGATTGTTTTGGGGCCGATATCGACGCCCAGAAAACCAGCGGGGATTGTGTCCACGATTTTCTTTGTCGCGGGGTTATCGATCGCTTCAACTGCCACGTGATCGACGGGTAATATAATGTGCACATTTTTCTGTTTCGCTTCGGTTAAGATGTCTTTGGCCAGGGCAAGCTTATCAGCCTCAACGCGCGAATTACCCACATCCTCGCCCCTGCTTTTTAAAAAGGTATAGGCCATGGCGCCGCCGACGAGTATCGTATCGGCATTTTTCATTAAATTGCTGATGACGCCGATTTTATCGGAGACCTTCGCCCCTCCTAAGATCACGACATATGGCTTGGCAGGCTTTAATGCCGCGGCGAGCGAGGTTACTTCTTTCTCCATGAGAAAACCGAGGCAGGAGGGGATGAACTGTGCGATAAGCGTGGTTGAAGCATGCGCGCGATGAGCGGTGCCGAATGCGTCATTGACATAGATATCGGCAAGCGAAGCGAGTTCTTTGGCAAACGCTTCGTCACCGGCTTCTTCCTCTGCGTGAAAACGAAGATTCTCAAGAAGAACGATTTTTGCCTTTGTCGCCGCGATTGCCTTTTGCACCTCCGGCCCCACGCAGTCGTCAAGCTTTTCTACCTCTTGTCCGAGCAAGCTTGATAATTTCTTTGCTACCGCGCTCATACGCAGGCCTTCAACAACCGTTCCGTCAGGCCTGCCCAGATGACTCATAAGAATTAATGTGCGCGCTCCGCGCTCAAGAATATATTTGATGGTCGGCAGAGCCTCCCGTATGCGGTTATCATCCGTAATTACGCCTTGCTTATCAAGCGGCACGTTAAAGTCAACGCGCATAATCACTTTTTTTCCCGTTACATCCACATCGTTAAGGGTTAGTTTTGACATGACCACCTTTTTATTAGAAGCGGATTGCCGCGGATCAAAACGCGGATAAACGCTGATGTTCCGCGTACTTCCGCTTCTAGTATTATAATCCTTTCTTTACCATTAATTCAATCAAATCTACTACTCTGCAGGAATAACCCCACTCGTTATCATACCAGGCAAGGACTTTTACGAAGTTACCGCCGATAACCTTCGTCATTTTGGAATCGACCGTTGATGAAGCCGGGTAATGGTTAAAGTCAACCGAAACAACATCTTCGTCGGTATAATCAAGAATGTCTTTCAAGGCACCCTGGGAAGCTGTTTTAAGTGCTCCGTTGATATCTTCTACCGTTACGTCTTTCTTGAGCGTGCAGGAAAGATCAACTACCGAGACATTAACAACCGGGACTCTCATGGCAAAGCCGTCCAGTTTTCCTTTAAGCTCAGGAATAACCAGGCCGATAGCTCTCGCTGCACCGGTTGAGGTGGGAATCATCGACACTGCTGCCGCACGGGCTCTGCGCATATCCGAGTGCGGAAGGTCCTGTACGCGCTGGTCGTTCGTGTAGGCGTGTATGGTGGTCATTAAGCCTTTCTCAATACCCCAGGTATCATTGATAATTTTCGCGACAGGTCCAAGGCAGTTGGTGGTGCAGGAAGCGTTTGAAATCACATGGTGATTCTTGGGGTCATATTTATTGTCGTTAACACCCATGACAATCGTGATATCTTCTCCTTCTGCCGGAGCCGAGATAATAACTTTTTTTGCGCCGCCCTTGGCAATATGGTTGATGGCACCTTTTACTTCTTTTCCTTTCTTGTTGACGCCGTCATTCTTTATGGTAAAAAGCCCTGTTGATTCGACCACGATATCAACGCCAAGCTCTTTCCACGGCAATTCCCCCGGATCTTTTTTAGCGAGTACTTTTATCTCTTTACCGTTAACCATAATTGAGCCTGTACCGACTTTGACGTCGCCCCCGGGAAAGCGGCCATGGACCGAGTCGTATTTGAGAAGATGCGCAAGAGCTTTGGCATCCGTAATATCATTAACTGCTACAAGTTCGATGTTTTTTGAATTTCGTTCAAGGATCGCTCGACCTACCATCCTTCCGATTCTTCCAAACCCATTGATACCGACTTTGACCGCCATAGAACCTCCTTTAATGAGTAGACAATTTACGGAGCAATGTATGAGAGCGAACGTAAATTGTAGTCCCGCCTTTTTATGCGGGACGTCTACGAATTAAACCCCGCCCCTTTGGCGAAGGTTTTATCCAACCGTTTGATTACATGCGTAACTTTAACTTACTTCTATAATATAGCTGCACAATCTTCTGCCAAAGGAGCGGGGTCAAATTCAATCACGCAGTTTTCCGTCGCCCGAGGCTTGAAAACTGCTATTTCATTTGACCTCTCGCAAATGTTTCGCGGCTACTTCGGGCGGAGTAAACACAAGGTAAAATCCGCTGCCCCATTCAAAACCGGCTACGCGTGTAAGCTTAGGCATAATCTCAATATGCCAGTGGAACGAAAAATGCGCGTCGGTATTGACGGGAGAAGTGTGCAGAATGTAATTATAAGGGTGTTCCCCCAGGACTTTCTTTAAGCGTAGCAACGTTTCTTTTAAGATTGTCGCAAGGTCTTTTACCCGGCTGTCGTCAATTTCGGCATAGTCGGTTGAATGTTGCTTGGGGACAATCCAGGTTTCAAATGAAAATCTGCTTGAGAGCGGGCAGAACGAGACAAAACCCTCGTTCTCCGCGACCACGCGTCCCTTGTCGCTTTCTTCTTCGTAGGCAAGCATATCGCAAAAGATGCAACGCTCACGGTATTCATAGTAGTGTCGGGCGCCCTTGACCTCTTCCTTGACGTTTTTCGGAACCATCGGCAGCGCGATGAGCTGCGAGTGACCGTGCTCAAGGCTGGCACCGGCTTCAACGCCGACGTTCTTGAAAATAAGCAAGTATTTGAAGCGCCGGTCGCGTCGTAAATCGAGAGAGCGGGAACGGTACGCTTTTAAGATATATTCAACGTCAACGGTGCTTAGTTCGGCGATTGTTTTAAAATGATCAGGATTATCGATAATAACTTCATGCGCGCCGATGCCGTTGGACATGTCATAGATTCCCAGCGCCCGCTTATCGAGTGCTCCCTCAATTTTAAGCGCGGGAAACTTGTTAGGGACAACACGCACTTTCCATCCCGGCGTGTTCGGCGCGCGGTGGATTTCAGAAATCGCTTCAACTTCCGGTGGCGTCAGGTGCTCATTGTTGGTGCAAAACGAACAACCGTCTTTGCCTTTCCAAACAAACGGTACGACATGGAAATCACTAGGTTCATACGGCTTTTCCACATTCACCACGACCCAGCGGGCAACAATAGGATCTTTTCTTAGTTCAGGCATGTTTTATTATTAAGTATTATTGCTGCACGCTCCAGCCCCGTTACCCTTAATAATTATACTAAGGTTCGGGGCGTCCCGCACCTTAATAAAATATTATAGGAAACGGGACAGGCTGCAGGCTTTGGGTAATGATTCCAAGAGCTTGCGGCTTGTAGCTTGAAGCCAGGCTACACATTCGTTTCTTTCAAAAACTTCGCTGCTTCTTCCGGTAGCGTCGGGCAGATATAAAATCCACTCCCCCATTCAAAACCGGCTACTTTTGTTAGATAAGGCGTAATCTCAAAATGCCAATGGTAATCTTCTTCGATTGTTGACCAGTATCCCGGATACGCCCGGCGAAACGGAGCGGTATGGATAACATAATTATACTGCGGGTCGTTAAGCAAAATTTTTATTTTAAGAAGTGTCTTTTTCAGGACGCGTGACAAGCCCCAGACTTGATCTTCACTGATTTTGTAGAAATCAGGTGAATGTTTTTTCGGCAGTATCCAGAGTTCAAAAGGAAAGCGTGACGCAAAGGGCGAGAGTACGATGAACCCGTCTTCGTCGAGAACCACGCGTTCTCCGCTTGCCAGCTCTTGCTGGATGAGATCGCAGAAGATACATCGTTCATGGGAGTCATAGTAGTGTTTGCTGCCCTCAAGCTCTTCTTTTACGCGTCTTAAATTAACCGGCGTCGAGATGAGCTGAGAACGCGAATGTTTGACGCGACCCCCTCCGGCGTCCCACCCGTAGTTTTTGAAAACAAGAATTGACTTGATGCGATTATCTTTTTCTATTTCGCGAAAGCGTTTGCAGTAGGTGAAAAGAACATCCTTAATCTGGTTTTCATTAAGGTCGGCAATATTGTCGATGTGATCGGGGCTTTCGATGATAACTTCGTGGTTTCCCACGGCATTAATAAAGTCGTAGGGACCCTTGCCTTTTTTCCAGAGTTCTTCCTCGCTTCCGACAAAGGGTTTTTTACTCGGGATCACGCGCACGCGCCACTCGCCCCGAGCGTCTTTAACGGAATAAATTTCAGGTGGGGTCATTGCTTCCTTGCCGCGACAAAAAGGGCATTCTTTCTCGGGCGGCGAAGAACGAGCGTGGCTAAAATCTTTTGGTCTTTTGGCCCGCTCGGTGGCAATGATAACCCAACGTCCTAAGATAGGGTCTTTACGTAATTGAGGCATGATAATCGATGGTTAACGGCGAGCCTGGAAACCGCCCGTCCCATAGTTGCATTATTATAACAATGGCAAATCAAATTGCAAGATGTTTGTACCACCCGGAGGGCACACGAATCGTATTGATTCTATTATGATTTTTAATCGTGCGGTGCCACGCGAATAATTTTATTTTTATAAGCCCGCGGCGGGTTATTTCAGTGTTGCTTTGCGGCAGAAAATAGAGATGATGTATTTATCGTTTTCGCTGATTTCGGTAAATTGGATCCCAAGACGATGGGCGCGGGCATCCTGGAGGGCATTATAACGGACTTCACCTAAAATTTTCATGGTATGCAGAAGATTTTCCTGGGGGACGCTGGTGTCAATAAAGGTAAACTCGATTAAGAGAAGGCTTCCGACCGGGATATCATATGCAGTCAGAAGGGCCATGCCTCTTTCGCTTAAATCAAGCATTGCCGCCCTGATCTCTTCTTCCGCGACCAACATTTTAAGTTTCGCCGGTTCTTTTGGTCTATAGGTAACGATAAAATTAACCGGAATTCGTTTGAATTTTCTGCGTTCTTCGAATGATTCGTAAAATGGTTCCTGCATTGGCTATTGAATTTTGAGAAATTTCTTCTTCCCTATTTTTAGGATAACTCCACCGGAGGGTATCGTCAAGGACTGTTCCGTGATGGTCAGGCTCTCGGTCGGGTTTTGCTCGCTGATCGCCGAGATCCCCCCTTGAGAAAGTAACCGTCGCGCTTCGTTTTTAGAGGATACCATTCCCGCGCGCATAAGAATATCCAGTAAGTCGACAGTCCCGTGTTCGGCACAAATCGTGGTGATATCACCAGGAAGTTCACGGTGCGAAAAAACACGTTCAAATTCATCCCGCGCTTTTCTTCCCGCCTCAATACCGGCGTAAAAAGAAACGATTGTTTGGGCCAGTTGTAATTTCGCTTCCTTAGGATGCAGCGTTTTCATCTGCGGAATATGCGCGTCGGTTAAGAGTCTAAAATATTCCCACATCACCTCATCGTTGATGCTCATAACTTTTCCGAACATCGCCTGCGGTTCATCGGTTACGCCGATATAGTTACCCAGCGACTTTGACATTTTATTTTTCCCGTCAAGGCCGACTAAGAGAGGCATCGTGACGACCCCTTGCGGTTTCTGGTTGAAAACCTCCTGTAAGTGTCTTCCCACAATGAGGTTAAATTTTTGATCGGTGCCGCCAAACTCGATATCCGCCTCAAGCATTACGGAATCGTACCCCTGGATTAAAGGATAGATGATTTCAAGTAAGGTGAGGGGACGGTTCTCTTTGATGCGCTGCGAAAAATCTTCACGCTCGAGCACCCGCGCCACCGTATAGGAAGAAAGGATGCTCAGGAATGAGGAAAGCTTAATCTGTTTATACCAAATGCTATTGTAAATAATTTTTGTTTTTCCTTCGTCAAGAATCTTAAAAGCTTGTTCGGTGTAGGTGGTGGCGTTTTCCCTGATCTCGTCGTCGCTTAAAATCGGGCGCAGGCTATTTCGTCCGGAGGGGTCCCCTATTTTTGCCGTAAAATCACCGATGACAAGATAGACAAAATGGCCGAGATCCTGTAGCTTGCGCAGTTTACGCAAGAGGACCGTATGGCCTAAATGAATATCGCGCGCCGTGGGGTCAAAGCCGATTTTAAGTTTAAGGGGGGTATTGGTAAGAAGAGAATTTTCGAGCTTAACACGAAGCTCATCTTCCGAGACTACGTCGACGGCATTTTCGCGCAAAACATCAAGATGCCGCTGTATCTGACTTTTCATCTATTTTCGCCGAAAGTCCGATTTTCGCCGCTCCCGCGTCGATTTTGATGATTTTTACGGTAAGCGTATCCTTAGGCTTCAATTTTTCAGCAGTTTCCTTATCTATTTCTCCGGAGAAGACCAGCCCCTCAAGTTCCTCTTCGAGCTTGACGAAGACGCCGAAGTTGGTGACCTTGACTACTTCGCCCACAAGAACATTGCCGACTTGGTATTTGCCTAAAAGCTGCGGCCAGGGATCATCTTTAAGTTGCTTCATGCCGAGGATCACCTTTCGATTGGTACGGTCAATACCCAGGATCTTAACGTCATAGGTATGCGCACGCTTCAATATTTCTTGTGCGCGTGTTACGCGTTTGGTCCACGAGATATCTTCATTATAGACGATACCCTCGAGGCCGTTTTCAAGCTCCATGTAGGCACAGCCCTCGCCGTAACTTGCAATTTTACCTTTGGTTGAGGTGTCAATTACAACAAGATTTTCGACATCCTCCCACGGGTCACGCTCCAGGTGTTTGATGCTGAGTGAAATTTTGCGTTCTGCCGCGTCAACGCCGATAATTTTTGTTTCAATAGCATCGCCGATGGCGTAGGTTTCATGCAGGTTGATAAACTTCTTGGTCCAGGAAATCTCGCTGATATGCACAAGCCCCTCAATGCCTTTTTCCAGTTCAACAAAAATGCCATAATTCTGGATATTGGTGATACGTCCCTTGACGATGGAACCGGCAAGATACTTTTGGCCTATTTCCTTCCAGGGGTCCGGTGTGGTCTGTTTTAATCCCAGCGATATTTTACTCTTTTCGCGGTCAAAATTAAGAATGAGAACGTTAATCTCATCTCCTACGGCCACTACTTCGGAGGGGTGCGAAATTTTCCTCCAGCTCATATCGGCGATATGCAGAAGGCCGTCAACGCCGCCCAGATCGATAAACGCACCGAAATTGGCGATGCTTTTTACCTTGCCTTTCATGAGTTTCCCGATAGTTATTTCTTCCCAGACTTTCTTGCGGGAAAGCTCTTTTTCGATTTTAAGCGCGTCTTTACGGGAGAGGATGAAATTTTCTTTGGCGCGGCTCATCTTTACGATCTGGAAATGGAATTTCTTGCCCATAATCTCTTCGTCGCTAACATTACGGAATGAAGATAAGCTCTGTGGCAGGAACCCTTCTACACCGAAGACACTTACCATGTAGCCGCCCTTTACCTTGCGCGTGAGTATTCCTTCAACCAGATCACCTTCATTGAAGTTGTTGGCAAGATTCTGCCAGCCTTTGGTTTCGCGCGCTTTCTTAAAAGAAAGAATTATTTTTCCTTCCTCATCCTCTACATTTTCAACGTAGACGTCGATTTCTTGGGTATTTTCAATGTCAAACCCTTCAAATTCTTCACGCAGGAGTATTCCCTCAGCCTTATACCCCACATCGATAATCACTTCGTTGGGGGTGACGCTTAAAATCTTACCCTTGATGATTTCGCCCTCTTTTAATTCCTTGATAGAATTGAAATACGCATTTTGTAATTCCGTAGATACATCAGCCATTAGTAAAAATCCTCCTTACAAGATTTTCATCGCGCGCCGGTTATATTCGGCGTAGATTGTACTTACCGTGGTAGTGTGCGGTATTTTGTTGCGAGGTGTCTTTAAGCAACAGACACAGTAACCACGAAACTGCCCAATTATCGCTTAAATTATAATCTTTGTCAATAAAAAACAAATCTAGGGATGGCATTTCGAATCCTCGAGATTTTTGATTGCATCGATCACTTTCTGGGTAGCTTCTTCGCTGCTCGCTTCGGGAGAGATGTCGGTTACCAGGCTAAACGTAACGCATATCGTGCCTTTACGTAGGCGTGTTGCGCCTTTGGGTAGTATGGTGTCGGTCCCGCGTACGTATGCTGCGATTACCGGAACGCCGGTTTTACGGTGGAGAAACCCCACCCCGGGTTTAGAGGCGTTGAAGCTCCCTCCCCGTGTTCCTTGGGGAAAAAGGGCGATCGGTTTGGTTTCAAGTAATGAGAGCGCCGTGCGTACCATGCGTATGTCGCTTGTGTTGCGGTGAAGAGGGAGAACATTGATCTTTTTAAGGAAGGCTCCGAAAAGCTTGTTTCGAAAGAGCTCCGCCTTGGCAAGATAATAGAGCTGCCGGGGGCAGGCGACCCCCAGGACTACCGGGTCAACATTGCTTTCGTGGTTTGAGGCAAGGATGAACGGCCCGCGCTTGGGAAATACGCCGTTATTGCGTATGGAGAGTCCGTAAAAAACCTTGAGCAGCAAAAAACCTAAGGCTTTGCAGAATTCATAGAGCATAGATCATTTTCTTGCCCAGCGCCAGGAGCGCGTCCGCTTCTTTTTTGCTCTGACTTTCCGCGTAGACGCGTACAATCGGTTCGGTGCCGGACTGACGAAACATCAGCCAGTTATCCTTGGTGATCAGCTTAACTCCGTCGAGCGTGTTGACGCGTTCAACGGGTTTACCGAGGAGTTTTGCCGGCAACTTCATGTCGTTGACGCTTTTTCTGACGCTTTTAACGGGTATCGAGGCGCGGCTGTAGTACCAGCGGCCGTAGTTCCGAAAGAGCTCACCAAGGAGCGCATCAAAGCTTTTTTGTTCACAGGCAAGCATTTCAAGTAACAGGAGTGCGCTCATTGAGCCATCGCGTTCAGGGATATAACCGTGAAAGCCAATGCCGCCGGCTTCCTCTCCTCCCACAGAAATAAGATTCTGCTTAAAGAGGCTTGAGATATATTTGAATCCGACCGGCGTCTCGTAGCAAGCAACCCCGAGGGCCAGCGCGACCGAATCAATGATGTTGCTGCCAACCACGGTCTTTCCGATACCCCCCTTTTCATTTCTGTTTTTATTCATGTGGATGCACAGGAGCGGAAGGAGTATTTGTGCATTGATATAGGTGCCTTTGCTGTCAAAGGTAGCGATGCGGTCGGCGTCCCCGTCAAGCACAATCCCTAAATCATACGTTCCGCTTTTCATTGCCGCCGTCATTTCTTCTAAATACGGTTCGATCGGTTCAGGGTGCAATCCGCCGAAGGAAGGGTTAAATTCGTTGTGTAAGTAATGCAGGTTAATTCCGCATTCGCCTAAAACGTTAGCGATAAAATGATCTCCCGCGCCGTACATGGTGTCGATTAAGATGTTAAGTTTAAGTTTCTTTATCGCCCCGACGTCGACGAAGGTTTTAAAGAAATCAATATAGAACTGGGAGAGATCTTGTATGGAAAAAAGCTTTTGTTTCCGGGCTTCTTCCTCATTCGCGATTTTCGGTTTTGTCTTATAGAGCAGGCGTTCAACCGCATCGGTGAGCGTTTTATCCGCCGCACCGCCGTCCTTTGTTTTGATCTTAAGGCCGTTAAACTCGGCTCCGTTGTGTGAGGCGGTGATCATGACGCCAAGATCGTATTTTCCATGCAGCGCGTGAAGGCTGACCGCGGGAGTGGGGATCGGTTTATCGGAAAGCACTGCTTTGATTCTGTTTGCCGCAAGAACGAGGGCTACGGTTTTTGCGAACTCAGCGGAAAGAAAGCGGCAATCATATCCGATAACAACTTTTTTATTTTTTCCGGGCTGTTTTTTAAGATAATCAGCGATTGCCTGTGAAATAATTTTTAAGTTTGCGAACGTAAAATCTTCCGCGATAACCGCGCGCCAGCCGTCAGTACCGAATTTAATCATGTTTTCTCCTTTTCAATGAGCACGTGATTTTTGAAACGTCAGTGCACAAAAATCACTGTGCGAATTGAACCCCGCCCTTTTGGTGAGGGATAATTAGTTACTTTAAAAATATAAGTTATCTTTTAACCAATGCTTTACCGCTGCACGTTAAATCCACCGAGAAAAGGGCGGGGTAAATTCGGCTACGCACTTTTTCTCTCACGTTGTTCGGAAAAAGATGCTGCCTCATTTATACAATTTCCGTTTCTCTATATACCGTGCGACGTTCTCGGTAACGAGATATTGTATCGAAAAACCCTTTTTTATCAAGGTTCTTATATAGGAAGATGAAATGCCCATCTGTACGATATCAACGATAATAAATTTGGTTTTTCCCTCAAGCGGATAGGCGCGTCGTTTTGCCACGACAATGCTCACCGCTTTTTTAAGCCCTTCAAAATACTTCCACGTGGGAAAATCACGCGCTAAATCAGAGCCGACAATAAGAAAAAACGTGGCGCGCGGATAGAGCCTTTTAAGTTCCCTGACCGTATCGATGGTGTAAGATACCCCACCTCGTTTTATTTCTAGATCAAGCACCGCAAAGCGCTTATCGCGCCCGATTACCCGTCTGACCATAGTCAGGCGATCACGTGCCGTCACGTTATGGCTTTCTTTATGCGGCGGGATATTGGTGGGGATAAAGAAAATCTTATCCAGGCTAAGCTTCTGGTAAACTTCCTGTGCCAGAATCAAATGGCCGATGTGCGGTGGGTTAAAGGTTCCGCCGAGTATACCTATCTTCATCATAATTTCGTTATAACGCTAATCATCGCGAATCAAAAGCGCTAATTTCCGCTAATATTTACTAGATTACAAATGGTACCGGTGCTCATTTATATTTGTGTGCTGGTGACTTGTGACTTGTTTTATTCTCTAATTTGTCCGTCCCCGGTCACCACCCACTTATACGTGGTTAGTTCCTGTAATCCCATCGGGCCGCGGGCATGGAGTTTATCGGTTGAGATGCCGATTTCAGCGCCAAGGCCAAGCTGATGACCGTCGGAGAAGCGTGTTGAGATGTTTGCGAAACAACAGGCAGAGTCGACCTCCCGGATGAATTGAGCCTCGTGCGCGGGATTGTTGGTAATGATGCTATCGGTATGATGCGAGCCGTACCGATTAATGTGTTCGATTGCTTCAGAGACATTCGCTACAACTTTAATCGTGACGATTAAGTCAAGATATTCTGCCCGCCAATCGTGCGTGGTCGCTTTCTTTATTCCTTTAATGATTTTGCGCGACGCGTCGTCTCCGCGCATAATAACATGGTGTGCGTCGAATTCTTTTTTAAGAAGCGGCAAAAAGATTGCCGCACAGTCCTTATGCACTAATATTTTTTCAACTGCATTGCATACCCCGGGCCGCTGGACTTTGGCATTAACACAGATTTTTAAGGCGCGCGCGGTATCTGCATCTGCGTCGATGAAGAGGTGACAGACTCCTTTATAGTGTTTAATAACCGGGATACGTGATTGCGCTACCACCATACGTATCAGCGCTTCTCCGCCGCGGGGTATAACCATATCGATATATTCGTTTTGTTTAAGAAGGCCCGTGGTGACTGCATAACTTGTTTTTTGGATCACAAAAAAAGGCTCAAAGTCGAAGCCGCTTGCTCTTACCGCGCGGTTTAAGACTTTCGCGATAGCGGTATTTGAAGCGATGGCGTCGCTTCCGCCACGCAGGATGCCTACGTTTGATGATTTAAAGAGCAACCCTACGCAGTCGCTGGTAACATTGGGCCGTGCCTCATAAATAATGAGCACAACGCCGATAGGCACGCGGATTTTTTTTACGAGAAGGCCATTGGGCCGTTGCCAGTCGGCGATCGTGGCATTAACTGGATCAGGAAGTGTGGCGATATCGCGCAGTGAAGCTGCCATTTCATCGAGTCGTTCCTCGTTTAAGGTGAGCCGGTCGATAAAGCTTTTCTGTAATTTGCGTTTCAGCGCTCCCGTTACGTCTTTTTTATTTTCTTTGAGAATATAATCTTTTTCCGTCAGGATGTACTCCGCCATGCGCACGAGGGTAGTATTTTTGGCGGCAGTATCCAGGCGCGCGAGCTTAAAACTATTGGTTTTTGCTTTGGTAACGAGAGTTTTGATGTAAGATTTCATTGCATACTATGTTCTAGGTTCCAGGGTCTAGGCTCTTGGCTTTAAAGAACTGTTATTCATTTTTTACGAAATTGTCGCGATGGATGATTTCTTTTTCAAACTTTTTCCCTTTGCCTTCGCGAAGATCGTCAGACGAATAATTGGCAAGGCCGCACCCGATTATGGCGCCGGTCGCGTCAAGTACACAGACTGAGTCATTGGGTTTGAAATCCCCTTCGATTGTGCTTATACCGACGGCGAGCAGGCTTCTACCGTTTTCGAGGATCGCCTTTTTTGCACCGGCATCGATGTAGATTTTTCCTTTGATCTTTTTGCTGAAAGCAATCCAGCGTTTGCGCGCTCGCGATACGGTGGCTGCGGGGACAAAACGAGTGCCCAGATGTTCCCCGCCCATAATGCGCCGTAGGGGCTCTTTTTCGTGTCCGCTGGCGATTACCAGTGTCGCACCCGCAGCCGTTACGATTTCAGCAGCCTGTAGTTTGGTCTGCATCCCGCCGCTGGTGAAGGCGCCGCTTTTTACTTTGACCAGTTTATAGATTTTTGCGTCAATTTTCGTGATTACCGGGATAATCGCTCCCGCTTCATCGAGTAAACCCGCTACATCAGAGAGAATGATCGAATGCCCAGCATGTACCAGGTCGGTGACCAGAGCCCCGAGGCGGTCGTTATCTCCGAATTTTATTTCTTCGCTTGAAACAGCATCATTCTCATTGATGATCGGTATGATCTCCATGGCAAGAAGTTTATCGATCGTAGCGCGCGCGTTTAAGAAACGCTTGCGGTTATCGAAGTCATCCCAGGTAAGGAGGATTTGCGCGCAATTTCTCTGATGTGCCCCAAAAGCGGCGCGATACGCATCCATCAGAATAATTTGGCCCAATGAGGCAAGAGCCATCAGAGAGTGGGCATCCGTAGGTTTTTTGGTGATACCGAGCGCGTCTGCGCCGCAGGCAATCGCGCCCGAAGAAACAAGGATTACCTTATACCCCAGAGCTTGGGTTGCGAGTATATCGGCAATAAGCTCACGCACCAGGCAGTTATCCAATTTACCAGCCGGCGCGATAATGCTGCTACCGATTTTTATGACGAGCTTTTTCATGCGGCACCTGCAGCGTATGTTAGGTTAGAGCGTTTACGATCTTCTTTTTTAATGTTTCGATCCCCAGGCCGGTCGCGGCTGAAACCCGGAGGCAATTCTTAGCGCCAGCTCCCTTTTCTATTGTATCAACTTTGCTTAATAAGTAAAAAATTTTTTTACCCTTGAGTAATCCCTCACCTCCGTGGGGGAGGCTTCGCATTCCCTTGCCTGCGCAGGGCAGGCTTTGCACTCCCTCATCTACGTGGGGGAGGCTTTGCGTCTCTTCGTCGAAAGCGATGATTTCCTTTTTAAGGAAAGCGAATTCTTCTTGAAAACGCGAAGCGTTTTCACTTACCAAGAGCAGTATGGAACTGCGGGTAAGATGTTTCAAGAAGCCGTTGAGCCCCTTGCTATGTGTTTTTTCATTTAAAGGGGGGGTATCCAGGACCGTGAACGGTTTGTATGCGTAGGTTGCCTTGGCCCAGGCACAGGATGTTGTGGTGAAAGGGTAGTCCGCTACTTTAAAGGAATGCCTGGTAAGCGCATTGACCAGTGAAGTTTTTCCGCTGTTAGGCATTCCCAGCACCGCTACATCATTGGGGGCGCGATAATCTAAAATGAGTTTGTGCTCTTCCCCTGCTTCGGCAGGAAGGCTGTAGGTTTTTTTGTAGGTACCTTTACCGGCCCTGCCTCCCCGGCAGACGAGGAGTTCTTGTGTTTCGCCGCTTACGTCCGCGATAAAGTTCCCTGCTTCATCAAACACGAGGGTCCCTTCCGGTACGTTCACGGTGATGTCTTCGCCCCTTTTACCCTTTTTATTATTTCGGCTGCCGCGGGCGCCGTTGGTGGCTGTAAATGTTTTGTTTACCAGGAACTTGTTTAAATCATAGAGGTGTGGATTTACCTTGATAATAACATTGCCCCCGTCACCACCATCTCCTCCTCCGCCGATAATCCTGCGGGCTGAGAGCGTCAGGCTTGATAAATCGCCTTCTCCGCCGTCGCCGGCTTTGACATAGATTTTAACGCGGTCAATAATCATGGTTGAACCTTATGGTAAGACGCCAGCCCCGATAAGACGTTAAAAAAGTTCGTATATATGAAGAAGGAAAATTCTCGCGATTACGCAGGTTTAATGCGAGAGACGGTAAGGAGGGTATAAATCTGGCGATGCCCTTTCTTCCAACGGGATTTTTTTCGGCGGCGGTACTTATAGCTAATGATTTTTTCACCCTTAGCCTCGCCGGTGATGGTAGCGGTGACTTTGGCCTTGTTAATATAGGGGTTTCCTATGGTAACCGTGCCCTCGTCAGCTACAAGGAGCACCTTATCCAGGGTTATTTCACCCTCCTGTTTAAGGCGTTCTACCTTAAGAGATTCCCCTTCTTTAATCAGGTATTGTTTGTTTGATATCTCGACAATTGCCCACATAGGTCTTGAATATTAGCATAGAAAGCAAAAGGCGTCAAGTTATTTCCTGTAATTTTTTGAGCTATTATTTCAGTAAATCCTTGTTAATTTCTACCTTTTGAGAGGCTTTAAAGCCATCAACGAGCTTTTCTATTTCTTTCTCAAAACGGTTCATTTTTAAGTATTGCTCGATATACGGGCTTACTTCTCCCAGTTCAGGGATCGTCTGGCCCCCTCGTATGTCGCTTACCTTAATGATATAGTAGGTACCGTCCTCGACCTTGATAGGATCGGAAATCTCCCCTTTCGCAAGCACGATCGCTTTTTCCCAGAAGGCTTCCGGGCGGTTTGGCACATTAATCGGGGCGTTCTTTCCCGTACGCTCGGGAGGTTCGATGCCGTGATAGGTAAGGAGTATCTCCCTGGTTGAGATAAAGCCAAGATCCCCACCGACTTTCGCCGATTCACTCTTTGAGGATTTGCGCGCGACCGTCGCAAAGTCTTCGTTCCGTGCGAGGCGCCCGGCTATTTCCTGCGCCTCTGGTTCGCTACCCGCGAGGATTTCGAGAATTTTAATTTCTCGGGGAGGGTTAGCGAAGATTTCTTTATTTGCATCGTAAAACGTTTTAACGTCGGCTGGATCGATAACGATCGCTTCTCCCGTTTCTTCCATAAGTTTCGCTGCAAGGAGCGCGCTCCGATAACGATTCATCGCGCGCACCAGATCCGCATCTTTGTCTTTCCCTTTACGTGCCGCGATCTGCGCGAGAATTTCCTGCTCCACAAGTTCATTAAGCATTTGTTCTTTAAAGTCAGGGCCCATCGGAATTTTTTGTTGCGCAAGCACCGGCGTCAATTTTTTAAGTGCCTGGTTAAATTCCGTCAGGCTGATGTGCCAGTCTCCTACGGTTGCCAGCGTTGCGTCTTCTTGAGCGGCGGCGGCTATTTCGTGGGTTTCCTGTGACAGGGCTGTGTCTTGAGCAAGCGCGCAGGTCCACATCGCCGCACACGCATAGATACAAATAAAAACACTGCTATATTTTTTCATACAACCTCCTTGCCCAGAGGGGCGTACCCGCGCAATTCCTTTAAGCGCGGGGTATAAACCCTAAAGTGCACACCGGCTATTCTAACGCAGGGGCGTACACCGGCGCATCCGATAGCGCCGGGTGAGATTCAGCCGGGTGTTCATAGAACGTATGTATTGTTATCACGCACAGTTGTCTACCTTATCATGGGAGACTAGGCGCGTCAATTATTATCATTGTTTTTTGCGCAGTATCGCCACAATTTCGAGGTGGCCGGTTTGCGGGAACATATCAAAGGCGGCTACGCTGGCAAGGTGGTAGGGTTTGGCAAGTATCGCTATGTCGCGCGCCAGGCTTGCCGGGTTGCAGGAGACATACAGAATCTTTGCAGCGCCATACGAGCAGACGCGCCGCAATGCTTCAGGGCTTAAGCCCGATCGTGGAGGGTCAAGGATAAGGGTGTTGCAATCGCGCTCTCTCTTTTTCTTGAGTGCCTCCTCGGCTTTGCCAGGAGAGAAATTGCAATTGGTAATATTGTTGAGCTGGCAGTTTTCTCTGGCGCAGGAGATATTGTTTGCGTTCGTGTCGATGCCGGTAATTTCTTGCGACGCATGGGCTATCGAAAGCTCAAGAAGGCCCGAGCCACAGTAGAGGCTTAAGATCTTTTCATCGTGCCCGAGGTGTTGTTTGATGTGTTCATACAATCGCGGCGCAGTTTCGCTGTTAGCCTGAAGAAATGTTTCAGGGTAGACATTACAGGAGAAATCGCCGATGCGTTCCCTGATGCAATTCTCTCCGGCGATAAGTATTTTCTGCTCAAAGCTGCGGGTGTCATCGCGTTCTTCGATTGCCCAGCAGAGGCTTTCTATCGGTTCTATCGAAGAGAGTGCTTCATGTAAGCGTTGTGCGTAGCGTGTGACGGCGGCTTGTTTGGTTACCAGGATCACCATCAATTTCCCTGAGGCTTTTGCTTCTTTAATGATGAGGCGTTTTAACACACCTTCTTTTTTGTGGGGGTTATACGCAGCCAGATCGGCTGCGTCTGCGAATTCCAAAACGCGGGAAATAATTTCCGGGACGCGCGGGTTTGCGATGGGGCATTGGCTGACAGGGATGATCGCCTCCTGGTTAGGGGCCCCTGAGGCTCTTTCTTTGAAGCCGAGGATGGCTTTCTCTTGGCGCGTTGAAAATGAAAGTTCGATTTTATTACGATAGAAGTATTGGTGGCGTGACGGGGTAATGGGTATTTTCTGAACGCGGCTTGTATCGATTTTTCCGATACGACCGAGTGTCTGGTAGAGGTGTCGATCTTTCAGGCGTAGTTGTTCAGGGTAGTTTAGCTCTTGCAGGATGCACCCTCCGCAGATGCCGGAATGGGGGCACGTTGCTGTTACGCGAGAGGCTGAAAGCGCGGTGAGCCCGATCATGTGCGCATAGGCCAGCCGGGGTTTTTCTTTTACGATCGTAGCAGCTATAGTGTCACCGGTAACCGCTTGAGGGATAAAGATAACGCCACCCTCGTGTTTAGCTACGCCGTAACCATCGGGCAGCGCAATATCAATAATATCGAGGGTGAGTAACGGGGTCATGAAGGCCTCAAGAAGCTTGCGCAGGGTTTCCACCGGAAGCCCTATTATATTGTCGTAATCGCCTTCCGCGGCGCTTACAAAGGTATCGCCGACATTTTGAATCGCGTATGAACCCGCTTTGTCGTCAAAGTCACCGCGCGCCAGATACGTTTCAATCATCTCATGAGTCAGTTTTTTAAAGGTTACCGCGCTGGTCTGATAGGTAAGGAGTAGTTTGTTCTCGTCATGCGCATAGAGCGCCAGCGCCGTGATAACGAGGTGCGTTGTACCTGAGAGAGTGTGCAGCATCGCGCGTGCGTTCTCAATTCCGCTTGGTTTTCCTAATATGGTATCATGTAAGACCACGATGGTATCGGCGCCGATGACCGTGCTTTGAGGGAATTGTGTTCCTACATCTTTTGCTTTTGCTTCCGCTGCCGCAAGCGCGAAGCGCACCGGATCGCGTTCCGTAATGAGTGTTTCATTAACGCTGCTTGTCACAACCATAAAATCAGCAGTGATTTTTTTAAGAAGTTCTGCTCGGCGACTGGATGCTGAAGCAAGGATAATACTCATAATAATATATACGTAAGCGTAAGGCTTTCTTTGTCGTCCGTCGACCACCCTCTGCGAGGAGGCCTCAGGTACGCTTCACACTCGTTCGTATCCTGGGATTGTATTATTTATAAGATATGTTTGCACTGTATCGTCTCGTCATACGTCCAGCGGTTGCGCAGTCCCCTGCGGGACGCACTGGTGTGCATCTGGTCACGTCATACGTAGATCGGTTGCGTCAAAAACATTATTAAGAATAAAGACGATTGGCGTTTGACGCAACCGAAACGAGCCTCGCAGCCCCTTCGGGACGCGCTGGTGCGCAGCCCATAGACGCAACCTTATACGGCCAATAGTAAGAACTGTACACTCGGCTTCTAGACTGTACACGCGGACGAAGCGTAACTTCCACCAGCTTGCGATTTTAAGAAGCAACGTTATAATAATAAACGAGCGTATTATAACATGGTGCATTATTTTTCTACAAAAAAGATTATGTTAATTCTGTTGAATGGTTTTATTGTTGTGGGAGTCGCGTTGCTTGCGCTCGTTCTCTTTCTGAAGTATTTTGAAAAAACAGGGATTTTTTTCCCGTCTCGGGATATCACGGTCACGCCATCGGCGGTGGGTGTAAACTTTGAAGAGGTGATGATTCCTTCCGGCAGCGAAACGATTAACGCGTGGTTTCTTGAAGGTCCGGTTTCTTCGCCGGTTATTTTGTTTTGTCATGGCAACGCCGGGAATATCGGTGACCGCGTTTTGCTGCTCAAACTATTTTCTGACGCAGGGTTCGGGGTTTTGATTTTCGATTACCGTGGCTACGGTAAGAGTTCGGGAAAGCCATCCGAGGCCGGTTTCTACCAGGACGCTCTTTCAAGCTATCGCTATCTGGTTACCGCGCGTGCGATTGCGCCTCGCAGAGTTATCCTCTATGGTGAATCAATCGGCAGTGCGGTTGCGCTTGATGTCGCCTCTACGGTGACGGTTGCAGCAGTAGTCATCCAGGGAGGGTTTAGTTCAGCTATCGATATGGGGCGGGTTATGTTCCCCTGGGTTCCTTCAGTGCTGTTTAAGAATCTTGCCAGCGTTAAGTTTGATGCGCAGGCGCGCGCGAGCCGCCTCATTGTGCCTAAACTTTTTATTCATGGAGAAGCAGACAGCATCGTTCCTTTGGCCATCGGCCGCAAGCTCTATGAGAATGCAGCTTCTCCGAAAGAATTTTTTATCCTTCCAGGGGACCATAACGACGGGCCGTATGTTTATCAACAAGAGTTTATTGAACGGTTCACGGAGTTTGTTGCCGCCCACGGTCTTTCATCGCAAGCCCGCGCGCCGAAACGTACCCCATAAATCTTCCTTGCCCAATATCTTCAGCGCTTGTCGGATTACGTTTTTATTTTTTGGATTAAAATATTGGATAAGCGCGCGCTGCATGGCGCGCTGGGCCGGCTCGCGAGCCACATATACGGTTTCTCCGGTTAAGGGGTGCCTACCGGTATAAAACATGCAGGTTGAGACGGTCATGGGAAGCGGTATGAAATCTTGTATCTGTTGAGGGCGGATATGCCGGCGCATAAGCTCAAGAGAAAGCGTAAGGGCATCATTAAGCGTTGCGCCGGGGTGGGCGCTGATAAAATAATTAACCAGATATAATTCTTTGCGGCAGCGCGCAGTTGCAGCGGTAAACTGGCGCGTAAAGCCTTCGTAGACAGAAAAATTGGGCTTGTTCATTAGTGCCAATACATGGTTAACCGTATGTTCAGGCGCCACTTTAAGTTGGCCGCTGACATGGTAGGCGCAGACATCTTCAAGATATCCGGCGGCGCTGGGGTCACCAAGAAGGTCATAGCGCATACCGCTTTCAATAAAGACATGCTGTACCCCCGGGACTGCGCGCAACTTCCGGTAGAGATGTCGGCTTTGTTCGATGCCGGGCTTAAGGTGTGGGCACGGTCGCGGCATAAGGCATTGGCGCTTGCGGCATGTCCCGCGCGTATTCCAATGCCGGCAATGTGCCGCGTAAAGATTTGCGGTTGGCCCGCCTATATCGCTGATGGTGCCCTTAAAGCCAGCCTGTTGCGCCAGGAGTCGCGCTTCCGTAATAATTGATTCTTCGCTGCGCGATTGTACGATTCTTCCCTGGTGCGCGTAGAGCGAGCAAAAATTACATTCTCCGCAGCAGCCACGATTAGTGATAATTGAAAACTTTACCGTTTCAAATCCAGGGATACCGCCCGCTTTTGTGTAGACCGGATGTGGCCGACGCGCAAAGGGAAGGGCGTAGATGGCGTCTAACTCCTGGCTTGTCAGGGGAGCCGCCGGCGGGAAGTGCACGATAAAGCGGGTGCCATGTTTTTGAGCAAGTGTTTTTCCGTGCAGAGGATCTTGGTTACGGTAAAATATTTCAAAGGCTTCGTTGAACTTTTTAGTATCGTTTCTTACCTCATCGTATGAGGGTAGCTCCAGGTAATCGGCGCATGTGCTCACGTCTTTTTGTATAACAACGGTACCCGGAATACCTTCGAGGTCTTTTTTTTCCGCCAGTCGCCGGGCGATCGTGATGATTTGTCTTTCCCCCATGCCGTAGACCAGGATGTCGGCTCGGGTATCAAGGATGATGGAGCCGCGAACGTTATTATCCCAATAATCATAGTGAGCAATTCTGCGCAACGAAGCTTCTATGCCTCCGATGACAATTGGGCTATCAGGAAAAGCTTGGCGCACGCGGTTGGCATAGACGATGATTGCTCGGTCAGGTCGCATGCCCGGGGTGCCTGCCGGAGAATAATGGTCGTTTCGCCGCGGCCGTTTGTTGGCTGTATAATTTGCGACCATTGAGTCAAGGTTTCCCGCGGTAATGGCGAAGAAGAGCCGCGGCCGGCCAAGCGCCATAAAATCGGCAGTGTTACGCCAATCGGGTTGCGGGATGATGCCGACGCGGTATCCGGCGTGTTCAAGAACCCGGGCAATTACCGCGACCCCCCAGGAAGGATGGTCAACATAGGCGTCGCCACTGACGATAATGATGTCACACGCATCCCAGCCCCGTATTTTGCAATCAGATTTTGAGATGGGAAGAAAATTGGGCATAAGTGCAAAATTATAAAATTACTAATTACGAACTGCTAAAGAAAAATGTTTCGTTATTAGTAATTAGGAATTATCGATGCGCAGGTATCCCCGGTAGAGTGTCCACATGCTTGCTGCGCTCGAGGCGTAAACCAGTGTATTTTATTCTTCCGGATTTTTCGGTTTGTCGGGTGTTTCTGACTTTTTTTCTTCTTTTGGGTGCGGTGCGGCGGGAGGTATCGGAGCGGGTGGTGTTGGCTGGGGTTTGATATTTATTTCTTTGCGCTCGGGCGCCGTCGGTGGCGCCTCATCTGACTCCGGTTTTTTATCTTCTTTTGCGCGTGGCTCATGCGTTGGGGAGGCTGCCGCCGGCGCCTGAGGCTTGGGAAGGGTCTCTCCCTGCCCCGGAGCTTTTATTTTCTGGAGTAGCTCTTTATTTTCTTTCTCAAGATAGTCAATTTTCCCTTTAGCTTCTTTGAGCTCTTTGTTGAGGTTTCCGACATGCGTGATGTGCTCAGTAATGCCTTTCTCCTGGCTGACGAGCTTGTCTTTCAGATCAAGATTTTCTTTTTTTACTTTTTCAAGTGCTTCCTGGTTTTTTCCATACCATTCTTTAAGGCGTGAAATCTGATCGCGCAACTCCGAATCTTCTTTTTTTATTTCCTGTAGTGCGCTTGCAAGGCTTTCACGTTCTGCTTTGAGGCGATCCCGTTCATCTTTGCAGGAAAAGAGTTCTCCCTCTATCCTGATTTTTTCTTCTTCGGCAATGCTCCTCTGTCCCGTAGGTTCATGAGGCTTCGCCGGGGACCGTATCATGTAAACAATCAGGCCGACCCCCCCTATCACCGCCAATCCAACTAATGCTATGGCAAAATCCATAGTGGTACCTTTTTATGTGGTCCGATAAGTATTAGACAACAATCGTTATTATAACATTAATTTGGTAGTCGGAAAACTTTTTTTTCACGCAGTATTGGTCAAGAGATAAATTTTGTTTTAATGTGTTTTATTTCTTCTTCGATCGCCCCCATGCGTTCATCGATTGCGCGTAAACGCTCGGTGTATTGTTGTTTAGCGCTGGCTCCATGATGGCTGAATTTATTGGCAATGATCCGTTCCTTGACGGCTCGCTCGGCGGCGAGCTTTTCTTTTTCTTTACGCAGCGCCTTGATGGCGAGTGATAATTGTGCATTGTGAGCCTTTGTCTCTTCTTCCTCTTGAGGGGTGCGATATCGTTGTTTTGAGCGCGCTTTCAGCTCGTCGAACGTTTCCTGCCAGATGGTACGCTTGCCTGGTTTGGCGCGCGTTACGACATGGGTTTTGTCTTTCTGGCTGCGGTAATAATCGAAATTACCGGGGAATTTTCGTACGCGGCCAGAACTTACCTCGTAGACCATGGTGGCGGTCGAGCGCACAAAGTGGATGTCGTGACTGATAAATACGAGCGTTCCTTCGTATCCGGCGAGCGCCTGGATGAGAGCATCCACCGCGTCCACGTCAAGGTGTGTCGTTGGCTCATCGAGTAAAAGAAGATTAGGCGGGCGAATTAGGAGTTTCGCAAGAATCAGCCTGCTTTTTTCGCCCCCGGAGAGCACGCTTACTTTCTTTTCGACGTCGCTACCGCTAAAAAGAAACGCTCCCAGGATAGTGCGAATACTTTCTTCAGAAATATATTCTCGAGCAGAGGTAAACGTTTCTTGGAGCACCGTGTTCTCCGGGCTTAATACATCCATGCGTGTTTGGGAAAAGTAACCGACGTCGGTATTATAACCGGCAACACGCGTGCCGCTATCGATATCAATAACTCCGGCAAGAATCTTAAGCAGCGTTGATTTGCCGGCGCCGTTTTCTCCTACCAGCACCGCTTTCTCTCCGCGGGTGATTTCGAAATCAAAATTATTATAAACCTGGATGCTGCCGTAGGCTTTTGAGATGTTGGCCAGGCGCATCGCGCTCTGCCCGCTTTTGTGCGTTTGCGGGAAATGAAAACTACGGATGCTTTCTCGACGATCGGGTGGAACGATAATTTCTTCCATGCGTTCTATTTCTTTGCGTTTCGCGCGCACCTGTGAGGCTTTGTTGGGTTGGGCATGGAAGCGGTCGATAAACTCCTGTAATTGTTTACGTTTTTTTTCCTGTTCCTTGAATTGTTTCACCAGGTATATTTTACGTTCCCCGCGAATCTTTAAGTAATGCTCGTAATTGCCGTGGATTTTGACGATTGCGCCATTTTCGAGAATGAGCGTGTAGTCGGTTACCTCGTCAAGGAAATCTCGATCATGGGAAACCATGACAAAGGTACCCTTAAAGGCCGCAAGGTAATCTTTAAACCACAGCGCGGCACTTAAGTCAAGATGGTTGGTTGGTTCGTCTAAGAGGAGCAGGTCATAATCGTAGGTGAGCAGTTTCGCCAGGAGCACGCGCATTTTCCAACCACCGCTTAAGGCTTGTACCGGCCGGGTAAAATCAGTCTCTTTGAATCCTAGGCCCGCGAGTATTTTTTTTGCCGTGTGCTCAAGCGCAAAATACCCCATCGTTTCAAGGGTATGAAGAATATCGCCATAGCGGGCTCCACCGGCTTGGTTCGCGAGCTCAAGAGCTTTTTTTTGCGCAAGGAGCTCTTTGATCTTTTCATTTCCCTCGAGTAGCTCTCCGAGGACGGTTATATTTGATGAAAAATGTACTTCTTGAGGAAGGTATCCAATGCGGGTCGTCTTCTGTATGTTGATGGTGCCGGACGATGCTTCGCGTGAATTGAGTATGATGGAAAAAAGTGTTGATTTTCCGGCCCCATTGGGGCCGATCAGGCCGATTTTCTCTCCCCGGTTAATAGACAGGGAGATATTATTGAGCAAGATTCGTTCTCCGTAGCTTTTCGTGATGTTGGTTAAGGCGATCATGGTTGTTTAAAAAATAACTACGCGCCGGCACGATACTGCGTGCGCGCATAGTCATACGCGTAGAGCGGATAGCGCAGAGTTTTTACTATACGCGCTATCCGCTGCTTTACGCTCCGTATTCGAATTATTTTAGTTCAAGATTTGTATTGGTGCCCGTGCTTGCCGGTTCTTTTTTCTCTTCGGGAGTCTTACCGGTCAATTGTGCAATTGCCTTCTTGGCGTTATCCCGGACATTTTTGTGTTCATCCGCAAGCATCTTTTGTAACGCTTCTACTGCGTGGGTGTCATTAAGCTTTCCCAGGGCCTCGGTAGCGCTGGCACGTACGTCTTTGTATTTATCGGAGAGCGCTTCCGTAAGCGGTTTGAGCGCGCGGGCATCACCCAGTTCTCCGAGGGCCGTTGCGGCTTTTGCACGAATGGCAGCAGAGGTGTCTTTAAGGCTCTCGATTATTGGTTCAACGGCTTTCGTGTCTTTGATGCGCGCCAGGGCATCAATGCTAAATTTCCGAATAGCTTCATCGCTATCTTTTAAACAGGTAATCAACTGGTCTGTCGCGCGGGTATCTTTGATGGCTGCAAGCGCTTCAATGGCTGATCTTTTTGCGGTAGCGTTTGCATCAGTAAGTAATGCGATCAGCGCTTCAACTGCTTTTGTATCTTGAATCTTGCCTAATGCTTCTGCGGCGTATGCGCGCACTGCGGCATTTTTGTCTTTCAAGGTCTCGATAAGAGCGTCTATGGCGCGGGCATCTTGTATCCTTCCCAGGGCCTCTGCCGCGCGTCCCCGGACATTTTCAGAGCTATCTTTCAGGGCCGCCATGAGTGCGCCTATGGCCTCGGGATTTTTTTTCCTGCCAAGCTCAACTGCTGCTTTTGAGCGCTCCTGGGCCGTACCCACGCGCAGCTTTTCAAATGAGTTTTGAGTATTTAAAGCATACACATGTACCCCTACGAGAAACGCCAACAGACATACCGGTGCAATTTTTTTTATCATGGGCCCCTCCTTTTTGATCATCTACTCAGCGTTCCTGAAAAAAACAGCACATGCTTTAATTTTCAGTACGGTTATCTCGGGTGAGTACGAGAATTGCCGAATGCGGAACGACGATATAGCGTTTTTTCTCAAAGGATATCTCAACGCCCTGATCGCGCAGGAACATGCAATAGTCGCCTTCCTGCGCCTGCAGGGGGAAATATTTGTCGAGTGTTGCTTTTGTCCACGGTTCCTGCTCAAGCGCCCCCGGGTCGGGTACCGGATAGCCTGGTCCGGTTTTCACGACTGTCCCGGTTTGAATTTTTTCTTTCTCTTTCACATTCTGAGGCAGGTAAAGCCCCGCGTCAGTTTTTCCTTCGCCTTCGTCGGGATCGATCAGCACTTTATCGCCGATCAGAATAATATCCTTTTTCATCGTGACTCCCCTCGTGTATTATTGTTTCCCCAGGAGCGATTTGATTTTTTGCAACAGCTCTTGTGGTTCATATGGTTTAGAAATGCAGTCGTCGGCACCCGCAGCAAAACTTTTTTCCTCCACGCGGTTAACTCCGTACGCGGTAAGCATGATGATCGGAATTTTCTTTGTCCCCGAGTCTCCTTTCAGTATCGCGCACACCTCAAGACCATCGTGCTTGGGAATCACGATATCAAGGAGGATTAGGTCAGGCCGCGCCAAGCGGGCCTTCGCGAGCCCTTCTTCGCCGTCGCAGGCGGTGATCACGTCGTAGCCGGCCGTTCGAAGACGCACTTCAACAATAGTCCTTTGATCCGGTTCGTCTTCAATAAAAAGAATTTTTTTAGCCATGATACTCCTTGTTGCGCCACAGATCCCGCCGTCTTTGTGGTAAAAGCGATGGTCAATCTGCCTGTATATTTTTTGCTTTTGCCAAGAGCGTTGCTTCATCGGCAGCGTCGTCGGGGTAGGTTGCGCTGCCGAAGTGTATGTTGATTTTTCCGGCAAGATTGCGGCTTTCCAGGTATTCATTGATAAGTTTCTGAAGTCTCATGATAAGCACGTATGAGCTTTCTTTGTCGCAGTCCCCGAGGACCAAGACAATATCGCCGGTGTCTTCCAGGACCACATCTCCGCCGCTGCGCAGGCCGCCTTTTAAAATTTCTTCAATATCTTGAAAGAGCACAAAGAACGCTTCGCGGGGCAATTCGTTAAGGAGCGCTTCGTCGCGAGCGCGTACAGCGGCAAGCACAGACATTTTCTCATTTTGCCTGGCAGCTTTTTCAATAGCGTTTCTGATATGTTTTTGCGCAATGGTTGCCGCGTCGTATTTTGGCAGGCTGAAGACAAAGCAGGTCCCCCTATGCTCTTGCGCGGCATCGGGAAACGCCGGACTTTCAACCCAAATATTACCTTCATGCATTTGAATGATGCTGTGTGTGATTGAAAGGCCGATGCCGATTCCTTTCTCACCCGCGTCGTCACCGCGCTCCAGCTGGTGGAATTTATCAAAAAGGTCGTTAATTTTTCCGGCATCAATTCCCGCCCCCATATCGGTAATGCTGCATTCAACGGTCATGGGCAATTCTTTGATTGATAGCTCGATTGCACCGGCTTTCGCAAATTTCACGGCATTATCTAAGAGATTGGTGAATACGTGGGTGATGCTGCGTTCGTCGATATACAGCGTGATTTTTTCCTTTTCAAACACTCCGCGCAATTCAATCCCCTTATCCTGCGCGCGTGCCTGGTAATCAGCTATGATATGCCGGGCTATCATCACAATATCCGTCTGCTTGCGTTTGAACTCCATTTCCCCTGACTGGATCAGAGAAATACTGATGAGTTTGCTGATAATACGCGCCAGACGGTCTGCGTTATTCTTTGCAATCGTGAGAATTCGTTCCTGTTTTTCATTGATGTCACCGAGTATCCCATCGAGCACTAAACTCACGCCTTCTTTAGTGATAGAGAGAGGCGTCTTAAGCTCGTGGGAAATCGTATTAATGAAGTTATCTTTGAGTTCCTCAAGCGCTTTGCGTTGGGTAACATCAACATTGATACCGCGGTAGCCGCAAAAGGCTCCTTGCTTGTCAAGAATCGGAGTTCCGTTTGACTCAAGGACGACGATGGCTCCGGTTTTTGTAACACAGGGATTAATAAAATTTTTAATCGGCTGTTGCTTTTGGAAGGCGGCACGCGCATCCATGGCGAGTTGCTCTGTGCTTTGAGGAGTGAAGAAATCGTAAAAAAATTTTTCCCCTACAAGTTCTTCGGGCCGGTATCCGAGTATCTTTTCAACCGCGGGGTTTGAGTACACATAAAGGCCGTTTTGATCTATTTCCCAAACCCATTCATACGCGTTGTTGGCGATCTGTTCAAACCGCTCCTTGCTTTCTTTCAGCGCTTCTTCGGCACGTTTACGTTCGGTAATATCGCGGACATACTCAATGACGCCTTTCATGGTTCCTGTTTCCTGGTCAATAAGGGGAAAACTGTAGAGATCGAGCCACCCGACAATTTCTCCGCCCGGCCCGCGCTTAGGGACTTCTTCATACGCGGCTTTCTCTGATACGATTGTTTGCGCGCTGGGGCAGATTTCGCATTGCCGCGTGCGGCTGTGATAGGCGTCATAACATTTCTTTCCGACCAGGGGCATTGCATGAGCGTACCAGGTTTCCATTACCGGGTTAACCCGGAGGATATTCATTTCTTTATCGAGTATATTGATGCCATCTTGAATGCTGGTGAAGCAGCTTGAAAGAAAGCGCTCCCCCGCACGCAACGCTTCTTCTGCTTTTTTACGATCGGTAATATTTTGTATTTGAAATACAAAATAGAGTGGTTCTCCGGTGGGGCTGGTCACAAGAGAAGCGCTCAGCAATACCCAGATGATGTGGCTCTGTTTGTGCACATAGCGTTTCTCCTGGTGGTAATAGAGAATTTCCCTACGGAGCATCCTTTGCACGTAACTGACGTCGGCTCCCAGATCATCCTGATGAGTAATATCCTGAAAACTCATTGAAAGGAGCTCCTCGGTGCTGTAACCGACGATTTCACAGAGGGTGCGATTGACTTTAAGCCATCGACCATCCAATGCTACCAGTGCCATGCCGATGCCGGTCGTTTCAAATGCTTTACGGAAGCGTTCCTCGCTTTCGGCAAGCGCAGCCTCAGTTTTATTTTTTTCGTTGCGCGCACGCAAGGTGGTGATCCCGTATGAAATGTCACTGGCTAATTCCGAAAGAAGGAGTGCTTCGTCAGGGTCAAATGCTTCGGCGCAGCTGGCGTAGATATTTAACGCGCCGATACAGAGGTTATCAATTACAAGCGGCAGTGAAATTGAGGCGTTATATCCGCGCCGCAATGCTTCTTCGCGCCAGAGACCGTATTGAGGGTCAACCAGGATGTTGCGATTGATATTTGATTTACCGGTGCGTATGGCGGTTCCCACAGGACCTTGGCCATATTCATTGATGCCCCAACTTACGCGGATTGTTTGTAAGTAATCCTTCTCGTAGCCTGCCCAGACAATTGGTTCGACGGTCTTCTGCTCATTGTCCCGTGCCAAACCGATCCAGGTGAAGCGGTATTCGCCTTCGGTAATGATAATGTCACATATTTTTTTCAGTAATTCCTGCTCGTCGGTAGCGTGCACGATCGTCTGGCTGCATTCAACGAGCATCTTCAGCTTCTGATTGAGGGCTGCAAGATTATGTTCGGAGAGTTTTAGATACGTAATGTCCCGGATGATCGCTTCAGCTGTTTTTTTCGTCGTTGCGGGATTTCTCTTGATTCGAGCGTCGAGTAAAATCCATTTTTCTTCCCCGGTAAGGGTCTTGAAATGACATTCGGTATGAATAATTTCATCGCCCGATGCAAGCGCTTTTTTAATCGTGTCCGGCTTATCGATAAGAGCGAAAATATCATCAAAACATTTTCCCGTAAGCTCTTCGGGTTTGCAGCGTAAGCCCATAATGTCAATGACACCTTGGTTTGCAAAAAGTATTCTTTCTTCGTTCACCAGGTATCGGCAGACGCCGTAACCGGTGACGTCAAACAGATGGCTCGCCGGAGGGCTACGTTTTGGTTTTAGCTTTCGTGGTATTCTTTTATTTTTCTTTTGGGTAGTCATAGCCAGGCGTATACTCTTTACGTGTTTTATCGACACAAGCCGCTTAGCGCGGCCTCGCATGTTTTACCGAGGTAAAAAATAGCATATAAAGGTAGGTCGTTTTTTCGGATTGGCGTTATTATATACCGATTGCGATAAATAGCAATAGGGTTATACGTTTAGTGCGCTCTGAGCATTATACCGTACGCGCCGGTGGTTTCATTTTCTTTTCTATCTTAGCCCAGGTATCTTTAAGGGTAACGATACGGCTAAAGACGAGGTTGGCGGCTGTTGAATCTTTAGGGTCAAGGCAAAAATAGCCCAGGCGTTCGAATTGATAACGCGTGCCCACAGCTGCATTCGCAAGGCTTGGTTCAAGCCATGCGTCGGATATGGTCTCAAGCGATCGAGGGTTAACGTTGTCCAGAAAGCTTCCGTCTGGGGCGTCATCGGGATCCTCATTCTTAAAGAGGCGGTCATACAGTCTGACGGTCGATCGTACTGCCTGCGTGGCCGAAACCCAGTGCAATGTTGCCTTTACTTTGCGTCCATCGGGTGAATCTCCGCCGCGGGTTTGCGGGTCATAGGTGCAATGTAATTCTTTAATTGAGCCATCAGGGTTTTTAATAACATCAGTGCACCTGATAAAATATGCGTAGCGTAAACGTACCTCTCGTTGCGGTGTGAGGCGGAAAAACTCTTTCGGAGGATTTTCCCGGAAATCGTCACGTTCAATGTAGAGCTCTCGTGAAAACGGAACGCTGCGCGTTCCCGCCGCTGGGTCTTCGGGGTTATTGACGGCGCTTAAATTCTCGGTTTGGCCTTCGGGGTAATTGGTGATAATAATTTTAAGCGGCCGCAGCACCGCCATAACGCGCCCGGCACTTTTATTTAAAATCCTGCGCACCGCTTCCTCTAAAATTGTTACATCGATGGTGCTGTTGAATTTAGCAACACCTATTTCGTCGCAGAAATTATGTATCGCTTCTGCCGGGTAACCCCGGCGCCGTAAGCCGGCCAGGGTGGGCATACGTGGATCATCCCAGCCACGTACCTGTTTTGTTTGCACCAGCTCAAGGAGTTTACGTTTGCTTAAGACGGTATAGGTCAGGTTGAGCCGGGCGAATTCGATTTGCTGGGGGTGAAATATTCCCAGTGCGCTTAAAAACCAGTCATAGAGCGGGCGGTGGTTTTCGAATTCAAGGGTGCAGATAGAATGCGTTATGCCTTCGAGAGAATCTTCAAGGCCGTGCGCCCAGTCATACATAGGGTAGATACACCAGTCATTACCGGTGCGGTGGTGGGTCGCGTGCACAATGCGATACATCACCGGATCGCGCATGGTGAAATTCGGATGCGTCATGTCGATTTTTGCCCGTAGAGTTTTGGAGCCGTCGGAAAATTCCCCCGCGCGCATGCGCTCGAATAACTGAATATTTTCTTCGATCGAGCGGTTACGAAACGGGCTTTCTTTCCCGGCTTCAGTCAAATTTCCCCGATGCGCGCGAATTTCCTCGGTACCCAGATCACAGACATACGCTTTACCTTTTTTAATAAGCATAACGGCATAATCATACATCTGCATGAAATAATCAGAGGCGTAAAAAAGCCGGTCCTGCCAGTCAGCGCCAAGCCATCTGACATCTTCGACGATCGAATCAACATACTCTTGTTCTTCTTTGCAGGGGTTGGTGTCGTCAAAGCGGAAATTAAACATGCCGTTGTATTGCCGGGCGAGTCCGTAGTTAAGGTAAATTGATTTGGCATGGCCGATATGGAGATAGCCGTTGGGTTCGGGCGGAAAACGCGTATGCACCCGACCGGAAAACCTTCCGGTTTTATTGTGTTCGTCAATAATTTCGGTAATAAAGTTTGGTTTCATAATCGGGGACTATTGTAGCATAATTTAGCTGCCTCGTCATGGAAAATGAGTATTGTGCTCAAAAGGAGTATTAAAGCAGAAAGCTTGTTGGTCAATCTCGGCGAGGGGCAGGCGATCGATCGTAAAAACTATCTTTTACAGGGTCGTTGAGGCGCGATCGAATCGTTGTGAGTTTTGATGATATAAAGGGAGGGGTTGGTGCGAAGAGCTATTTTAATTTCATCGTACTAACCATATGAGAAAAAGCGGCATCGTATTGGTCAAATTCTTTTGCAGCGTTTTGATAGCGGACAAAATAAAAATTATCACCTTTCTTGGTGATGATAATTTTTTCTTTTACCGGAACTGATTTTGCTTTCACGTCCACAAAGCTTCCTGGCGCGAGGTATGATAGCTCGATAACTGTAGCATCGTTACCGAGCACCTTGATCGTTGATTCCGACAATAACTTGGTGTCTTTAAATTGCACTCGTTTGCGCATGATATCGTCTGCCGCGTCTTTTACCGTACGAAATGGAGGTTTTATTTTAGCACTTTCTTTCACTGTTATGTCAATAATTGCGCGCGGGCTCTCGTTTCCTTTCTCAAAGGGAAAGAACATTACCTGAGCGTAGCTGCCGTATGCGCCGCGGGTTTCGCTATGGCGCCACCCTGCGATATAATCCATGGAGAGGTTTATCAAGACGTCTTTGCTGGAATACTTCTCAAATTTTATATTGGAACAGCCAAAAAGATTCATCATAAGAATCGCCCCCACTGTTACTAGAAAAAATCTTCGTAATCCGGTTTTCATCGTTATGTCCTTTGTTAATATTCGGGCAAATAGATGCCCATCGCCGCGTAGCTAGATTGAATCGCCGACCGCATATATTCTTCACCTTGATTGTAAGCGTCAAGCCAGTCATCGTGGAAGGCGAACGGCTCTTGTCGAAACTCTTGCCACGCGGTCATTGTATTACAAAAAGCATCATATTCTTGGGTTACGGAATCAGCAGGAATGCTAATATCACTTTCCGTTAATTCCGGATGTCTTTCCAGTGTAGTAGCAACCCAATACGCAGGATAGTAGTAATAATCGGCATGGGTTGCTTCATGGGCAATAAAAGCTGCCAACGCACCCGCGTATGCATTTTGATATAGGGTATTGATTGCTATAGTGTTGGTGCCACTGAGCCATACTGCCCCGGCGGTGTCCATGCCGTAAACCGATAAATCTTGAAATTCAACCGTAATAGCTTTATCTTGTATTAAGTCATTAGCGTAGCTGGTTGGTTCATAAGATTTCAGGAAAGCAAGTGCTGTGTGTAAGCCTGCACCATTAGTAATTGCTCCCGATCCACCTGTTGCAGCAAGGCCAGACCAGCCCCCTCCGGAATGAATAAAAAGTGAAGGTATTCCGCCACCGGTGTCATCACCGCTACCGCCGCCACTACTACCGCCACCGCTACCGCCACCACTGCTGTCACCACCACCACTACTACCGCCACCACTGCTGTCACCACCACCACTACTACCGCCACTACTACCGCCACCACCACCGCCGCTGCCGCTGCCACCTCCGCTTCCGCTATCTCCGCCGCCAGAGTTGTCGCTATCGCTTCCAGTGATTTTTATTACCCCTTTCTTATTTAATGCGACAACCACTTCACCCGTTTTGATATTGCTTGCCAGGATCATGAAGTCGTCATCGCTAACCCCGACGACTTTATACTCGTAATCTTTTGGGGTTATATTGAGAGAAAGACGGGCGTTAACTTCTTCGGTGCTGCCGGCAGCCACAAAACTTCCCGTTTGTATCTGATTTACAAACTCGGCATCCCGTATTAAGCCTGCGGTATGGACTGCCTCGGCTTTCTTGGTTGCCTCTATGGAGCCCTGGTAAGCAATTATTGCAAAAGCGCTTATAATTCCAATGATTATAACAACAATAAGTAACTCAATTAAAGAGAAGGTTTTTTTCATGGTCATCAAAGTAAGGTTATTCTCTTAAAGAATATCACAAAAAAGCTTAAAAAACAACCAGGTTACGCTTTTATACAAGAAAATCAATCTATTTTTCTTTTTCTAAGCACTCTAAAGCATTTTTTGCGTCGGGATCCTCAGGGTGCGCAGCCAATACTCTCTCCCACTGCTCTTTCGCCTTTGCATCGTCCCCTATGTTTTTGTAGGCAACACCGAGATTGTATAGCGCCCGCGTGTTGTCAGGCTCAAGAGAAAGGAGCATGGTATATTCTTCTATGGCGCGACCGTATTCTTTCATCTCTAACAAGACCTCCGCTAAATTATTGCGGAATTCAACCCCTTGGGGGTTGGCGTGCACTGCCTTGGAGAAGAGTTTGGCGGCATCGGTGTATTTTTCTTGTTGGGCATAGATGACACCCAGGTTATTAAAAATTTTTCCGTCGGCATTACCACTACTCACAAGAAAATCATAATCTTCGATTGCCTTCTCGCTATTGCCGAGTTTTTGATTCAACATACCGCGCAGATACCGTATTTCGTTATTTTCAGGAGATGTCGTCAATATATCGGTGCATAATTTTTCTGCTCCGGCATAGTCTCTTTGTTTAATGAGCTCTTGTATTTGACGAGCAGAATCTACCGGTATGCTCGTCGGTGAGGGGGCAGCACTATTTTTCCCCGATATATCGTTAATATTAATTTCCAGCGTATCGGCTGTATATTTTGCCAAAAGGATGTCGGAATTCATGCGTGATATCCCCGCGGCCGCCGCGTCTTTAGTTTTTGACTGGCATTGTGTGTGGGCAAGAGAGAACAGGAATAGGAAGACGATACCAATGAAGAAACGTTTCTTGGTGCGTTGCATATAATGCTTCACAAGCATGTTACCATAAGCATACCTTTTCGCTAAGGGCGTGTCAAGGCAAAACTCCTTTTGATGCGTAATTCCATCATTTGCGTGAAGCTAAGGTTTCGCGCGTACGGTGACTTATTCTCTTTGCTCCACCAAGGTTCGTGTTGCGTAACATTGGGTCTCGCCATCCAGGCGGCAGAAATTATCCTAATAGTACCAAGGAATATTTCCGCACTCCTTCCGGACAGGACTCCTTCAGTCGCCAAAAATAAAAATACCCCCGCGTTACAAAGGGGTATGTACTATCCGTCACAGCGGTGCTGCGGATGGGGTAATTTCTCGCAAGAACAAAATAAAAAAGAGCTTCAATACATTTGTGTACCCCTACTCGACCTAAGAAGCTTTTTTAATTTTTAAGATAAAGCCGCACCCCCGTGTATAGAGGATGATTTTATAGAGCACCACGAGTATCCATCTCGGCAGGTTTCTTAAAAAACCAATTCTATTTATAAAACGATCCGGTAAAACCAATTCCATCGTTAAGGATGTTTTTGTGATGGCATTTTTATAGTCACGAAACATATAGACATGGTCTTGATGGTGCTCCATCTTTCTTTTACGCCACGCCTTTACTTTTTCAAAAAATAAAAATGGCAATGCAAAGCCGTCCTCCATTAAATAAAAAACACCCCCGTTGCGTAGAACACGATATACTTCAGAAAGAATTACGTTTAAATCACAACTGTGATGGAGCGAGTTTATCGAAAAGACCAGGTCTATCGAATTATCCTGTAACGGTAGACTTTCCATGGGCGAAAGAACAGCTTCGTAATAGATATTCTTATGCTGAAAATAAACATCGCGGGACATCAACCCCCTATATAAAACTTTAACTATATCTAACGCTATTGAGGTATACCCTTTTTTTGCAAAATGCCATGTTGCCCAGGTAGTTCCTGCACCGAGTTCCAATAACCGTTTCCCGTTACCTTCCCCGCATGAATTGAGAATTTGAAAGAAATAAGGGGCTTTTCTTTCTGAACCCGCGACGTTAACCGCCAATTTATCTTCAACGTTAGAAATTGGTAACGTGTAGGGGAGTGTTAACAAGAACTCATCATTATAAACTTCAGGTTTTCGGAAACAAATATCTCTTGTATAATCCGTGCTTGATTCTATTTCTTCTCTCATTGCTGTCGTCAACCGATGCAAAAACTCCGGTATTCCGTCATGTATAGGAAATTCGCTGCGGCATTGATCGCATACGAGGAGGCCCTCACGTATCTCATTGTTCTGAACCTCAGTTATATTCATGCGCAGTGTACCCGGTTGACATCGTGGACAGCGCAATAAAGGCAGTAAGTCTTCTTTCATAAGGAGTGGTTCATGATTGTTTTAAAAAATTGAATTCATTATACAGTCAGATACGATCTAAACCATATTATACTGATAATTCTACCGAACACAACCAACTCGCAGAAACCTTTGTTGTGCGTCGTCCGCTCGAGTAGGGCGGTTATCTCACCGTCTACCCGTCACAACACTGGTTCTCGCATCCAGGCGGCAGAAATTATCCTAATAGTACCAAGGAATATTTCCACACTCCTTCCGGACATGAATCCTTCAGTCGCCAAAAATAAAAATACCCCCGCCTAAAGACGAGGGTTTGTGAATATCCCTTACAAACACGAGACATAACCGCAACATTTTTAAAAATCTCTCGGCGCCATAGGCTCAAGAGACCGAGATATTCATAAAGCATGTTTTCATAAACTATGTTCCTCTCCTAAGTATTTTTAAATAATCTTTATATACAAAAAGCTTATTCCTTTTCTTCTTATCATCATAAGATTCCAATATATGAAGATTAAGAAAATTCTCAAAGGCTTGTTTCATGGTAGGGTAACTAACTTTTAGTTTCTTTGAAGCGCTTGGGATAGATATGATTGGATTTTTACAAATTAAGTCATAAAGAGGAAACGTCATTCGATATTGCGCCATCTTTTCTTTTAGTAATTCTCGATGACCGCTAAGCAAGCCTCGTATTTCCCTACCGGTAGCTATTGCTTCTTCGGACACGCTCCGGACGCCTCTAAGAAAAAACTTAATCCAGTCTTCAATCAACCCTTTAAAGCGGACATCCATTAAAAGCTGGTAATATTGCCTTCTGTTTTCTTTAAAAAATAGACTCAGATATAACAAAGGCTTATCCAGCACTTTTTTTTCACACAGCATAAAGGTGATTATTAGCCTGCCTACCCGGCCATTACCATCTATGTATGGGTGTATTGTTTCAAAATATGAATGAAGTATGGCGGCTTCAACTAATGGAGGTACATCTTTTCGAGCATGGTAATAACTTTCCCAATCCCCCATTAATTCTAACATCATGTGGGGTGGCGGGGGGATATACATTGCTTCGTTCAACGTGCATCCTGGAGCGCCGATCCAATTTTGTTTTCTTTTATATTCACCAGGGTCTTTCTCTTTACCGCGCACCCCCTCAAGCAATTTTTTATGAATGGAATTGATTAGCCTGAGAGACATAGGGAGATTGGTTAGTTCCTCTAATCCTTGGTTCATGGCCTTGATGTAATTAATGACTTCTTGAACAGGCTTTAACTCCGAAGTTTTATCATCGACTTGAAGTACTTCATCCAGAGAACATTGAGTTCCTTCAATCTGAGAGCTTAAAAGCGCTTCTTTTTGAACATAGAACGCTATAAATAAATCTGGATCGGGTAATGTTTCCGTTGCTCCTTTAAGTTCCCCCAATGCTCGATCGGCTTCCGATAAGAGTTTTATTAATTCCGTATCCCATTTTATATCCACTCCTTTCCCGGAAATCTTGTGTGGGATAAAGGCACTATAGCCGGAGGGTTGGTCTATGACGATCCCCATTCGATTAGACTCTAGAATCTCCATATCTACTCCTTTTTAAAAATGCTAAAATTATTAATGTATTATATAATAACCTTTTTTGCATAGTTTCTTTAATATACTTGTCAATATTAAAGTTTTAAGGCGCTTTATTTAATAGAACAGTTAAAAAGCTTTAAAAAAGAAGTGAGACTTGAGAATAATTGTTTTGAAGGAAGTGGTGAATGTAGGTGAAGATGAATTTGAAGGACGGCCACTAAAACAAAAAACGCATTAGTCGCTTTGCGTCTAATGCGCTATATCCCGCCCGCCCTGTTAAGGTCTCCCGTCAGGCTCAGTCGGGCGGCTTCAATCCTTCGGATTTCCGCTCCGCCCTTTATGTGCCTGCCCGGCTTAACTAAACTGGTCTAAAATTGGGCTTTTTCCTTTTTCTGGAAACAGAATCGTTACTGATTTTTTGGCACGTGTTACCCCTACATAAAAAACTTTTTTAAAGTATAAACTGTCTGCAAAACTTCTGTCATCAACATACGGCATAATAACATGATCAAATTCTTTGCCTTTGGCTTGATGAATAGTTAAAACATACGTCCCTTGTGTTAAGCGATAAATTTTCGTAAACTGCAATTGCAGAAATTTATTTTCGATAAGCGCAACTGTTTCTTCTGAGGTTGAATCTGGATTCATAATAGCTACGTTTACTAAGGCTTCGTAAAAGTTTATCATAAATGGTCGGTAATTTTAATATTCAAATCTTCTTCAAGCTTTGCTAAAAAAGCAGCCGAAAAAAGGCCTTTTATTCCACCACCGTCTAAAGATAAAATTTGAAACTTCCCCGTTTCATTCATCAGACACCTTTTTAAATATCCCACTATATTTTTTACAGCTAATGGCAGTCACGACTAGTTTATTTATATCACTATCAAAATTTTTGTCAAGAACAAAAAGTAGAACAAAAAAATTAGTTCTTGACAACCCTCTTGTGATTCTGTAAAATTAACTTGTCTTATGAAAACGCTCCACCCCACCCAAAAAAAACTTTTAGAGCTGTTGAAGCAAAATATCACTGAGCCGCTAACTATCCGGGAATTGCAATCGGCATTGGGTATTTCTTCCACAAGCATAGTCCATCATCATATAGAGCAGTTAGAAAAAAAGGGTTATCTGCGGCGGAATCCTGCTAATCCTAAAGACTATCAAATATTGGCTGATTCACCCGAGAAAACAATAACCTATATTAATTTGTATGGTTTAGCCCAGTGTGGTCCTAAGGGCAGTATATTGGACTGCAATCCGGTTGATCGCATTCCCATTAGTTCCAAAATCTTAGGCTTTTCATCTTCTGAGGCCTTCATGGTAAAAGCAAAAGGTAATTCAATGATTCCAAAAATAAATGACGGTGATTTAGTGATTGCAAAAAAAACGCACAGCATTGATAATGGTGCAATTGCCGTATGCGTTAATAATGGCGAAGCTTTAATCAAGAAAATTAAAAAAGGCAAAGAAATTATACTTGTATCAACAAATCCAGAAGTCGAACCATTTGTCGCGGCAAAGGATTTTAGAATTGAAGGGATCGTAAGGGGTATTTATAGTTATAAAGTATAAATCAAATTAACTCCTATGCACCATTTAATTTTTGATTTTTTGAACCGGTTTGAAATAAATGATATCGAAAAAGGTTTGGTAGTTTTTTTCGTTAAAAAAAATAATATCAAAGTAACTAACAATCAGTTCATTCTCTCCATACTTACCGCACCAACTAATAACAATGTGTTAGAAATAAATCGTCTTCTTAATGCTAATTATTTTGGCGCCCAATTCAGCATTTTTGAACTTGAAAAATGCTTTGAACTGCTCATACCGACCGAGGACAGAAAAATAAATGGAGCATTTTTTACACCCCAATTTATAACTAATTTTATCGCCGCCCAAACTATCAAAACCAAAAAAGATAAAATTTGCGATCCAAGCTGCGGCTGCGGCGCATTTTTAATAGCCGCCATTGATACAATTCGCAACCAATCGAATACAAAAATAATTGATATTATTGAAAAAAATCTTTTTGGAGTCGATATACTAGATTATTCAACGTATAGATGCAAAATTATATTAACTCTTTATGCTCTCTTGCATGGCGAAGATCAAAAAGAAATAGTCTTTAAAATATACACAAAGGATAGTTTGAAAATCGACTGGCAAAAAGATTTTGGAAAAGCTATTCCGACCGATGGGTTTGACGCAATAATAGGCAATCCTCCCTATGTTAAATACCAAGACCTTGCGGAAAATACCAGAAAAGAATTATTTAGAGATTGGTCTACACTAAAAACTGGCACATACAACCTTTATTTCGCATTTTTTGAATTAGGTGTATCTTTACTGAAAAAAACTGGTCGATTAGGGTATATTACTCCGAATAATTATTTTACTTCATTAGCAGGTATACATTTGCGTGAATTTTTTCATTTTAATAAATTTATGGAAAAGATCATCGATTTTAATCATTTAAGAATATTTGATGCGCAAACATATACTTGCATTACTTTTTTAACAAAAGCAAAAAAAGATTATTTTCTTTTTGAAAGAATCGACACTCAAGATCGATTACAGAATCTAGACAAAATAAACTTTTCTAAAACGACATATAATAATTTGGATGATAAAAAATGGAGGCTGTTAAAAGATGATGACAAAGAAAATATTATAAAAATTGAAACGGCTGGCCCTAAACTAGGCTCTCTAGTTGATATAAGGGTTGGCATCGCAACATGCAAGGATAATATCTATTTTGTCGATGGCGCAACCCTGAATGACGGGTATTACCAAAAAGAGTTTGACGACCGAGTATTTCCGATCGAAAAAGAAATCACTCGACCAATTGTAAAAATATCTGACTTTAACACCCAAAATGATTTAAAGAAAAATGGAAGAAAGATAATTTTCCCTTATTTTATAAAAAATGGGAAAGCTTATTTAATGCCAAAAAACCAATTACAAGAAAAATTCCCCAAGTGTTATGAATATTTTGTTGCAACTAAAGATATATTGGAATCTCGAGACAAGGGAAAATCTACCTATTCGGAATGGTATGCGTATGCCAGATCGCAAGGCTTAAATATTTTTGGCGAGAAATTACTAACTCCAACATTCAGCCGGTCGCCACGCTTTTTATATGAAAAAAGGGCAGATTCTTTATTCTGTAATGGCTATGGGATATTTGCAAAAAAAGATAGTGCTTCTTTGTTTAACGATAGCATTTCACTGGAGATTCTTTCAAAGATACTCAATTCTCGAATAATGGCATACTACATTAATCAAACAAGCGTTTCAATAGAAGGCGGATATCCTTGTTATCAGAAAAACTTTATTGAACGCTTCACAATACCAAATTTTGCTAAAAATGAGCTAGGCTGCCTCAATGAAATGTTTGAGCCAAAAGAAATTGAAAATTTCCTTACAAAAAAATATGGTGTAAATCTACCGGAGTAGGCTGAGGTCGAAACGTTTTCCGTATATACTCAACAAATCCTTCACAAAATCTTCAATCCCCAGTTTTTCCATATGGACAGGCGCAGTGCTTGAAATTAACCCATCTTCGATTAAAGCTTCTTTGGTAGAATATAGTTTTGGTGGGGATTGCCTAAAATCTACAATTGCTAAACACACTCTTTCATACTTATACGGATCCTTGTCACTACTTTCACGATTATTTACTGCCTGAAACGCTTGAATGTATTTTTCCAATTTTGACACTGATTTAAATTCTATCTGATTCTTAAGCATAGTTTTATCATTATACTCGTGGGTGGGAATTAAATACACTTCCCCCATGCATAGTTTAGGAAATTTAAGATGCAGGTTTAAGGGTTCAGCAAATGTTCTTTCGTAAAGAGTATCAAAGTTCTTGTTTAAACTGCTCAGCTGACTCCGCACATTAATAACGATATTCTTGTCAATAAAAGCCTCGTCTCGTAGGTGCGCATTCCCATCTATTGTACCAGATGGCAAAACGCAAATATCCTGGTTTTTCTTTTTTAATAACCCCTCAATGTTTATTTCGGGTTTACTCTCCCCAAGTGGTGGAAATATTTTGTCCCGATTTACGGTAGAATTTATTAACTGTTGTTTCACAAAATCATGAACCAAGCAAATTAGCCGTTGCGAACGTATACAAGCATTTTTTGCCTCATGACCGTTTTTATATTTTTTCCCATTAAATGTCTTTTTAATTATACATTTTTCAATTTCAGATTTTAAAGTAGTTAAGATTTTAATGAATTGGCTTGTCGTTTGGCTCATTTTAAAATATCCTTAATGTCCATGCTCAACGCGTTGGCAATGCGCTGAACATTAATCAAACTTACATTACGCTCACCTCTCTCAATACTTCCAACATAGGTGCGATGAAGCTTGGCTTTTTCCGCCAATTCTTCTTGCGACCAACTTTTTGCCTTACGTAGTTTTTTTACGTTTTCACCAAATTTTTTAAGGATATTACTTTTCATACAAAAAATATTATTACATTTATGCTACTCATTGTCTACGATACTATAAGTAGCATTTTCGTTGACAAGAATGATGACTATGAGTATCATATTAATGTATGCGCAAAACACCATTAAAAACAAAAAACGTATCTCGCGGCGGCGGCGAAAAAGGAATATAGAGAATTTTGCGAGGGTGAGACCGCGCCCCGCTAAAAGCGGGGCGAAGTCGAATCCTTACAGATTAGCGACCACCTTTATTTGTTGAAAATAGGTTCGGACTTCGTCCGCTAATCGCAGCCAGTTTTTTTCGGGGGCGATTTTGGCAACAAAAAATCGACTTTTTTGCTTCGAGGTTTCCCTGCCCCGCTTCGCGTGGCGTATCTAATTTTTGAGATAAGTTAGGTCTCAAAAATCATCTTTGCCGAACGACCGAACCAGATAAAGTTTTTGGAGGGTTAGTGCCATGCCAAAATTCTTCCTTTACGCGCGCAAATCAACCGATGATGAAGATAGGCAGGTCCTTTCGATTGACGCTCAAATCAACGAGCTGCGCCAGTTTGCGGAAAAAGAAAATCTCGATGTGGTTGAGGAATTTACCGAGGCTATGTCCGCCAAGTCGCCAGGACGGCCTATCTTCGGTTCTATGCTCAAACAGATGGAAGCTGGCCGTGCCAGCGGCATTTTGGCATGGCACCCGGACAGGCTTGCCCGTAATTCGGTTGACGGCGGCAAGATCATCTACCTAACCGATATCGGTATCATTACCGACTTGTGTTTTCCCACCTATCGTTTCGATAATACAGCACAAGGCAAGTTCATGTTATCCATCGCCTTCGGCCAGAGCAAATATTACATCGATAACCTATCCGAGAACGTCAAGCGGGGTTTGCGCGAAAAAGTGCGCCGCGGCGAATGGCCGGCTTGGGCGCCAATCGGCTATCTTAATGACTATAAAAATAAAACCATCGTGATTGACCCTGATAAAGCACCGCTTATTAAAAAATTATTTGAAATGTACGCCGACGGCGCATTTTCGCTTGACGAAGTCTTACAGCAAGCTCTTCAATTGGGACTTTTGGGTAAAATGGGCAAGCCTGTCCGGAAAAGCGAACTTGCTTTAATACTTCGTAGTTCGTTTTACTACGGTATCATGCGGTATAAAGGCGAGCTTCATCAAGGCAGCCGCCCGCCGCTTATTTCAAAGAAACTTTTTGACCATGTGCAGGTTGTTTTAGCGCAAAAGGCGCGCCCGCAACAGCGCAAGCCGGATAAATTTGCATTTCTAGGCCTTATGCGCTGCGGTGAGTGTGGCGCGTCCATCACTGCCGAATTGCAAAAAGGCCATGTGTACTATCGTTGTACCAAGAAAATCAGGCCGTGCGAGCAAAAGTTTCTTCGAGAAGAGGCTTTGCTTGAACAAATTAATAGCGCCATATCAAAGGTTTCCATAGATGATGAGGCTAAAGAATTAATCCTGCGTCGGTTTGAAGAAGTGGCAAGTCAGGCCGGCAAAGCCTCTTCTTTGCAAACTCGCCTCGCCAAAGAAGAAATCACAAAGTTTGATGAGAAAATCGAAAAGGTTATTGACCTGTATATTTCAAAAGAAATAGCTCAAGAGGAATTTCAAAGAATGAAGGCAAAACTGGTTAATCAAAAGAAAGATTTAGAAGAACGGCTCGGCGAGTTTGAAAACTCAAGCGGCGGGTGGCTCGAACCCTCCAAAAACTTTATAAATACATGTAATTCGGCTGGTTCGGTCGTTCGGCGGGGAAACCTCTCGCAAAAAAGGGATTTTTTAAAAAAGTACGGCTCGAACCAATTTTTGAAAGATAAAAACCTTTCATTTTGTTGGTCCGAGCCGTTTGATCGGGTTGCCAAAATCGCCCCCGAAAAAAATGGCTGCCCGGCCTGGACTCGAACCAGAAACAACTGATCCAGAGTCAGTCGTGTTACCAATTACACCACCGGGCAATGAGACTTGGAATTTTCGTTCCTCGAAAATTCCCTAGTCGAATTGTCCCGCCTCCAAGCGGGACAATGAGATAATTCAAAAGTCAACAATTATCCCTTCCTTTTATACCATCAAGGAATTGTCTTCCCCCCTCCTCGCTTAATATTCGGTAAATTTTCTTGCTCGTCTGCTTCGCGACCGAGCAGAATAATTTACCGAAACTCGTCGGGGTAATTCGGCCTAACACTTTTCTGCACTCCTTGCAGTCGTTTAAAAAGTGTTGGCCTCATTAATTCTATTATTTTCAGGGGATTATCGCAAGTAGAATTTTTTTGAGTTCCCTGTCGACTTTACCCTTGATAGGGGCGTCTAATTGTTTGGAAGGGAACATCGCGTATATTGACAAGACAATGCCTGGCCATATCGGATTGGCCAGCATGCATTTCTATGCAATGCCTGGTTGAATCGCACCTGGCGCTCAATGGAATGGCGCCAGTATTGCCCTTCTGGGCAAGAATTGCGCGGGTATGCGCTTACTGCGCAAGGAGGTTTATATGGATAGGAAATTCGTGGTTGCAGCATTAGTCTCACTAACTCTTCTGGCTGGTTCAGGTACCGCTTTTGCGCGTGAGCGCGGCGATAGCGGACATGATCGGGGTAAGAAAGGGTATGTGGTAACAACTTCTTCGCAGATTAAGTTGTCGTTCCCGGGAGTTTTGGTGAATCTAAATCTTTCCCGTGACCGTGACCGTTTTGTTTGGGTTCCCGGATACTGGCAGTATCGCGGACCTCATTACGGATACGTCTGGGTTCCCGGCCGCTGGGAGAAAAGCGTCAAATATTGCCACGTTCCCGCCCACCCGCAGCGGCAGTATGCCGATAGCCGTCATCGCCGATAAGCCAGGGCATTTACGGGGCCGGTTCAAGGGAACTTTTCTGGCTGGTTACTTTGTTACCTTCTTTAATGATGTCGTAGGGAGTTTGGTAGGTAACAGGCTTTGTCGAACGTACCGGGTAAAACGTTGTATAGCCTTGTGTGTATGGCTTCTTTGTTTGCGCGCAACCGCAGGCTAAAAGCGCCAATATCAGGAGAATATACATCGGGTTCGTTTTAATGTCGTAAGCGCTCCCTGATATCGTGCGCTTGGCGCCGCGCCCGCGCCCTGATTTCGTAACTCCCCAGTAGTATAGCCAGAAGTGAAGGTACCGGAAGTATTGCCACAAGATCAAACTCAGCCTTTACGGCCAGCGAATATATGCTGAGCGCTGCAAATGTTCCAAACCATATAAGCTTGCGGCTTGTTGCAAGCTTAAAGCCGTCGCAGAAACAATACCCCATACAGAATAGATATACGCTTAGGGCGATGAGTTGGTTTGCGATAGGATTGTTCATTGGATAACGACGGTTAAGGTGACGATGCGTATGGGCCCCGTATCGGTTTCCCATGGCCGTACGCAGTGGAGCTTGATCGTCGCGGTACCTCGGTCCATCGCCCGGAATGTCCATGTTTCCTTGCTCGATGCTCCCAGGCGTCGGGATTTATTCTTCCTGTATTTGGTATGCAAAAACTTGATAAGGGTCGTATCGAGCGGTTGCAGCTGCCATTGGTAGCCGGTCGTTGCGTTGGATTCCAGAGTAATCGAAAACGTTTTCCCGCGTTTCGCGGTGATGGTGACCGCCGGCGTCAGTGGCGCCTCTTGGGCGAGAAGTACCGCGGAGGCGAGAAAAGAAGATGCCAGGAATAAGAATATTTTTTTGCCCATTCCGGTGTACCGATTCAGGTGTCCCTTTTTATTCGAAAGACGATTGATTTATGTTTTCATTTTTCTGCACCGCTGGTTGAGAATTTTTCAGCAGCTGTTCGAGTATCTCTGTTTCTTTCTCGCTTTTTTGGCTTTGCGCTTCCAGCGCTACGGTTAATCGATCAAGCGATACCGCTACTTTCTCCCAAACCTTTCGTTGCATGCAATCCTGCACGCAGGTTACTTTAGCGACCCTGCAATCTAAATAGGCAGTACAGTCTTTTGTCAGAAAGCTGCATTCTTTGGTGCAGGTTTCGTTATATCCACTATCTTCCGCAAAGGCGAATCCTGTCATGCATGAGAGCATAAACAAGAGAGCAATAACGCGCATACGGTCTCCTTTGACAAGACGTGCAGGCACTTTGTTTCTACCAGGTGTTTTCTTTGAGCCACGCGTCAGTCCTTTTGAGGTTCTTCCAGGTGTTGCTGGTATCTTCCGATACCCCCTTGCCAAGGCCTTCCGAGACATTTTTTACGGTTGAACAACCACAGAGACCAATGATACCCAGTAATGTGACATAGATAATAATTTGTTTTTTCACGTTCCTCCTATGTTTTTTGCCAATAGGTAATGAGTCGCCCAAGACGCGCGGCAACTTCCGGTTGCCCCAGTGCTTCCATTGTTTCAAATAATCCAGGACCGACTTTTCTCCCGGTGAGCGCCACACGGACCGGATGCACGAGGTCCTTTGTTTTAAGGCCTACCGCGGTTGCGGTTTCGCGAAACTCTGCTTCGATAGCAAGGGCAGTAAAATCATTCAATGCCGCCATCCTCTTTTGCAGCGTTTCAAACTGGCTCACCAATTTTCGGTCAAGCACTTCTTTGGTGTCTTCGGCATAGCTATAATCATCATAAAAGCAAAATCGTGCTCGGTCAAGTAAATCTGACAGTTTCGTAGTCCGTTCTTTGAAAAGGATCAACGTCTTTGCGATATAGGCATCGGTGACGTCGGCCGGAAGAAAGTTCTTTTCTTTAAGATATGCGGCAGCAAGGGTTACAAAATCATTGGGTTCCTTACGTTTTATATATTCAGCATTGACCCAATTGAGTTTATCCAATGAAAACTCGGCACCGGTTTTATTGACGTCAGTGATGTCAAATACCTCTCGTGCTTCAGGCAGGCTGATAATTTCCCGGTTGTTACCCGGCGACCAGCTTAAAAGAGTAAGATAATTAGCAAGAGCGGACGCGAGGTACCCTTCTTCTTTATATTCGCGTATCGATGTTGCGCCGAAACGCTTCGAAAGCCTTCCTCCGTCAGGAGAAAGAATGAGGGGTACATGTGCAAACCCCGGCACCGCGAGACCAAGTGCCTGGTATATCAGGATCTGTTTCGGGGTATTTGAGATATGATCTTCTCCCCGGATGATATGCGTAATACCCATGAGCGCGTCGTCAATGACGCAGCTAAAATTGTAGGTTGGAGAGCCGTCGCTTTTAAAGATAACCTCCTCTTCTTTGGGAAGTTCTGTAAAGACGATCGGGCCGCGGATGATGTCATTGATCTCGACTTTCGTAAAGGAGTATTTAAAAAATATTGCGCCTTCTTTCTGGTACGCGTGCCCGCTCTCGATTAATTTTTGGGCGTACTCCCGATAGATATCAAAACGTTGTGATTGATAATATATTTCATCCCAGTCCATGCCTAACCACGCGATACTTTCAAGGATCTCCTCAAGATACTCTTTCTTTGAGCGGGCCAGGTCCGTATCTTCGATGCGCAGCACAAACGTTCCCTTGGCATGGCGCGCGTAGAGCCAGTTAAAAAGACAGGTGCGTGCTCCGCCGATATGAAGATATCCGGTGGGCGATGGCGCAAAACGGACTTTAACCATGGTGTGCTCCTCTTTTAACAATCATGAATTGATTTTGTGCTTGTCAGAGATTAGGTGAAGATTTCAGAGATTGCTAATCGCCGTAATCTATTTTTAATCTCCGGAATCTTACTTGTAATTTTTACTGAATTCAATACCTTTACGAAACGCCTCAGTATTTTGTCTTAATAATTCACCGGGCCCAAATGTCGCGTTGATGAATCTGGTGATTGTCGCCTCTTTAAGAAGGTCCGGGACGCGCGCAACCAAAATCCCCAACGCAATCGTATTGGCAACTTTAAGGTTTCCGCAGGAAAGAGCTAATGCATTCAGGGGTGCCGCAATGGTTGCCAGGTCACCCCGGAACGTGTTCGTGGTGACCAGATCGGTGTTTACAATCAACAAGCCTTTCCTTACGATTGTTTTTTCAAATTTATCCAGCGAAGGCTGGTTCATGATGATGGCAATATCAGGCGCGTCAATTAAAGGCGAAGCGATTGTTTGACCGGAAATCTTTACAAAACAATATGCGGTTCCGCCGCGCACTTCGGCGCCGTATGAAGGAAAATAAATTGGGTATTTGCCTTCAGCAAGCGCCGTCGCAGCCAAGGCTTTACCCAGGCTCATAATGCCTTGTCCCCCAAAACCGGAAATGAGAATCTGCGTGATTTTCATTCTTTGATGACTCCCAAGGGGTACGTTTTTACCATTTCTTCCTCGATCCACTTCATGGATTCGATCGGGCTCTTGGCCCATACGGTTGGGCACGGGCTTAAGATTTCTACTAAAGAAAATCCTTTGTTTTCGAGTTGATGCATGAACGCCTTTTGAATATAAGCCCTGGTTTTAATAACCCCGTGAGGGTTTGTTATGGCGGTGCGTGCTACAAACGAGACTCCCGGAAGCATTGCGATAAGTTCGCTTACTTTTATCGGCCAGCCATCGCCGGCTTGGGGATTTCTGCCGGAGGGACTCGTCGCCGTTTTTTGTCCCACGAGCGTCGTCGGTGCCATCTGCCCTCCGGTCATACCGTAACAGGCGTTGTTGACAAAAATACACGTAACACGTTCTCCGCGATTTGCGGCGTGCATCGTTTCGGCTAAGCCTATTGATGCGAGGTCACCGTCGCCCTGATAGGAAAAGACGATTCGATCGGGCCGGCAGCGTTTCATGGCAGTGGCTACCGCCAACGCTCTTCCGTGCGCTGCCTCGGAGCAGTCGAAGTTCCAATAGTCGTAGGCAATCACGGCGCAGCCGACCGGCGCGATGGCAATTGTTTTTTCGCGAATACCGAGCTCTTCGATAACCTCGGCAAGTAAGCGATGAACTATTCCGTGTCCGCAGCCGGGACAATAATGGGTAGGCGTATCCTTGAGCGCACCTGATAATGAAAATTTTTTATGCATAGATTTTTTTAATTGCTCTGATGATTTCGCCTGGCTGCGGTATACCGCCCCCCGCTTTGCCCAGAAACGTAATTTCTTTTTGAGGTACGCTTAATCGTACATCCTCGACCATTTGTCCGAGGGATTGTTCCACCACGACAATCTTTTTTATTTTCTTCGTTATGGCGCAAAGCCCGTTACTCGGAAAAGGCCAGAGGCTTATCGGTCGGAACAAACCCGCTTTTATGTTGTTCTGTCGCAACAGGGTGACCGCTTCATGACTGATGCGGGCTTGCGAGCCATAGGCGATGACCAGTATCCGCGCGTCATCAGTTTCGTATGTTTCATAACGCTGTTCATATTTTGCGATCGCTTCCCATTTGGTTCGTAATACCTCATTGTGTGCTTCGAGCGCGCCTTCGCCTAAAAGAAGCGAGCGTATGATATTCGGTGCCCTGCCTTTGGCGCCGTCGAGTATCCAATCTTTTGCGGGAAGTTTTTTTGTAAAGGAGCTCCGTGAGGGAATCACGAGCGGCTCGATTATCTGCCCGATGATCGCGTCGGCAAGAACCATAACCGGCGTGCGGTAATAGTCGGCGATATCAAAAGAAAGCATCGTCAGCGCCGCAGCTTCCTGGGTGCTTGCAGGCGCAAGAGTGGGCGTAAAATAATCTCCGTGTCCTCCGCCGCGCGTAGCCTGGAAATAATCACTTTGGCTTGAAGAGATGTTGCCCAAGCCCGGTCCACCGCGCATCACGTTGATAATCACACCGGGAAGCTGGGTTCCTGCCATATAGGAAATACCCTCTTGTTTTAAAGAAATGCCCGGGCTCGAGGAAGAGGTCATCGCGCGAAAACCGCACGCGGCCGCGCCATACACCATATTGATTGCGGCGATTTCGCTTTCTGCCTGGATAAAGACCCTTCTTTCTTCGTTCATGCGCCGCGCCATGTACGCGGTCAATTCATTTTGAGGCGTAATTGGATAGCCGGCATAAAAGAAGCAACCGGCACGTATAGCAGCCTCTCCCATTGCTTCGTTGCCGGACAGCAGTATCGGTGAGCGTGATCGGTGTTTCATACGATTGGTATTATTTTTTTCCAGGCCGCGCGTCTAGGTTGATTTCAATGCACACATCAGGACACATGGCAAAGCAGAAGCCACATCCGCTGCATTCAGCGCCCAGGGCGACTTCAACATACCGCACGCCGCGCTTGTTGAGTGTTTTTGAAAGGGTGAGGTGATGTTTCGGGCAAACCCCGATACATAATTGACAGCCCTTGCAGGCGTCTTTTTTTATGGTAACCTTTGCCATGTTGCCTGTTTCTCGATGGTTTTTACGATTCTTCGGGAAAGCGACGCTGCGTCAAGACCATACATTTTCAGGAGATCTTCTCGCTTAGCGTTTGGTATAAACTCATCGGGAAATCCTGCGCGAATCAGTTTTATCTTGTCCGCAAGGCCTTCCCGATCAAAAAATTCAAGCACGGCGCTGCCAAATCCACAATTAAGATTACCTTCTTCGAGGGTAACGATCATGCCAAAGCGTGATACGATCGCTTTAAGGAGTTCCTCGTCCAGAGGTTTTATGAAACGGGCGTTAACGACGCGTGCGGATATTCCTTTTTCCTTTAAAAGACTCGCGCATTCAAGCGCTGTTTTTACCATGGCGCCGACGCCGATGAGGCAGAGCTCCTTACCTTCAATAAGTATTTCCGATTTTCCTAAGGAAATCGGTTCCATTGCGCCAAGGGAATATGCTTCGCCTTTAGGATAGCGAATACTCACCGGTGAGGTGCGATTGAGCGCAAACTCAAGCATACTTTCAGTTTCCTCTTTATCTTTGGGGGCCATGCATATCATATCGGGGATAAGACGCATGTATCCGATGTCAAAAACACCGTGATGGGTAGGACCATCTTCCCCTACCGCTCCCGCGCGGTCAATCGCAAAAATAACATTGAGGTTTTGCAGCGCGACATCGTGGATTATCTGGTCAAACGAACGCTGCAGGAATGTTGAGTAAATGGCAACAACCGGCTTTAAACCTTCTTTCGCGAGGCCTGATGCAAAGCCGACGGCATGACTTTCCGCGATGCCCACATCAAAACAGCGTTGCGGAAACTTTTCCTGGAAAAGATTCAACCCCGTTCCTGCCGGCATCGCGGCGGTAATAGCTACGATGCGTTCATCGCGTTCTGCTAATTGGGTGAGTTTTTTTGCGAAGACTTCCCCGAAAGAATCATCAGGTGCCTTTCGCGGCGTTCCGGTCGCGATGTCAAAAGTCGCGGCGCTATGAAAATGTTCGGGGTGACGTTCCGCGAAAGGGTATCCCTTCCCTTTTTTGGTGATCACGTGTAAAAGGCGCGGACCCTTTAACGAAAGAACATTCTTTAACGTAGGGATCAGTATGTCAAGGTTATGGCCATCGAAGGGGCCGAAGTAACGGAACCCCAGTTCCTCAAAAAATATTCCCGGCACGATCAAACCTTTAATCGCCTCTTCAAACTTGCGTACTTTCGGCGAGAGTTTTTTGACCACGGTAAAGTGCGCTAGGAACGTTTCAAGCTCGCTCTTGATGCGATTATACACGGGGGCAGATATAATTTTATTGAGATAGTTACTTAATGCGCCGACGGAAGGAGAAATACTCAGTTCATTATTATTAAGGATAATGAGAACTTCACTTTGGGCATGGCCGCAGCTATTTAAAGCTTCAAAGCACATTCCGCCCGTGAGTGAGCCGTCGCCGACGAGAGCCACCGTTTTTGAATAATCTTTTTTTAATCGTTTCGCTTCGGCAATGCCCTGCGCCCAGCTCACCGCGGTTGATGCGTGGCCGCAGGTATAGGTGTCAAAAGCCGACTCCTTGAAGTTCGGAAAACCGCTGACCCCTTTATATTGACGCAGGCTGGAGAATGAATCCCGTCTGCCCGTGATGATTTTATGCGCGTATGCTTGGTGGCCGACATCAAAAAGAATAGTATCGGTGGGGGCCTCGAGGCAATAGTGCAGCGCAACGCAGAGGTCGACCGAACCAAGAGACGAGGCAAGATGGCCCCCATTGTGAGCAACCACATCGATGATGAGCCGGCGTATTTCTTCGCTGGCGCCTTTTAGATCATCAATGCCGAGGTGCTTTAAGTCAGCAGGGCTATTTATTTTTTCCAGGATCATTTTTTCCCAGCACGATCGCTTCGATAATATTTTTAATTTTGAGCCGGTCAGCCTCTTTAATTTCTTGGAATTCAAACCCCGTATCAAAAAAGATTAGATGTTTGCGGTAGAGGCTTTCTTTCTGTACAAGCCAGACAACTTTCCCCTGGCAGGTAACCGGTTCTCGTGCTTCATAGAGGTAAATTTCAAGCCCGACGATAATGCCGATATCGAGTCGTTCCTCAATGAGGACGCGAATGCCTCCGGCGCCGATATTCTCGGTGTGGGTGGAAACCGTATGTTCTTTGGGTGCGTGGATTACGATGGTGCAGGGAAAATTTGCTCTGACAAATCTTCTTTTCTCAATTCCTTCCCAGCTCATACCTCCCTCCTTATTCTGCCTCGTGTTGGTGCGAAAGGGTTTCGAAAAAAATGCGCTTTTCGTATTTAGGTGAGAGCGTCATTTTTTTTGTATTCAACTCTCTGTATCGAGAGAGCTTTTCCTGAGAGAGTATCGATGTCGATGATAACGCCTTGTGCGCGTACATCGTCATGCGCAAGGTTAAAGCGCATCGGCATATTGGTTAAGAAACGTTCGATAATCTGATGCTTCTCCCTTCCCAGAATTGAATCAAAGCTCCCGGTCATGCCTGCATCGCTGATGTACGCTGTTGCGGCTGCGATAATTTTTTCGTCAGCGGTCGGAATATGCGTATGTGTGCCGATGACCGCGGAAACTTTTCCCGCGAGAAAATATCCCATCGCCAATTTTTCACTGGTCGCCTCGGCGTGCATATCAACAATGATAATGTTTGTTTCCTTTCCGATGGTTTCAAGCGCCGCGCGGGCTGCCTTAAACGGACAATCGAGCGGTTGCATAAACACGCGCCCGACCAAGTTAATAACGGCAATTTTTACGCCGGCAATTTCTTTGATTAAGAATCCTCGTCCGGCAGCAAGCTCCCCGTAGTTAAGGGGTCGTAAGACATCCATGGTAGCCAGGACATCCCGAGCTTCCATTTTTTTAAAAACATGATCTCCCGTAGTAATAATGTCAACGCCGCACGAAAAAATTTCACGCGCGGTATCAGGGGTAATACTTGAACCTCCTGCTGCATTTTCGCCGTTTACGATTACGCACGCAAGGTCAAGGCTCTTACGTAGAACGGGCAGGAGTTCGGTAAGATACGCCCGCGCCGGCTTTCCCACAATGTCACCGAGAAACAGTATTTTCATTATCCTACTATTGTACTCTCTTAATGCGCATTAGACAATATTGCCTTTCTGCCATCATGGGCCAAGGATCGCGCCCTTGCGGGGCTTTACTTTGCGTAATCAACAGCCCTTGTTTCTCGAATAAGCGTGACCTTGATGTTGCCGGGATAATCCATTTCCTGCTCTATCTTTTTCTTAATTTCGTGTACAAGCAAGGTAATCTCTTCATCCTTTACTTTCGCCGGCTGCACAATAACGCGAATTTCGCGTCCTGCCTGGATGGCATAACTTTTGTCGACTCCCGCAAAAGAATTAGCCACATTTTCAAGTTGCGTGAGGCGTTTAATATAGGTTTCAAGGGTTTCTCTTCGTGCGCCCGGCCGAGACGCCGAGATTGCATCGGCAATAAGCGCCAGGAGCGAGTACACTGATGTGAATTCTGTTTCCTCGTGGTGCGCTTCCGCAGCGTTGATGACCGTTTCATTTTCACCGTATTTTTTGAGGAGTTCTGCGCCAATTTGCGCATGGGTTCCTTCAACCTGGTGGTCAACCGCCTTACCGATATCATGTAAGAGGCCCGCCTTTTTGGCGATACGGGGGTCAAGACCCAGCTCCGAAGAAATTACGCTCATAATAAAAGCTACCTCCTTGGAATGCTGGAGCGCATTTTGGCCGAAACTGGTGCGGTATTTCAATTTACCTAAAAGCTTAATGATTTCAGGATGCAAATTATGTATCCCCACTTCAAAGGCGGCGTTTTTTCCTTCTTCGAGAAGCTGTTTGTCAAATTCCTGTTTGGTTTTATCGACTACTTCCTCGATACGCGCCGGATGGATTCTTCCGTCTTGCACTAATTTTTCAAGAGAAAGGCGCGCAACTTCTCTACGAATGGGGTCAAAACTCGACAGATTAACGGCCTCAGGAGTATCGTCGATGACAAGGTCAACACCGGTTGCCATTTCAAACGCACGGATATTTCTTCCCTCGCGGCCGATGATCCTTCCCTTAATTTCGTCATTGGGCAGCGGGACTACGCTTACGGTGCTTTCCGTGGTTTGCTCAACCGCGCAGCGCTGTATGGCAAGAGAGACAATTTCTATGGCATTTTTTTCCGCTTCCTCTTTGACTTCTTCCTCCACCTGTTTAAGCATTTTTGCCTTTTCGCTGCGCAATTCCTCCTCATAACGTTTCAGGAGCAAGTCGCGTGCTTCCTGGGGAGTCAGCGATGAAATTCTTTTGAGTTTCTCTTTTTCTTCTTCGATGAGCTGCTTTAAAACCTCATCTTTTTTAAGAAGCTCATCAGCGAGTGTCTTGACGCTCGCCTCGCGCCGGCTTAATTCCTGTTCCTTGCTCTCGATAAAATCGAGGCGCTTCTCAAGATTCTCCTCGCGGCCGATGAGACGCTTCTCTATCTGGAAGAGCTCCTCTTTCTTTGAAGTGTTCTGCTTCTCAAACTCAATGCGCAGCTTGTAGAGTAATTCTTTTCCATCAAGATCAGCCTTACGCAATATTTCATCGCTTTTTACTTTTGCTTCTTTTAATATTTTTTCGGCGTCTTCTTGAGCCTTCTTGAGCTTATTCTTCTCAAAAATCTCCCCGAGCCACCAGCCGCAGAGTATGCCGATGACAATTCCGCCGAGTATACAAAGAATAGAAAGGATAGACATAGCTACCTCCTTTAATGAACCGCACTGTTACCTATATATAATAGGCGTACCGGGTGCCGGGAACCTATAATGACCTAAATAAAGAAATGTTCGCTAACGATACAATCAACTTTTTCGTCCAGCGATTGATGAGTAGGAAGGCGGTCAAGGATTTGGAATTCAAAAGCGAGGCCTACTTTCAGTGTAGTTGGTTTTAGCCGCTTTAAGAAACGGTCATAAAACCCTGCTCCTCTGCCAAGGCGGTTTCGTCTGCGATCAAAGCCAAGGCCGGGAACAATCACCATATCTATTTCTCCAATATCCACTTCTTTTGTTTTTCCCGTATCAGGAACGCTTACGCCATAGGGCCCTTTGATGAAATCTTCGTCAAAGGATTTAACCTCGTATGGCCGCAAGGATCTGGTTTTGGTATCCATCACGGGGAAACAAAATCTCTTATTTTGCGCCTTCCTCATCATCCCCAAAATATCTACTTCCCCCGGAAGAGGGTAATAAGCCATAATAAGCTGTGCTTTTCGGTATATCGGTAAGTTTGATAACTGTTTTTGGACATGCTCGCTCCTCCTTTTTATTTCGCTCTTTGTCAGTGATAGCAGTTTCTCCAGTAAGCTTTTTCGTACGTCTGTTTTGTCCTGTTCAGCACCCATAATCATTGTAGGCATATTCGGTGGCGATGAAATGGAACAACCGTATACTCGCAAATGTAGATTATAACATGCAGTTTCCAAAAATCTATACAAATATTTTGATTCTGTAGCGTCATATTTCTGCTCAAAAAATATGCGAAAGTACACATTCAAAAGGTTTTTTCTTAAAAAATGTTGACATAAAAACTTTGTGTGCTAAAATCTTCTGCCATGAAGAAAGGTCTGAAAACTCCCACGATTGGTCGGGGCAAGCGAGCCCATGGGTTCCGGAAACGTATGAAGTCACATTCTGGACGTCTTGTTTTAAAACGTAGAAGGAAAAAAGGGCGTAAGAAACTAACGGTATGAACCGAGTTGCCCTCTGGTTGATTGTTTTATATCGGGGCGTGTCTTTCTTGTTCCCCTCCTGGTGCCTCTACACGCCGAGTTGTTCTGAGTATGCCTTGGAAGCATTTACGCGGTACTGTTTCATTAAGGCTTTCTGGCTTACGATAAAACGACTTGCGCGTTGTAACCCCTTGTGCCACGGTGGGTTTGATCCGATTCAATAAAAAAATGGAAAAGAGATTCATTTACGCTTTTGTTCTAAGTCTTTTGTTTATCGTCGGCTATAACGCCGTTATCCCGAAGTTTTTTCCTAAGCCAGCCACCGTTTCCCCTACCCCTCGTATAGAACCCGTGCTTCCTGAAAGCGTCCAACCCGTATCAATAGTGCCGGTTCCTCACGAAGAGCCAGTTTTAACCACAGTGAGTATCGGTGAATATTCTGTAACTTATTCTGCAAGAGGCGGTTACATAAAAAATCTTCGTCTGAATAAGTATAATGAGGAGCTAAAGTTCCACGATATTGGATTTATTGTTGATCTTCAGAATGTCGTCTATCAGCCAACTGTTCAGGGAAATCGGCTAATTTTTACTGCCCAGAACGGTGAGCGTAAAGAGTTTACCTTTGCCGGTTACGAGCTGACCATTCGTCTTTCCACAAAGCAATACCCGGTGCTGTTATTTTCTAACACATTGTCCGCCAAGCCTATAGAGCATGGATATCAGGAATTTTTTGCAGCAACGGCTGATGGAATCAAACGAATGAATTTTAAAAAAGTAAAGGATGGGACTTTTGCCGACGTGAGCTTTGCCGGAAGCCGTGATCAGTTTTATTCCGCTTCTCTGCTGCCGGGAACTTATACGATCAGCGTATCTTATGATAAGGCGAAGCAAATCGTCATGGCCGTCCTTCTTCCCCCTCAGAAAGAATTCACCCTTTATGTCGGTCCCCAAATTGCCCATGAATTGGCCCCTTTGGGATTAGCCTCGATTATTAGTTATGGTCTTTTCCATTGGATTGGAGTTGCTCTGGTTTGGATCCTAACTTTTTTTTACGGCTTGACTAAAAGTTGGGGTGTGAGCATTATACTTTTGACCATTATCACCTATATCGTATTGTTTCCTTTTACGATGCAAAGTACTAAGGCAATGCGAAAAATGGCGGCAATGCAGCCTGAACTTAATGAGATTAAGGCTAAATACAAGGATAATTTGAAGAAAGCCCAGGAAGAGCAGGCCAAATTATTCAAAAAACACGGGGTAAATCCAATTGGTGGTTGTCTCCCCTACCTTTTTCAGATGCCGGTATTTTTTGCGCTGTGGCAGGTTTTTTTGCGTTTGGTGCAGCTTAAAGGTGAAAGTTTTCTGTGGATTAAGGACTTGACCTTGCCAGATCATCTTTTTAAGCTCCCCTTTACTATCCCTTTTTTGGGCGATTATTTTAATTTAATACCAGTTCTCATGGTTGTGCTTAGCTTGCTGCAGCAGAAAATGACTTCTCCAGCAGCCCCAGAGCAGAAGAACATGATGCTTTTTATGTCTGTATTTATGGGTGTTATATTCTGGAATTTCCCTTCTTCAATGGCTCTTTACTGGTTCATTCAAAATCTTCTCACGTTTGCGTATCAATTGCGAACCCGCTCTGTTCAACCCGCGCTCGTAAAAGCATAGTCTGAGATTATTGGTTTTCCACCAACTTTGTGTTTTTTTCTCCCTAACATTTTCACGTGAAAGTTGTTGAAAAATCGTGCCCTGCGGAGCCTTCCTCAAAAGAAGAAGTCCTTATTTTTCGTGCTTTTATTGAATTTTCACGTGAAAACTTTGGAATTGATGAATTTCTTGCAGCCCCCGGCTGCGAGCTAAAATCTTTTGATCATGCGTTTATACGTCAGGAGTAGAAGCTGATATCTCGATATTTAAAGGTTTTTATTTATCGATTTCGAACAAGATAGAGCCGCTGTTAATATTGGAAAGTTGAAACATAATTCATTACCAGAATATAATCATGGTTTCTGAATATGGAAGCATCCAGGGCACAGTTTTCACGTGAAAACTTTTCCGAGAAGATGGAAAATAAGAATTAATCATTTAATAAAAGAATAGTGATTTTTGAATACGGGTTAATATGGTATTTACGGTAACTACTATATTCATCGATTTTATTGCCCTTTTTTATTTTCACGTGAAAACCGATAGTATCCGCGCAGTCAAAAATATGGTATAATTTCGAACGAGGCATAACCGGAGGGTTTGCATTCTTCTAGAAAAATCTTGACACGTGATTGTGAAAGCCTTACAATAAAACTAGTTTTCACGTGAAAATATCTTGCGTTACTATTTTAGAAAAAATCTAATACATGGCCCGCATAATCGGTGTTTGCAATCAAAAAGGCGGAACGGGTAAAACTACAACAGCGATTAATCTTAGTTCCTACCTCGCTTTAAGTAACCACAAAACGCTTCTTATTGATATCGATCCCCAAGGCAATGCTACCTCGGGCGTAGGCTTCAATGCGGCTGATAAGAAATCAATTTACGATGTTATTGCTGATACTGCCACGCTCAAGGAGAGCGTGTATCCTACCTGTTGGCCAAATCTTTCCATAATCCCTTCAAATATTTCCTTAACCGGCGGAGAAATAGAGCTGGTTAATGTTGAAAACAGAGAATTACGGCTTCAAGAAACCGTGCAGAAACTTAAGGATGAGTTTGCTTATATTATAATAGATGCGCCCCCCTCGTTGGGCCTATTAACGGTAAATGTTTTTTCTGCTGCAGATAGTTTAGTGATCCCTATTCAATGTGAATATTACGCGCTTGAGGGTGTATCCAATCTATTGCATACCATCGATTTGATACGTGAGCGCCTGAATTCTCGTCTGGAGATTGAGGGTTTTTTGCTCACCATGGCTGACTTTCGTACCAGGTTGACCTTGCAGGTGATAGAGGAGGTACGAAAATTCTTCAAAGACAAAACGTTTAACACGATCATCCCGCGGAACATCAAATTGGCTGAAGCGCCAAGTTTCGGCAAACCCATTCATTGCTATGACCCATTCTGCGTGGGAGCAAAGGCGTACCTTAATTTAACCGAAGAGATTCTTAAGGAAAAAGTTCTCGTGGACTATCTGGTTCAGGAAGTCTGCGAAACCCAGCCGAGCCCCGATTTGCAGATGGATAAACTCCCCACGTAAACAATGAAATCTGGTCAAGCAGGCTTAGATAGAATTTAGTGTGACCATTTTATAAGGAGGTAATAACTATGGAGCGCAGAGTGCTTGGAAAAGGATTGGATGCGCTTATCCCAAAGAAATCGATCGCAACGCTGGAGCCATCATCGCGCGAGTTTACCTATATGCCGGTGAGTAAAATTCAGCCGGGTAAATATCAACCGCGAAAGGAAATAGATCCTCGAGAGCTTGCGGAACTTTCGCAGTCAATTAAAGAGAAAGGTTTTATCCAGCCGATTGTGGTTCGCCGGATTACCGGGGACCGGTATGAAATTGTCGCCGGAGGAAGAAGATATTACGCTGCTAAGTCATTGGGGCTCAATGAGATACCAACTATCGTGAAAGATCTTGACGATAAGGATACGTTTCTTCTTGCGATTGTCGAGAATCTTCAGCGTAAAGATCTAAATCCGATGGAGGAAGCAGAGGCTTTTGCCCGCCTTGTCGATGAGTTCGAATTTACACAGGATGATATCGCAAAATTTATCGGTAAGGACAAGACAACCGTGGCAAATATTTTAAGATTGTTCAAACTTCCCGAGGATATTAAGGAAGCCCTGCGCAGCGGCCTCTTAAGTCGTTCGCAGGCACGAACGTTACTCGCGGTTGACACCAAAGAAGAGCAAACCAGATTATTTCGGCAGATTTTAAACGAAGGGCTTTCGGTGCGAGAGATCGAGACGCGCGCTAAGGCTGTATCAAAGAAAAAAAAGACCCAGGACCCATTTGTGACCGAAGTGGAGGATAAGCTGCAGAAATTGCTTGGGACAAAAGTGCGCGTATCCAATAAACGAAATAATCGCGGACGAATCGTCATTGAGTACTACAACCTCGATGATCTCGAGCGAATTGTGAGGAGGTTAGGATGAGTAATCAAGCCACGCTTGTTATCATTAAGCCGGACGGACTTAAAAAGTCTTTAACGGGCAATATATTAAGCCGGCTTTCAGAAACAAAGCTTAAGATTATCGGCGCAAAAATCGTTAAGGTTAGTGAGGATTTGGCCGGGAAGCACTACAGTCATTTGCAGGATAAACCGTTTTTTCTCGAGTTGATTAAATATCTTACCGGCAAGTTACATGGAGAGAACAGAGTCATGGCGCTTATCTATTATGGTAAAGGCGCGATAGCCAAGGTGCGTCAGATTTCAGGCGCGACCAACCCTGAGGAGGCTGATCCGGTTAGCGTCCGCGGTGCCTACGGAAGAATTCTGACAACCGGCCTCTATGAGAATGTGGTACATGCCTCAAGCAGTCCTTTTGAGGCAGAGCGTGAAATAAAGCTGTGGTTTGGTCCGGATGATATCGCCTGCGATCTGTACGCGGTTAAAACCGTCAAGTCTAAAAATAGCAAAGCACGGGTGTGGAAATGAAGTCGATGACGGCCTATGCCAGCGTGTATCATCGTAAGGGGGGGCAGAGTATTCAGCTTATCCTGCGATCGCTTAATTATAAATATCTTGATATTGTAATTCATAATCTTCCGGCCGAAAATATCCTGCTTGAGGAAGCGATCAAAAAAGAGATTAAAAAGAAGGTTCAACGCGGCAAAATTGAAGTGTATCTTTTTTTAAAGAGCCCCCTTGAGCATGAGATTCATATCGACGAGCGGGCGCTGGCGACGTATGTGGCACAGGCAAAGCATTACGCGAAAAAGTATCGCTTACGGTATGACCCTTCAGTCAGTGATTTTTTAAGTCTCCCGCAGGTAGTCTGGTACGAGGAAAAGAAAAAGAGCGAAGGAAGTCTTATTCTGCCGGTTATGCGAGAGGGAATTTCTCAGCTTCTTGAGTTTAAACGAAAGGGAGGAGAAGTGATCCGAGTACAAATGCTAAAAAATCTCGCTAAGCTTAAGCGTAATATCCAGGAGATTGACCGGTTACGCAGCGCAAAGAAAAAGAAGGTGACGGTCCCGGATGATGCGAACAATAAAGAGGATATCGACGAAGAGGTATCGTTAGGGCTTTTTTATGCGAATAAACTCGGAAAAACAATCGAAGCAAAGGAGAGTGCCCCTCGCGGAAAATCAATCGATTTTCTTACGCAGGAAATTTTGCGGGAACTTAACGCGGCTTCGAGCAAAACCAAAGACCAGACGTTTGCTTTTCTTATTGTTGAAGCGAAGGGGTACCTTGACAGAATACGTGAACAAGCGCAGAACATCGAATAATGACACCGAAAATCTTTATTATTTCAGGCCCCGGCGGTTCGGGAAAAACCACCCTCTTGGACGCGCTTTTCCGCAGAAAGATTTTTAAGAAAAATTTTATCAGAACGATTTCTATGACCACGCGCCCGCGGCGTTCCGGCGAACGCAATGGTAAAGATTATTTTTTTACCACGCACGAGGATTTCCTGGCTCGCAAGAGAAAAGGGTTTTTTCTTGAGAGTCAGAAGGTGCTTGCCAATTATTATGGCACGCCGAAGTTCTTTTACGCGCAGGCGATTGCGGAAAATAAAAGTCTTATTTTGTGCATTGATGTTAAAGGAGGAATGTATTTGAAAAAAAGCCCGCGTGTTGGTACAATAAATACTATTTTTATTACTGCCCCGACCGATAAAGAGCTCTATCGAAGGCTCGCCGGGAGGGCCGAAAGTAAAGAGTTTATCAAACGCAGGCTCGTTTTGGCAAAAGAGGAACTTAAATATGCTCGCTACTATGATTATGTGGTCGTCAATAGCACTGTAAAAACCGCGCTCGTGGATTTAGAAAAGGTTCTTTGCGCGTCGCAAGAGGAGGAGAGGTAATGAACGATAAGTATATTTCAGTGGATAAAGTGGTAGGCGCAAGCAATGGTTCTATTTTTAAAATTACAATTCTTGCCGCTAAGCGCGCACTGCAGCTTGCTGACGGAGTAAAATGCCTGGTTGAGAAGCCCGGAGAGAAGCTTATTGATAATGCGCTGCGAGAAATTGTTGAAGGGAAAATAAAAGTCAAAGATATAGAAAAGAAATAAGCATATCTGCGGCGCGGTAGCCAAGTGGTAAGAGTGTAAGAGATAATCTTGTGCGCGTAAATAGTTTTAACGGATATTCAGTTTGTTTACGTATCTATGGGGATAAAATATTCGGTTAGGGAGGATTTTTTTAAAAGCTGGTCGAGGAACAGCGCTTATGTGTTAGGTTTTTTGTTTGCAGACGGTAATTTAGAGGATGCCCCTTATATAAGAGGAAAATATATAAGGATTACGAGTTGCGATTATTCAATAATTGACAAGATCAGGCAGGTTCTTGAATCAGCTCACAAAGTCGTCGTCATCCCATCGTGTGGTGCGAGAAAAGAGAAGTATATGTTTCGGATTGGAAATTCAGTGATATATAATGATTTGAGAGTTCGGGGGTTGCACCCGCGGAAATCTCACAATATGGAATTTCCTTCCGTGCCAGGAAAATTCTTGTCAGACTTTATTAGAGGCTACTTCGATGGCGACGGAACGGTAGCCATTGAAACCGCGGAAAGTAAACGTTACGGCAGACTTAAAGTTATTTTTACTTCTGGTAGCAAGAGTTTTCTTCTATCGCTTGAGCAAGCGCTCAACGGCACTTGCGTTGGGAGAAGAATGAAAATTTATAATAGCCATCGGAGTTATCAACTCGTATATAGGTCCCTAGATGCCCTCAAAATATTGAATTTTATATACCGTACAGTTACCGATAATGAGGGGCTATGTTTGGAACGTAAATACAATAAATATCAAGAATTAGTTTCCACACCCAACAAATATAAGTGTGAAAATCTTTTTGATAAAAGTTCAAGAATTTCAACGTATCGCTCAATGTGGCGGCGTACCCAAGTGGTCTAAGGGGGAGGTCTGCAAAACCTTTATCCAGCGGTTCAAATCCGCTCGCCGCCTTTTATAGTCGAATAGTAATGCCGCGAAAGCGAAAAGATCTAAATATAGAGGGGAAAAATCTTTGGTATCTGGTAGGACTAATTACGAGCGACGGTAATTTGTCTTCGGATGAAAGGCACATAGATATAACATCCAGCGATTATGAATTTCTTCAAAATATTATAAATTTAATCGGAATTAAGAACAAGATTGGCATCAAATATGGTAAAGACAAACAAAAATCTTTCCATGTCCAGATTGGGAATAAAAACTTTTATGACTTTTTGCTAACCATTGGGCTCACACAAAAAAAGTCTTTAACGATAGGTGAGATAAAAGTACCTAACGAATTTTTTGTTGATTTTTTACGAGGGTTAATCGACGGAGACGGTTCGATTCGAAGCTGGGTACATCCAACTAACTTTCACGAACAATGGTCTTTACGGATTTATTCTGGTTCAAACAAATTTTTAGAGTGGCTTGGTGGAAAAATAAAAGAATATTTCGGTGCCTGTGGAAGAATCTACAAAGATAATAGAGCAGAGCATAATTATATACTGAAATTTGGTAAACTAGCCGCGCAAGTAATTCTTAGGGGTTGTTATTACGAAAATAATTTCAGTTTGCAGCGGAAAGATAGATTGGCACAACAATGCGTTCGTTCTTATGCTGGTTGGCAAATAAGTAAAACAATATTCGCAAATGTTAATTAATGCCGGGGTGTCGAAATTGGCAAACGATGTAGACTTAAAATCTACCGTTCCGCAAGGAGCTTGCGGGTTCAAGTCCCGCCCCCGGCAGTTTCCCATTAATTGATGACTTTTATTGCTTCAGGCTTCACGCTACAGGATCCAGGCCCTATGAATCTCAAGGTATGAAGCTTGCAGCATGCAGCATGTAGCATTATAACTTCCCGATATTTATATTGGGCAATTAGCTCAGTTGGTTAGAGTACTTCCTTGACATGGAAGGGGTCACAGGTTCGAGTCCTGTATTGCCCACCATTTTTTTCTTACCAAAAATGGTGAGGTCTCGCCAAAAAGAAAGTTTTTGTATAAGCGGATTTTTGGCGGACCCATTGTATTATTAGCGTATAGCGATTAGCGTTTAGCGGATAGCGTAGAGCGTATCTAGAGAATAAGAAAACAGATTTGACTTTTTTAAAAAATAACTTAAACTATACGCTACTCGCTACACGCTACCCCTGGGGACGTCGTCTAGCCTGGTTCAAGACCCCTGCCTGTCACGCAGGTGACCGAGGGTTCAAATCCCTTCGTCCCCGTTGTTTCTACCTTAAACGTAAAACCATCTAACCCAGAAGGGAGATGGTTATACGGAATATTTGGGAGAAGAAACAACGGCTTTGGCAGAGGCACCGCCCGAGCCAAAGCCTATAGTTCCCAATAAGAAAATAGCGAAATCCCTTCGTCCCCGTTTTATTCTTCTCAAATTCACAATAAAATTAAGCCATTCAAAATCGTAGTTTCTTTTCTTAATCACAGAATAAGCTACGGTATTTTTTTTACATTATCTATGCAGAGGTTATTAAATTTATATACTTATGTGTGTATGTGCGACGAGAAAAACAAAAAATATTTCAGGGGTTATTTGAATTGGGCATTACCTTTGGTTGAGTAAAAAAGACTATAGATGTTATGGCAACTAAGAAACGCAAAGTGGCAGGAAAAATCACAAAAGATTCTATCGAGGCCGACACTATCACTCCAATCGAAATGAGCATTAAAAGAATCCATAATAATCTTACCCCGTAATTATTCCACTTTCATCAAGGCATTATTTGCGGCGTCTACAAGCGCATTGATTTGATCCTTTTTATTGATATAATCCTGATTTAGAATTTTTGTGTTTCTTTCTTGCTGTTGCTTTCTTCCTTGAGGGTCGAAGAGATTAACCCCAGACCCCCCCACCCGCCGTTTAAACGGCGGGTGGTAGAAACCAACTTTAAAACCCGCCACCCATGCCCTTAGGCTCAGATCCAAATCATACTCTATGGCTGGTTTGCCTGCAGGGGAATAATTTAAATTGAGGCCCCCTATTTCAAAAAACTCCTTTTTCCTTAAAAACATGGGATCTACAAGGGTCCATGAAGCAAACATAAATGGTATCCCGCCTTTAGTGATATGATTTGGCTGATAAATTTTGGGACTTTCCTTATAATACTGGCAACCGGCCCGGCCGCCTAAGGCAACAAGGTCAGGAAATTCTCTAAACAATTCGATAGCTTGTCTGACCCACGCATCATTTTCGGGGGGGACAGAATCGTCTTGCAGCAAACAAATGAATTCACCCCGGGCCATTCGAGCAGCTCTATCGCCACTCCTGAGCTCATGTATGTCGTTGGAATGGATCAAAAAATCATTAGGTCGATCTAAATATTTTATCCATTGCTGGAAAGATCCATCAATTGAGCCGTCTTCGCAAACAATAATTTCATGCTCCCCCGCGAATCTTAAAGCCCTAACTATTCTTTCCACTGTCTCACGATGATTGAAAGATTGCACTATAAAAGAAATAAGTGGGTGCTCATTATACGCGTACCCTTTTTGCTTCCGGCGTTCTTTATATTGCAGTACTTTCTTTTTCAAAAAATATTTTTTGGGATTAAACGTCGCGTGTAAATCCGGATTCATCACGTAACTGATAATTTTTCCAAGTGCAGCCTTAAACCCCTCTTTGTTCCAAGTTTCTACCAATCTTTGATATTCCCAATGCATACCCCTCCATGTTTTCAATCGAGAAAACATAACACTATTTTTGCCGGCCGCCCCCTTTCTACATTCGGCCTAAGAAAAATATTTTTGTATTTCTCATTATCGTTGCTCCTTTATCGCACTAACGAATATTCTAAAATCACTACTCATTATATCATTCACCATAAACGCTGCAACGATAAAGCAGAGAACGTTGTTGATGGAAGTAGTACAGAAGGGCATCGCGTGTAGGTCGAAAACAAAAGAAATCGGTTTTATTATCCGAGAACAATATCGACCTATACCGAGGCACTATTTGGGGGGGCATGCTAAAGAGCTCAATCCGCAACGCCATCATGATTGAGCGACTGGAGGACTCCTGTCCACAAGGAGTGCAGAAATATTTCTTGGTGTATTATTAAAGCAATTTCTGTTGCCCGAAGCGTGCGTGTCAATTTTCAAGTGACTTCGAAAATTTCGAGCGTTTAAGCGACGGTAGCCGTTCCGGATTTGAATAATAGTACGGTGGTGCCACGAGAGGCGTGTTCTTAAAATCCTTAGCGAGGATACGCATGAGGACAACCGGCAAGAGAAATGGCTTTTAATCTCAAGCTTTTTTAGGTATAATATTTCAATGTGAATGAATTTTTTATACACGCATGATTGCCCGATGAATAAGTATTTATTTCTTTCAATGCGCCCCCAGCAGTGGATCAAAAATTTTTTCATATTCCTGCCCCTTGTGTTCGGACAAAAAATCTTTAGTTTCCCTGCGAACGTTAAAACACTGTTTACGTTTTTTTTATTTTGCATGATTACGGGCGCGGCGTACCTTATTAATGATGCGATCGATGTGCGGAGAGATCGGCTACATCCTACCAAGCGGTTGCGTCCGATCGCCGCAGGGCATGTTCGCATCCCGATAGCAATCGGGGCGGCGGTTTTTCTTGCATGCGTCTCGGTTGCCGCCGCGTTTGCGCTTAATATATATATAGGGGGTGTGGTGCTCGCATATTTTGGTTTCAACCTTCTGTATTCAAAAATTTTGAAAGATTTTGTTATTATTGATGTGTTTTGCCTCGGCGGATTTTTTCTATTACGCATTATCGCGGGCACCTTCGCGTCCGACGTTGTTTTTTCATACTGGATGATATTCATGACGGTTCTCCTTGCGCTTTTTTTAGGATTTACCAAGCGCCGCCAGGAAATACGTTTATTGGATAGAAAGGTTTCTTCCCAGCATCGTTACGTACTCTCAAAGTATAATACCTATTTTATCGATCAGATGATAGCGGTGATTACCCCCTCGATCACCATCGCCTATATGCTTTATACGGTTGACGCACGAACGGTAAATTCTTTTGGCACCCACTACCTGTTTGTAAGCGTCCCTTTTGTCTATTATGGAATCTTTAGATACCTGTATCTTATACACAAGATAGGGAAAAGCGGGGATCCAACGCGCATCTTGTTACATGATATAATGCTTCAGCTCGACATTTTTCTATGGCTCTGCGTATGTACTGTAGTTATTTATTTTAAGATATAAAGAGGTATACAGTTGTTACCGGCTGATCGCCTGATCATTGACGGCATCATTACGGTACGTTTCTTTTACCACTCGTTGCATTCCGCGTCTTAAACATTATTGTCGCCCTCTTTGTAATGTATCTGCGCTACAAAGCGGCGTTGTTTTGCAAGAGACCTTCACAGGCCGCGGTGCTTGTTTCCTGCGTCTACCTTCCTTATCCTTTTTAGGGTTCCGGCCGACGGATCGTATGAGTGGCTGGATGGTTGCTCATCCGATTAGAAACGGCCGCGTACGATGCGTGGATGAGTACCTATCGGCCCCTTGGGAATTGAAACGATTTTGTGCAATAGCGCAATGCGTGATCAATGTGTCATACTCGGAGAAATCGATGACTCAAGCAAAGATTTTCCTTATCGATGGAACGCGTGGATAAACAAAAATGCACCGGAAGCCGCCGCGATCAGGGCGGTCACGCAGTCTTTATTTCACAATAATTAATCAGATTTAAGCCATAATAGGTAGCTGCGTAACGCGGGCATAAAACGCACAACGGTTGTGGGAAAGTATAATGAGCGTGGTATAATAATTATAATAACACGGGGAGGTCGATATGAAAATATTGGTTACGGGCGCGCCGGGTTGGCTCGGTACGCGATTGGTGGAAATCTTACGAGAGAAAAATGAAGACGTACGGTGTATTGTTCTACCGGAAAGTGACGATAGTATAATCACCTCGTTGGGCGCTCAGTCCCATAGAGGAAATATTGTTGACGCTCGAAGCCTCGTCGGTTCATGCGACGGCATCGATATCGTGTTTCATTGCGCGGGGATCATCCATCCTTCATGCGTAAAAGAGCTGCATCAGATTAACGTCGACGGCACCAAAAACATTCTTGAGGAAGCGATCAAGGCGCGCGTAAAAAAAATTATTTACGTGTCTTCTAACTCGGTGGGAGGTGTTAATATCTCTCGGGATACGCTTATGACCGAGCTCGACCAACCCAGACCGTATAAACACTACGGCATCAGTAAGTATAAGGCGGAGGAATTAGTTAATCGCGCCTCGAGTGAAGGGAAAATCAAAACCACGATTATCAGGCCCTGCTGGTTTTACGGGATACGTCAGCCGGAAAGACAAACCACTTTTTTTAGAATGATAAAAAAAGGCAATCCTCTTGTATTTGGCGATGGGAAGAATCTCCGCAGTATGTCCTACATAGACAATATCATCGATGCACTTTGCTTGATAAAGGATAATGCTCTATCCGACGGTAAAACCTACTGGATCGCAGACCGGAAAGCGTATCCGACTATTGAAATTTATGAGACTATCGCCAAGCTCCTTGAGGTAAAAAATTTTAAACCGATATATGTACCGGGATTTAGTTCATCGGTGTTTGAACTGGCTGATACTCTCCTGCAGGGGTTTGGGTTATATCAGAAAGAAATTCACGTGGCAGGAGAAATGAATAAAGATATCGCCTGTAGTATCGAGAAGGCGCAACGCGAATTAGGATATAATCCGAACGTTGATCTAACGGAAGGCATGAGGCGTTCCATAGAATGGTGCCGTGCCAATAATATTCAGATATGACAATGCAAAGAGTTTTTGTTACCGGTGGATGCGGTTTTCTCGGTATTCCGTTGGTACGCGGGCTTCTTGAGAAAGGATACCGGGTTTCAATCATCGATACTGCCCCCCTCGATGAGCCGCTTTACGAGCAGGTTGAATTCACGCAGGGTGACGTGCGCGATAGCCGGCTGCTTGGCGAACTGTGCCGTGGCGTTGACTATGTCATTCATAACGCGGCGATCTTACCTGTCTCGCGATCGAAAAAAAAGATATTATGGGACGTTAATGTGCGCGGCACGCGCAATGTTTTTGAGGCGGCACTCCAGAGCAACGTAAAAAAAGTTATTTTTATTTCTTCAAGCGCTCCCTATGGTATACCCAAAAGCGCCCCGATACGTGAGTCGACTCCCTTTAACCCTGTTTGCGATTATGGGCGTTCCAAGATAGCCGCAGAGGGGGTGTGTAATGAATATCGCGCCAAGGGTCTTGATATCGTGATCCTGCGTCCGCGTACCATTGTCGGACAAGGGCGGCTCGGGCTTTTCCAGATTCTCTATAGCTGGATCGCGGATAACAAAAATATCTACATTATCGGCAGCGGGAATAATCTTTTTCAGATTATCAGCGAAGAAGACATGGTGGCGGCTTGTATCTTAAGTATCGAAAAAGTATGCACGAATCAGGATTTTAATCTGGGAATGAAAAAGTGTAAGACTGTTCGTGAAGATTTGAGTGACTTGATCAGGTACGCACAGAGCACCTCGAAGATAATTTCGATTCCGGCGCCTTTTGCCCGTTGTGTCCTCGGTTTTCTTGATTTTCTTAATTTAGTCCCCTTTACCGCCTGGCATTACAAAACTCCGGACAAAGCTTTTTATTTCGATAGCATCAAAGCTCAAACGATGTTGGGATGGGAGCCTACCCAGAGCAGTCTTGATGTTTTCAGGGGCAGCTATGACTGGTATCTGCAACGCCGGAGAGAAATTGATTCGCAATTTGGTACAACACACCGTACGTCTATCAAGCAAAAAATTTTACGCCTGCTCAAGAAATTTTCTTGATCATCCCCATCGTGCTTGTACACAATGTTTTTTGTGCCACTCGCACATCATTCCATTGCCTTTCGTATTCAAAACCCGCCCCCCTGGTTTTTATCCAAACAAGAGCTTTTTTAACGGTTGGTGGTGCTGCGGTGTGTTGCTGAGTCGGCTATCGCAGAATATTATCGGTATCAAAATGTATTAATTTATAGCATAAAGAACAATATTATAATAGAAATATATTTTAGGTATCAAAACATATCAATTTATAGCATAAAGGTACAATAGTATTCTAAGCATAGATTGAGTATAGTATTGCTAATTTATGTTTGCAATATTAGTCAAAAAGTGCTATATTTCCACTATGAGTAATCTTGATAAGAACAAAGGAGACGTACCCAAAAGAACTCTTTCCCGCTCGCAGATCATGACACCCAAGGAAGCTGCCAAGTACCTGGGGATTCACCTTATTACAACCTATCGGCTTATCAAAAAAGGTGAAATTCCTGGGTTTAGAGTTGGCGGCCAGTGGCGGTTTAAGAAAGATGTTCTCGACTCCTGGATTCTTAAGCGCATTAACGCTAACGACGGGAAGAAGTAGCATTACGTATACCGATATTTATGATGTATGAGTCTTTAGTCGGTTGGTATGTGCTTTATACCAAGCCGCGCCACGAAAAACTTGTAGAAGCCGGATTGTTACAAAAAGGGATAGAGGCTTTTACGCCCAAGGTTTCCCTGCGCAAACGCTGGTCCGACCGGATTAAAGTTGTGGAGGAGCCGCTTTTCAAGAGCTATTGCTTTGCGCAATTTAGCTTATTCGATAAAACATGCGTGCTTTCTCAACGAGGCGTCGTGGACCTGGTGCATTTCAGACAGCACTATATTCCGGTTCAGAATACCGTTATTGATTCTTTGAGAACTCTTACGGCACATCAGATGGCCTTTAACCCGTACCCTTATTTAAAAGTAGGGGATAAAGTGGTTGTAAGGCGAGGTCCGCTGAAGGATGTTGAAGGGTTTCTTGTCGAGAAGAGGAATAAAAACGCGATGCTGGTAATTTCTGTTGATGCGATTACATCATCGGTTCAGTGCATTGTAGATAGCGATTGGGTGGATGCGGCTTAAGGCATACCGATAAGGCATCGTGAACACGTGTGTACGCCGCTAGAACTTGTTTGTTTTTTGTTAGGTCATGGGACTGAGAAGGCGGAGCTGTGCCCGGAGAATGAAATTATAGATTGCACACAAGTGTGTTTTAATCTAAGGGGGGTGCCGTGGAGATTGCTAAAAATATGAAAGCTTTGGTGTGCGGCGCAGGGGGGTTTATAGGCAGTCATTTGGTCAATCGGCTCAAAGACGAAGGTTTCTGGGTGCGCGGAGCGGACCTTAAGCATCCCGAATTTAATTCGACCAGAGCCGATGAGTTTTTAATTTTAGATTTGAGGGAAGAAAAAAATGTCATGAAGGCTCTTTCGTTAGGTTCGGGGGTGTTCGATCATGTATATCAGCTTGCCGCAGACATGGGAGGTATGGGTTTCATTCATTCTGCAGAGTGTGAAATTATGCGCAACAGCGCATTGATAAACAATAACATGATTCATGCTGCCGCGAGCGGTGGAATCAAACGGTATTTCTTCTCTTCATCAGTATGTATTTACCGCAATATGGATTTTGGTGAGCCGGAGTTACGGGAAGAACAAGCATATCCTGCGTTGCCGGATAACGAATATGGGTGGGAGAAACTTTATGCGGAACGTATGGCACTGGCCTATAGCAGGCGATATAACATCACGGTACGCATCGCCCGTTTTCAAAATTGCTATGGTTCGGAAGGCACCTGGTGCGGCGGAAGGGAGAAGGCTCCTGCTGCATTATGTCGGAAGGTTGCCGAAGCTGATAATGGAAGTATCATCGAGGCCTGGGGCGACGGTACCGCGGTTCGCTCCTATACGTATGTTGACGATATGATCGAAGGGATTCGCTGCCTGATGCAGTCTGATTTGGAAGGCCCGGTCAACATCGGTTCTCCTCAGTATGTGTCTGTGCAAGAACTTGCAGACACCGTTGCACGAGTAGCGGGCAAGACGATAAACATCAAATGGGTTAGTGGCCCCGTGGGCGTTACATCGAGGAATTTCAGTAACGATAAAATATACTCACTTGGCTGGCGCGCGCGGTTTTCTCTGGAGGAGGGCATGCGACATACGTATCCATGGATTGAAGGCCAGGTGAAAAGAGAAAAGGCGTAGTAAGCAATAAAGCAGGCATGATGCGCTGCGGCGGAAAAACAGCGCATGGTTTCTTGTGGCGCAAGCACCGAAGCCATAAGGAGCGTATATACCGCCTGATGCGCATGCGTCGAAACATTCATCTCAGAAAATAAAGAATTTGTGATCGATAGCTCGCGCGAAAGATTTCTAGTTACGTGGAATCCAAAAGGGTATTTAAAAAGGGTTTAGAGTGATTGTAGGAGATTTTTTCACGCCAAGAACGAGGTGAGT
>JBDRAN010000005.1:0-84184 GCA_043823745.1 Candidatus Omnitrophota bacterium | reverse complement strand
ACGTAATTCATGGGCGGTTGCCTCCTTTTAATTTAGCGCGGCATTTTGCCGGCGCTCTTTTAGCTTGGTAGTTAATTATACCAACGCTGTGAGGAGCCGCCCGTTTTTATCCCTTAGGTTATTTTACATAGTATCAGACCTCAAAGTTCCAAATTACTCCTTTAGTGTGGTGATAGCGAGGATGCTTTAGATAAAAATAACAGGGTTAGCCCTCTAAATAATTTAGCTCATTAGCTCTTAAGCTCATGGGTTCGCTAGTGTGCGCTGCACATGAGAGATTCGCAGGGTCATAACTTTAGATGAGTTTAATTGGGAGGTGACATATGAGTACGAGTATACTAAAACAGTTTATGGCCGGGAGTTGCTATTCATATATTATAAATTCAAACAATGAAGCAATAGTAATCGACCCTCATATAAGTTTGCTGGAGGAATATAGCAATTATCTGGAAAAAAATAAGCTCACCCTTAAATTTATAGTGGATACGCATACGCATGCCGACCATTTTTCCCTGGCAGCAGTATTGAGGAAAAAATTTGGGGCGCTGGTGTTAATGTACGAAAAAGCAATTTCCAGTGTTGCAGATAAGCGTCTTAAAGATAACGACGAGATATCCATAGGCGTAAAGACTTTTAAAGTCATCTACACCCCGGGACACACTGATGATGCTATCAGTTTATTGGGGGAAGATAAATTGTTCACTGGCGATGTCCTTTTAATCGCAAGTGTCGGCCGCACGGATTTTCAAAATGGCTCTCCCGAATCCATGTTTGATACGCTTGCGAAGTTAAAAACACTACCGGATGAGACTGTAGTGTTCCCCGGCCATGATTACCATGGAAAGCGCTCATCAACCATTGCCCAAGAGAAAGAAGGTAATCCTTTCTTAAGGGAAGCCGATAAAGAGGCATTCGTCAAGAATATGCGCTTAAAAATTATCCCTAAGCCGTTTAATATTGATAATATCATCAGGGTAAATCAAAAAGGCGAGGCAGTTTCCCTCCAGATGATTTCGCCTCGAGATACCGTAATAGTCGCAGAAAAAGATTCGCAGGCTGTCAAGCTTCTGGATGTGCGTTCTGCTCTGGAGTTCAGTGAGGTTCATATAAAAGATTCAATTAATATTCCCATAGATATGCTTTCCGCTAAAATTAACGATTTGATTCAATCTAAACAAAGTTATATAGTCTTCTGCCGCACCGGAAACCGTTCGCCTATGGCCGCGGATATGCTTATACAAGCAGGAATTCGTGGAGTGAAGGTAATGCAAGGCGGCATTACGCGTTGGCGTAAAGAAGGACTTCCTGTTGTTAAAGGTGAAGGCGGTGTATCATTAGAGCGTCAGGTTCGGCTTATTGCTGGGAGTCTGGTATTATTTGGAATAGCAGCGTCCTGGATCTTGCACTGGGCGTTTATATTTATTTCGGTGTTTGTGAGCTGCGGTCTGATCTATGCCGGTTTAACCGATAATTGCCTTATGGGCATGTTACTGATGAAACTTCCTTACAATAAGAAGCTCTATAAAACCAAGTTAGGCGGCGGAACTTGTTCTGTCGGGCGCTAAAAAAAGAGTCATAAAAAAATATATAAGAAAATTAAGTTAAGAGATACCGCGGTCAGGCCTCGCCCGCCGCTTTACGGCGAGGTCTCGCCACTGGCGGAAAATAATTTACCCTTTAGCTACCAGCTGTCAGTCTTCAGCTTGGGACTAGACCTGAAAAATGGGATACGTCCGGCTGCCCGCATACTGGTAAAATCTCTACGATATTTAACCAGAGCAGCTCGGACACGGCTGCTGCGCAGCCAGAAAATATATCATGGCCGCATACGTCTACTGTATAAGAGAGGATTATAAATATCAGTCTTCCATAAAAGGCCGGGAGTTTGAGAATGATTGGTTTAGGCTGGCAAAAGACGGTACCATCGTTGTAAAGGGTACGCATTACAAAGGGTATGCCTGGGACGGGTGCAGCCCGAAGTTTAAGGTAAAAGACTGGTGCTTTGGGGCATGGGAGGCGGTTTTAAACTTTGACACCGGGCAAAGCAAGACGTATTATGCTTCTTTAGTCCATGATGTATTTTATCAGTTTGCCAAACAGGTCAGAGATTTCGTTACGCGTAAAGAAGTGGATAGGGAATTTTATACTATCCTTAAAAGAGACGGGATGCGTTGCGCCAAAATTTATTATTTCGGCGTGCGCTTATTCGGCTGGATATGATGGTATAGGAGGTAGTATCTAGCGAGTAGCGGTTAGCGAGTAGCGATTAGCGTCGGCAGGCACGAGCCCGCTGGCCGGTAGCGAGTAGACGAAAGCTATCAGCTTTGGCTTTGGCAGTCGGATGCCAACCCACAGCCCGCTGGCTAGTCAGTCGTCAGCTTTTTTTAAGAGGGACGCGAAATAGGGGCGAGGGACGAGAAAAAACTCAGGGCCCATAGACGAAGGATCACCGAGTCACCAGAAATAGCCTTTAAAAATAACCTTGATTTTTCTTCTTACGTATGTTAACCTATATATGCACGGTTAACTAATGTTAACTATATAAATTTAAGTTAACGAAATGCGCCTCGTACCGGTGCTATCAACGATTTGAGTCGAAAAGGAGCTACTGCTATGGAAAAGAGAGAATATCTTACCCTTCCGGAATTGGCTAAGATCTTAGGAATTAGCCGGATTGCGGTTTATAAAAAGGTAAAAAAAGGCCAGCTTAAGGCAGAGAAAATCGGTAAAATGTACGTTATTCCTAAAAAAAGTATTGATGTTATTCTCGGTAAAACGCTTAACGAAGATGACAAGAAAGAGATAGATATGGCAGTAAAGAAAACTGTTTCTGAGTACGGTGAGGTGCTTAAACTCTTGGGCAAGGAGTAATGAAAAGTATTACCGTTAAAGAAGTAGAATATACCGCATTTCGTCTGGCAAAAGAAACCCTATCTTTCCACGAGCCGATTCCTGATTTTTCTACCCGTTTTCCGAATATCTTAGAGAGCTGTCTAGCTACACCATTTCAAAGTTTCTCAGGAAAATCTTTTTACCCCGGTTTTATCGCTAAGGCAAGTATCCTGTTTTATCTGATGATTAAAAACCATCCATTCCAGAATGGTAACAAGCGTATTGCGATGACTACGCTATTCGTATTCTTGCACAAAAACAAAAAATGGCTTAAAGTCGATACGCAGGAAATGTATAACTTTACCGTGTGGATTGCTTCCAGCCCCAGACGTCTTAAGGGTGAAGCTATAAAGGCAATAGAAAAATTTATTCAGTCGTATATAATAGATTTAAGTTGAAAAAAGTTCGGGTTTCGAAAAAATTAGCGATTTGGCTTATGGCTTTGGCTCAACGGTAAGGCCAAACCACGGCCCGCTGGCCGGTAGCGAGTAGCGGATAGAAAGAAAGCTATCAGCTTTCAGTCGTCAGCTGTCAGCTTTTTTAAGAAGGGCGAGGGAAGAGGGACGAGGAGAAAGCTCGTAAGCTCGTCGAGGAGAAGTTGTTAGTTGTTAGTTTCTAGTTTTTAGACCGGAAGGACTCTTACTTCTAACAACTAAAAACTAAACTAGTATAGCGTATTACTCGTAACACTGAAAGCATAAATTTCTAGTCTGTGTATGAAATTAAATAGCGTAAAAAAGATTATTATCAATACCGGAAGGTGTATAGTATTTGTGATATATCTTGTGCTTCTTTTTGTCATCGGCGGGATATGGCTTCGGTTATCATACAATATGGTTTCTCCCTACAACAAGGAGAGGCTACGGTACGAAGTTATCGGTGAATATAATTACTTTAAATCGTTATTGGATAAGCCGGACACAAAGACCAAGACCGTAACGGATGGCTGGAATAATTTTCAACCTTCGGAATGGCCGTTTCAGGTGCTTTCGCTTTTTACCTATGGCACCAGAAATCTCGCCCAAGCCGGAATTATCCCTAAAAACGAAGCCTCGCGTTACATGAAGATTGCGATAGAGCGGGCGATGAAGCCCGAATATTACAACTTTATCGTCCCACATTTTGGCGACCCGTTTAAAGACGCCAAGATAAAAGATAATGCTTTTTATCTTGGCCATTTCGTCAACATGCTTGCGTTGTATCGGGAGGTTTCAGGTGATTCGGCATTTGATGAACTGTTTCATAAATTTGCGCACGCATTTTATATAAACTTCAAGGCTAATCCCTATAGCTGTCTTGCCAGTTACCCCGGAATGACCTGGACCAGCGAACAGGCAGTGCCGTTACGCGCGCTTAAGTACCATGATGATATATTCGGAACTAATTACATGGAGGAAGTGAACCGGTGGAAAGAGACGATGGAGGCGCGCTATACCGATCCCAAAGCTAACGTATTAATAACGGGAGTGGAGTCAGATACGGGAAAAGTATGGTCAGGGCCCCGGGTTATTCCGAATGCCTGGACCATATTGTTTTTACATCAAGTTCTTCCCGGTTACTGCCAAGAGCTTTATAAAAACACAAAACAGGCTTTTTTGATAAAAAGACTGGGGTTGCCGGTTTTTACCGAGTGGCTTTATAGCCCGCAGATATCCGACGGTGACACCGGGCCAATTATCTGGGGCGCATCGCCTGCAGGCACTTGTTTTGTTATGGGCAGCGCCGGCATATACGCCGATAGCGAAGTTTTTTGGAGCGTAAATATTATTGCCGATACCATTGGATTGCCGGTTACGATACAGGGAAAGCGAAAGTATCTTTTAGGCTCTCGCATCGGGACAGCGTGCTTCTATTTTTGCCGTTCAATGGCATTTGTTTCAACTAAAGATCTTAAGCCTTTTCCTGTCAGAAGGCTCACAACACTCTACCTGATCGTATCGGCTTTGCTCTTGATAATTATGCTGCGCATACGGACTTTTATAAAATATTTTTTTGATAAGAGGCCTAACAAGGCCAGGCCTTCAAAATTAAAATGAGGTGTTCATGAGATTGATATCGCTTTTGTTCAGTAACCCGGGGTTATTTTTTGTATTGGCTGTCTTGCTGCTTTATTCTATCATTGCCCATGAAGTCGCGCATGGATGGGTCGCGCTTCTTTTTGGGGATGATACGGCAAAGCGCTACGGCCGTTTAACGCTTAATCCGCTGCCGCACATTGATCCGGTAGGGATGCTGATGCTTTTTTTTGTCGGGTTTGGCTGGGCAAAACCGGTACCGGTTGATTATAATCGTCTAAGAAATTCACGTGTTGGCTTAATTGCCGTTTCTTTAGCCGGTTGTTTGACAAACATCCTGATTGCGAGCATCGCGATATTCTTTTTACAGTTTCCGGCCGTACATAACAACCAGGTGGCATTGGCGATCCTTACCATTGTCATCAGGATCAATATCATCCTTGGAGCTTTCAATCTTATCCCTATACCGCCGCTTGACGGCTCAAAAATTGTTATGGGGTTTCTTCCCGTAAGCGGCCAGAGAGCTATGGCGCGCTTTGAGCGATACGGCTTTTTTATTATCGTCATTCTGCTGTATACCGGTATCCTTAGCCCCGTGATAAATTTTATACAGAATTCAATTTATGCGCTGATCGGTCTGATGTTTTGATTATTTAGATAATTAAAGACAGGAGATTTGAGAAATTACTAGTTACGAATATACTATTAGCATTACCCCGTTTCACAGCTTACGATAAAATTCCGTACCGTAATTTTATCGCGTTCAACGGGGTTATCCCCCTACGGGGACAATTCAGCTAAGCCTTTTTAAAAAGAAGTAAAAAGGCAAGTTTCATTGTTCGCACTATCTTTTTTCCGGCGCGCCGGTGCGTTTGGAAAACGATGCGCTTCCGGGCGCCTATCACTAAATGGGATAGTGAAGATGTCCGGCTGTCTGTCCTCATGGATGCACTGGTGTGCTATATACTGGAAAAATTTTCTGTTGGGCAGAATATTTTTCCAGAACAGCTCGGACACGACAGCTTCGCTGTCAGATTTTTCGGGAGCGCCTCGGCCAACAGGTTTCGCTGATTCAGCGTGAAAACTTTTAGCAAAATTTTTACGCTATGTAGGAATCGCGAAGAAGTCAATTCGACGACGCACTTTTTGGTCCTTATGATTAAGTAGCTGGCTTATTGCCCCGTTTCACCGCTTACGATAAATTTCCGTACCGTAATTTTATCGCGTTCAACGGGGTTAATTCTCCCCATTTTGCACCCGATAGGTTTCTCTCGCAATTTCTCGCCGTATAGCGGCAGGAAATTGCGAAAATATCAATGGAGGCAAAATGGGGATCATTAAATACGCTTCCGGGCGCCTGTCCCCCAGGACGCACTGGGGTGCTGCATACCGGAAAATTCTCTACGACAATTTTCCGGAGCGCCTCGGAAGTCAATTCGACGACGCACTTTTGTGCACTACCTTCGGTAGTTTCAAAAGATGCTGTCTCATTGAGGAGAAGAGATGAAGAGAATTTTAGGCTTGATTATGGTGATTTTCTTATTCGGCACAGTTAATTCTTTTGCTCAAGGCAACGATTCAGTTCCGGATGCGCAAAAGTTAAAACAAATCCTGGCTGATTTCGAAGAATATGCTCAGAAAACAATGAATGAGTGGAAAATCCCGGGAATGGCGGTTGCTATAGTGCAGAATGATTCGGTTGTCTACGCAAAAGGTTTTGGCGTTAAGGTTAAAGGGGGCAGCGACCCGGTGACTCCTCATACGATATTTCAGATAGGCTCAACCACAAAGGCATTTACTGCCGCGCTGGTTGCCATGCTGGTAGATGAGGAAAAGATAAAATGGAAGGATAGGGTTGTTGATTGTGTGCCGGATTTTCGGATGTATGATCCCTGGGTTACTCGTGAATTCATGATTCTTGATCTTTTAGCGCAACATAGCGGTTTGCCTGCGTATTCCGGAGATTTTCAGTCTTTTTGCGGCTTTGATCGCGCGCATATAAAAAGATCGCTTGCTTTCATTAAACCGGTAAGCAGTTTTCGTTCGGAATTTGCCTATGTGAATCATTTATTTCTGGTTGCGGCAGAGGTCGTAGAAAAAAAGACGGGTAAATCATGGGAGGAAAACATCAAAGAGCGGATCTTTGTGCCACTTGATATGTCCGAAAGCTCTGCTGATGTGAAAGCGCTTGTCGATGGAAGAAATGTGGCCACGGGGCATAATGTGCAAAATGATTCAGTGACTGTGGTTTCCAAAGCGCTGGATTGGCCTTACATCTATGGCCCGGCAGGAGGTATCAATTCAAACGTCATTGATATGAGCACGTGGTTAAGGCTGCAGATAAATGATGGGATACTCGATGGCCGGCGGTTGATCAACGAGGATAGCATGAATTTTATGCATTCGCCAAAAACGATCGCTCAATACGATGCTAAAAAAGAACTCGGCACGTATTATTGTCAGTCCTGGGTCTACGTAGATACGCGGCCTTACCCGTTTGTCTGGCATAACGGAGGAACTACGGGGTATCATTCCATGATCGCTTTCTGGCCGGAGCCAAAAATCGGGATCGTCATACTTACCAACGAATCCACTAACAAGCTGGCAGAGGCTTTGCCGAAATATTTTGCTGACCTTTATTTTGGCGCCCCTAAACAAGATTATAGTAAAGAAGCTTTAGCTGAATTTAATAAGCTCAAGGTCAAAGAGCAGGAAGAAGCGCCGAAAAAGCCGGAGATTACTACCCCATCTTTATCCTTAGATAAATATGCCGGGACTTACTCGAACGATGTCTATGGAAACGCGACCGTGGCAGTGCAATACGGAACGCTTTCGGTATTTCTTGGCCCAAGAAAATTTGAATTAGTGCTTAAGCATTGGGACAGAGATACTTTTACTTACTCGCACCTTTTAATGGGAGACGGTTTTGAAGATTTTGTTCATTTTACACAGGGTACAGATGGTTCAGTAAAGCAAATGACTATTGATGTGTTGCAACAAGACGGCTGTGGAGTGTTTGAGAGGGTGGAAGAGAAGAAGCCTCAACGGTAAAGCTGGCAGCGTTCAGCCGTCAGTTTTTACTTCTTCTAAAATCTCTGTAATCAAACTCTAATCTTTACAATCAAGTTCTTTCCCGAGTCGCAACAAGGGGAAAGAACTATTTTTTCCTTGACAGGTGAACGTTCGTTCACTACAATGACTTCACCATGGATAAAGAACGTTTAAAGACCTATGCCCGCCAGATACATGATTTTTATTTAAAAGCCAAACGTATGCCCTCGTACGCGGAAATGCTTAAGATCTTTAGGCTTCGCTCAAAAAACGCAGTGGCAAAGCGCATCGAGGGGTTATTGCAGGCAGGCTTGGTTGCGAAAGATGCGGCAGGAAGGCTATTGCCTTCCGGCTTACAGAAGCCGGTCAGGCTTTTAGGATTTATTAAAGCAGGTTTTCCCAGCCCCGCGGAAGAGGAGACCGTTGATCTGATGAGCCTTGATGAATACTTGATCGCAAATCCTGATGCAACATACCTACTGAAAGTAGACGGCGATTCGATGATCGATGCCGGTATCCTTGCCGGCGATCTGGTGCTGGTGCAGAGAAACTTAACTCCGCGGCACGGCGATATCGTGGTTGCCTGTGTTGACGATGAGTGGACATTGAAATATTTTGAAAAAATAGGCGGCACCGTGAGACTGCGCGCCGCCAATAAAAAATATCAGCCTATTGAGCCAAAGCGCGAGCTCACCATTGCCGGCGTTGTGATCGCTAATGTGCGCAAGTACAAATAATCACATTGATCTTGTCACGCTGGCCTCATATCCGAAAGCGATACTCCACGTCGATTGTGACGCATTTTTTACCTCCTGCGAAGAAGCTCAAAACCCACGGTTGCGCGGTAAACCCCTGGTCACCGGGCAAGAGCGCGGTATTGTTTCCTGCGCCAGTTATGAAGCCAAAAAACGCGGGGTGAAGCGACCGATGCGCTTGGGTGAGGCACGAAAGGCTTGCCCAGGATTAATCGTCCTGCCGAGTGATTATGAGCTCTATAGTATTTATTCAGAGCGCATGTTTTCGATTATCAGGAGGTTCTCTCCGCAGGTTGAGGAGTATTCCATCGATGAGGCGTTTTGTGATGTAACGGGACTACGCAGAATATATCGGGGTTCCTATGAAAATATCGCGCTTACCATAAAAGAGACGATTCAAAAAGAGCTTGGCATTACGGTATCAGTGGGTTTGAGCCTTTCAAAGATCCTGGCCAAGATCTGCTCAAAGCAGAATAAGCCCAATGGCTTCTGCGCTGTGCCTGGATACAAACTGCACGAGTTTCTAAACGATATTCCTTTGGAGCGGGTATGCGGCTTTGGACCAAGCTCTGTGGCGTTACTTACCAAGTATGGCATCAGTAGTGTATTAGCGTATATCCGCAAGGATGAGCATTTTGCCAAAAAACTTCTTGGTAAGATTGGCCTTGAGCTGTGGCAAGAATTGCGCGGTATACCGGTGTATGCCGTATCCTCGCAACGTAAGGATACGTATCTAACTATCAGCAAAAGCAAAACCTTTATGCCGGCCTCACGTGATCGTGATTTTGTTAAAGCGCAGCTGGTGCGAAACTTAGAGTCAGCGTTCATCAAATTGCGCCGTTATAGCTTAAGCGTCAAGAGATTGACTGTGTTTTTACGCAGGAACGATTTTACCGTGCGGGGCCTTGAGGTGGCAATCAACCGGCATTCATCGTCTACGCTCGACTTTACCGGTATATGTGGCCAGCTTTTCGAGCAGCTTTTTGAAAGAAAAGTTTTATACCGTACCACCGGCGTGGTGCTTTCTGATTTGGTTCGGGAGGGGATTGATGACCGCACTCTATTTGATGATCCGATTAAACTGGAGCGTACGCGCAAAATCAGCCAGGTTGCGGATACCATAAACAAAATGTATGGCAAGCACACGATCCATGTTGCCGCAAGCCTGCCCCCGGTTCCTCTAGATAATTACATTAAGGTTCGGGGCGTCCCGCACTTTAAAAAAATGCTAAAGGAAACGGGACATGCGGTAAGCCAGAAAGGAAAGCATCCACGTAATTGTGGAAGCTGGAGGAAGCAAGAGCTGCTTCCTGGCGAAACCTTCCGTAAAAGGCTGGGGATACCGCTGCTGACACTGAAAAAATGCATTTGAAAGATAGTACCTACTATAACTCATTTTGTAACAAGAGATTTTCCAAATGATATGGAATAAATAGTTTAGTGCATTTTTCAGTATAACCTCGTTCTATCCGAATTTTCCGTGCGAAAATTCGGGATCGACCCTTCGGGCAGATTTTCCATACCTGTTTCGCAGGCTATCAAAATCGGGTTAAATTATCTTGAAAGCTCGCCCTGCAGGCGGTATCATTGTACATCGATAAACAGTCTATGCGTGGCCGATTTTTTTAAAGATCACAGAGTCAGCCTTTGGCCGAAAACGTGAAATAATTAGAAAACAGCATGATATGCGCTAAAAGACTACACACGGCAGGTATCTCGAATGTTAACAGGAGGTAAAATTATGGATAAACGTATTCGAGCATTCTTTATAATCTTTCTCCTGCTGCCGGTAGCGATCTTTGCTGAAACCATTACTCTTAAATCAGGTAAAACGGTTGAAGGTATGATACTTGAGAAAACCAACGATTCCCTCAAGATAGATATTGAGGGTATTCCATTAACATATTATTTTGACGATATTGAAGCCATTAACGGTGAAAAAATAAAAGAAGTCCCAAAAAAACAGGATCTCATGGCCGATAAGAGCAAGAAGCAAACACTTGTTATCGATATTGTAAATTCAGAATATATGAAAGCACCGAACATAAACGACAATATAGAGATTACTGACACATCTACCGTGGAAGATATCTTTAAAAAAATTAACTATCATTATGCCAATCGTGAATTTGATAAAGCTATTGAGCTATGTGAGTTGGCGCTTACGAAAACAAACGATAGGGAGCTTACCGCGCGAATTTATTTTAGCCTAAGCTCACACTACTTGGAAAAGGGCATCCAACCGTATTTAAAAAATAAAGACGATAGTTTTTATAAAAAATCACTTGAATTTGCTAAAAAGAGTTTAGAAGTTTTTTCCACCAATTGGCAAGTCTTAGCCAATATGGGCGCGGTTTATCTCAATATGGGCGATTGGAAACAGGCCGCCTTTTATTATTTAGAAGCAGAAAAATGTTTGAATAAAGATGATCCTCACTATGGAGAAATAAAGTCAATGCGTGTATTGGCTGAAACTCAGAGCAAAAAAGAGGCTGCCACTTAACCGTGAAGAATGAGTTTAAATATGTGCGAAGTAATATGATTAAGCGTCTTGGGTACTTGAATAAAATTCATATAAAGAAGCCAGCGCGCGAGGGGGGAACTTAAAAAGCATGAGTAGACTTACAATACGTCCGACTGTCTATTTACGTAGTTTCATTGTGACTTTTGTAATGTGCGTAGCAATGACCTTTAACTGCCCGGCCGCGCAAGAAAAGCTTCTTTTTATACACCATTCCTGCGGCGAGAATTGGCTTGCTGACGGCTTGCGCGATGCCCTCCAGGGTAAGGGGATCGAGGTTCACGATGCTACCTATGGCGATGCCATCGGGGAAGATACTGACGTCTGCCACTGGTATCCGAAATTTAAAGGGCAACTTGAGCAGATCTTTACCTTTGATGCGCATCCTGACACCTATTATCAAGACGCAAGCCAAAATGATATCATTATGTTTAAGTCATGTTTTCCCAATAGTGATATCACCGATGAGGGTAATATTGAAACCGCGACAGCTGAAGATTGCGAGAAGACTATGGCCAGTTACAAGGCCAGCTATAACGCGCTGGTAGATATTTTCGCCGCTCATCCTGATAAGCTTTTTATCATTGTCACCGCCCCGCCGTTACTTGCTCGGGAAACCTCGCCTGCTGCCGCCGGCCGCGCGAGACAATTTAATGCCTGGCTTACCACGGAGTATTTGAGTAATTACCGGGAAAAATCAAGATTACATAATGTTGTGGTGTTTGATTTTTTCTCGGTGCTGGCGGATGATAAGGGGTTTTTGCGTAAAGACCTCGCGAGTAATCCCGGCGATTCACACCCTAGTGCGGGCGCTAACAAAAAAGCAACCGAACTATTTCTGCCATTTTTAGACTCGGCTATCGCGCAGTGGAAAGCAAAAAAATAAAGATACTCGAGATAGGCTTTGTTCGGTATAGCCCAGAGGGGCAATACTCGCGCAATACCTTGCCAGAGAGGCAATACCGGCGCCATACCATTAGGCGCCGGGTATATAAGCGCGAGGTGTAAGCCCAGAGGGGCAATACTCGCGCATACCTTTAAGCGCGAGGTACATCGTCAAAGCCATAAGCCAGAAGGCTATGGGTTGATATTGCAAGTGGTGAGAGTTATGAAAATGAAACAGAGGTTTTTAAAACAATGAAAAGAAAAATTATCTTACTCATGGTGGTTTTGAGTTTTTTAAGTATCGGGAATTCTTTTAGTCTTAATAAGGATTCTTATGAGTATTTTGCCGCCCAGATAGATCGGTTTATGCTTTTCGATACTAATAAATCAGTCACGGTTGTTTTTAAATCAAAACCCCAAGAGACATTCCAAAATGTGATCTTTATCAAACACGATCAGAATCTTTTAATCAGCTCTTTGGATGGTTCAAGAAAAGAATATAGTTATCCCTTGGGAGACATTTCTTCTATTCTTGACGCTAAAACAAAAAAACCCGTAAGCCCCGTTGTGTTTAAGATTAATGATTTATTTCTCCAAGGCGTATCTCAGTACCAACTTAATAATGACGCCCGCGCGGCAGCAGAATTGTTTAAGAAAGTTGTTGCGCTTGATAGTAACTCCGGCGTAGCCTATCACAATTTAGGCGTCTGTTTTGAACGCCAAGAACTCTTCGATGACGCCAAGGAAGCATTCAAGAAATATATAACGTTAAGCGGCAATCATAAATCGCCCGATGCCCGCAGGATATATTTATTGAGGGGAGCAGTGGAGATTTCTGATGCGAAGGAGCGTGATGCGGTTTTCGGCAGCATCATGGCAGCTATCACCAATACTATCGGGAAACGGAGCGACTATACGATAACCGTTCCAAATGTTCACGATGCCCTCTATGAAAGTTTAGGCCCCGAAAAGCCGCGGCATAAAGACGTTGCATATTCTTTAGTTATCGAAGGTAGCGCTGATACCGCAGGGACCATTAAATTGAACATTTGGTTATCTCCTGAAAAGAAAACAGCTAGAGCTATAATGGGAACAATCACTGGCAGAATCGATGGAATTGCTTCAAGGGTCCAGGAGTGCCTTGAGGCGCTTCTGAAAAAAACCGGACAGTCCGGCGACATCGCAGCTGATTCTTTCTCTTATGAAGATGAACCCGTAGCTATCTATACGGTAAAAACGACTGACGGGGAAGATGTGGTTTTTAAAATGACTTTCACTGGCATTGAGGACGTAGAAGATAAGCTGGAGGCACCATTTATCAAAAATATTACGGTGATTCCGCCGGAGCCTTCCGTGGATGGCAGCAAGAAGGTTAGCGTGCGGTCACGTGAGGGTAAGTTGGTGCACTTTGAAACCTTTGTTAAAGCGGGAAGGGTCGAAAAGATCATCGTTGATACCGACGCTCCGGTAGGCTCCAGCGGCGAGTATTCAGAGGTATTACATATTGAAAGTCTTAAGGGGCATTCAATCAGTGTTACGTTTATCTGGAAAGATCCAAAAGTGTTTAAGATTAAAATTTCCCCCGACATTAACCCTTTTGGGCCGATTGAGGCGGCGAACCTTTAAAAAGAGGGGTGTGATGATAAAAGAGCGACCGAAGGCGACAGAAGGCGACCGAAGGCGACCGAAGGCGACCGAAGGGAGTCCCGAGCTCACGAGGGAGAGTCCCGAGCCCACGAGAGAGAGCCCCGAGCTCGTGAGGGGGGTATAGTAGATAGAGGAAAACTGCAAGTGTAACGATTGGGAAGTGGAGTAGAATGCCAGCAAAACTTAAAAGATCAAACCTTGCCGATGACGATAGCGCGCGCGGCCGCGCGATCAATAGGTATAAAGACAAGCTTTTTAACGAAGCAAACAGTTTACCGGACAATTTAGAGCTCAACGTTGAGTTCTTGGGCGCGTTTAATTTACTGGAAAATACGCGTGACCCTGTTTTTGTAAGTGGTAAAGCCGGCACCGGTAAGTCCACGCTTCTTAAGTATTTCCGCACGCATACCTCAAAGAATGTTGTTGTCTTGGCGCCGACGGGTGTCGCGGCAATCAACGTCGGCGGGCAAACCATACATTCATTTTTCAGGTTTCCACCGCGGCTCATTCAGAAAGATACTATCCGCAGGCGCCGCAACGCCAAAATTATTAAAAAGCTCGATATGGTGATCATCGATGAAGTGTCCATGGTGCGCGCCGATCTTATGGACGGTATTGATTACGCCTTAAGGATCAATAGGGACCAAATGGATGTACCTTTTGGCGGTGCTCAGGTGGTATTCTTTGGAGATTTATTCCAGCTGCCGCCGGTGGTGGAAGCCCAAGCGCAGGAGATCCTTGCCCGGAACTATGAGAGCCCCTATTTTTTTAATGCAAATGTTTTTGACCAGATATCCCTGCGCTATATCGAATTAACGAAAATATATCGCCAGTCAGACGCGAAATTCATCAATATATTAAATCAAATACGATCCAAAGAGCATACCGAGGAGGAGCTGGGGGTTTTAAATGAGCGCGTCAGAGAACGGATACCGCAGGATCTTGCGCATTGCGTTATCTTGACCACCACTAATTATCGCGCCAACACGATTAACGAGGAACGGTTAGTGAGTTTAAGCGCCGATGTGGTTACGCATGACGCCACAACGACCGGCGCCTTTGACGCGTCGGCATATCCTACGGAATTCTCTTTAAAGCTTAAAAGAGGCGCGCAGGTCATCCTGATCAAGAACGATCCTGATAAACGGTGGGTTAACGGAACTATTGCCGAAATAGCCGCAGTTTTTCCGGGGTGCATAGAGGTGTGTATCGGCGAGAACGTGTACGAAGTTCCGCGGGTAACCTGGGAAAAGATCCAATATGAATATAACGGGGCTCAAGAAAAGATAGAGGAGCATGTCGTTGGAACATTTGAGCAATACCCGTTAAAGCTCGCCTGGGCGATCACCATTCATAAGAGCCAGGGTCAGACGTTTGATAATGTTATTATTGATCTGGGTTTTGGCGCGTTTACGCATGGTCAGGTCTATGTGGCGTTAAGCCGCTGCAGAAGTCTTGAGGGTATTATTTTAAAACGGAAGGTTTATGAGAGCGACATTATTTTCGATGAGCGAATTTACGAGTTTAGAGATAGATTATTAGCGTAGTCGAGCCAGGCATCAGGCTTTTTATGGACAAGATAGAAATACATTATCCGTGTGAGTGGGAGTTTAGGATTATCGGGACCGATGAGGGCTCACTTACCCAGGCTGTGTCGGGAATCCTTGCCGACAAGAAATATGACCTGGTGTTTTCAAATATAAGCAAAGGCGGAAAATACATTTCTCTGGCGCTTACAACAGTCGTTGAGAGCGAAGAGGAGCGTAACGGCATATACACTGCTTTGCGTAAACATGTGAGGATAAAGAGTGTGTTGTAAGTGAGGTGTCCGGCTGTCAGCTCGCACGGCGCTAGTTGCGCCAGGCAAAAACAGATTGGCAAATGGTGATATATGGAAATGCCGTGCATAGCTTTACCAATCCCGATTCCGGCAACGACCCTTCAAGTGGGGCTGCGTACAACGAAAAAGCTGACAAGAGATCCTGGGAGGCGCTGCTCGGATTTTTTAAGGAGATATGCTAGTAGTCATTTTCGATAGCGATAGAAGCTCGTGTAAACCGGTTATCGCCAACGTAGCCTCTGGGTGCGGGTTTTGTTGAATATGCTCATGATGCTGCAAAAAACTCTCGCCAAATAAGCAATATCGATTACAATATATTTTATTATGCTTACCATTGACGGCAGTTACGGTGAGGGCGGGGGGCAAATCGTACGGACAACGCTGGCGCTTTCAACGATTCTCAGCCAACCGGTTATGATCACCAATATCCGTAAAGCCCGAAAAAATCCCGGCCTTGCCGAACAGCACCTGCGCGGCATCGAGGCGTTTAAGAATATTTTTGGCGCAACCTGCGAAGGTGACAGGCTTGGCTCTTGCCAGATTATCTTTTATCCGCGCCAGGAGGTAACCTGCGAACACGTCGTTATCGCCGGCAAGACCGCGGCATCTATCGGTTTGATCATACAGGCACTTGCGCCGGCGCTCTGTTTTCTTCATGCGCCGATAACGCTCCAGATACATGGAGGTACAGCCGGAAAATGGGCGCCGCCCGTTGAATTTTATCCGCAGATAATCTTTCCGTTTGCCTCTATAAAAGCCGACGTGCAGGTTACCCGCCGCGGTTACTACCCGCAAGGAGGAGGCAGCGTCTCGGTGTCGTTTAAGAAATTCGCACTTACCCGTATTGAGCTGCTTGAGCGTCAAGCTCTTGAAGAGATAAAAATTACAAGTTTTGCTTCCGAAACACTTAAAGATCGCAGGGTTGCCGAGCGCCAATCGCTTGCTGCCAGTGATTTTTTAAAAGATAATATGAAAGTCCCGCTTATCCTGGAAGAGGAGGAGCATTATTGCGATACACTTTCCGTTGGTTCGGAAATCCAATTGTGCGCTACTTTTGTTGATGGAAGCCGGCTGTGGGCTGACGGGTTGGGCGAGATTTCAAAAAAAGCAGAGGATGTCGGCAAAGATGCCGCAGTCGCGTTGCTGGCTACGTTCCAGAGCACTGCCTGTTGCGACGTTCACGCCGCGGACAATCTTATACCTTATCTTGCCTTTGTCGGCGGCCAGATCACAACATCGGCAATAAGCGAGCACATACTGACCAACATTTGGGTTTGTGAACAATTCTTGGGTGAGATCTTTGAGGTGAACGGCACCACGATAAAGACAAACATATAGAGATAGCAAATAGTAGAAGCTCGTCAGCTCATGAGCTCATCAGCTTAAGAGCTAAAATAAATATTAAAGACATACCATGGAAGTTCAATCATTACGTTATTTAAAAGGCGTTGGGCCAAGAAAAGAAGAAGTGTTCAAGCGTCTGGGTATTAATGGTCCGGCTGACTTCTTGCGTTATTACCCGTTCCGATATGAAGATAGAACGAATTTTAAAACAATCAAGGACCTTATCGAAGGAGAGTACGCGGTTATCAGGGCACGCGTTATGGCGCGGCATCTTAAAAAAATGCCTTACTTCAGGCGCTCGCGTGTGAAAAACATATACGAAATTGCAGTCAGTGACGCCAGCGCCACGATACGTTGCACCTGGTTTAACCAGGGCTATCTTGCGGATATCATCAAGGCGGATAGCGAGCTTATCATTTACGGAAAACCCCGTCGTTACGACGGAAATCTAAAATTTATCGCGCCTGAATTTGAGATGATCGAAGAAGGTGAAGGTTCGCTTAATATCGGGCGCATCGTAGGGGTGTATCACACAAGCCCACCCCTAACGCAGAAGTTTTTGCGTAAAATCATCTTTGACGTCCTTGGCCAATACAAAACAAAGGTGGCCGACCCTTTGCCGTTTGACATTCGCCGGGAGCGTAATCTTTCCAATATTGCCCAGAGCCTTGAGGCGATTCATTTTCCGGGGGCCCTTGCCGATGCCGAGCGTGCCCGCGAGCGTTTTATTTTTGAGGAGTTGTTTTTTTCACAAATCCTTGTGTATCTACGCAAGGCAAAAACGCGGATGCAGGAGGCAGCTGTGCTTAAGCTTGCGCCCCGGTCCTTTGTGCAGATCAAAAGGAATTTCCCGTTTACGTTAACGGCTGCTCAGGATACGGTTCTTACCCAGATCTTCGCGGACCTGGCAAAGCCATATCCTATGCACAGGCTCCTGCAGGGTGATGTCGGTTCAGGTAAAACCGTGGTTGCGGCATTTGCGCTCGCTGCGTGCGTGGACGCGGGGTTTCAGGCTGCTTTCATGGTGCCGACTGAGGTGCTTGCCTATCAGCATGTCCAAACGCTTTCAGAGATTTTTAAAGGTATGCCCTATCGGGCCGGGTTGCTTGTTTCTTCGCTTAAAAATACGCGCATTGCCGAGGTTCAGGCTGGAATAAAGAGCGGGGCGATTAGTATTGTGGTGGGAACGCACGCGCTTATTCAGGAAGAAGTCAGGTTTTCTAAACTTGGCCTTGTCGTTATTGACGAACAGCATAAGTTCGGCGTCGCCCAGCGGGCGATGCTTCCCCAAAAAGGAAAAAATCCGCATTATCTTGTTATGAGCGCAACGCCGATTCCCCGCAGCCTGGCGCTTTCGCTGTATGGTGACCTTGACCTTTCGGTGATCGATGCTCTTCCTCAGGCGCGGCAAAGCCCCGAGACGCTCTGGTTGCGCGAGAAAAAACGTTCCTGGATGTATGCGTTTTTAGCGAGCAGGCTCGCCGAAGGAAGACAGGCTTATATTATTTATCCGGTGATCGAGGAAAGTGAGCTTGATGAGGTGAAATCACTTGAAGAGATGTTTGTCAAACTTAAGAAGAAATTTTCTTCGTATCGTCTGGGTATGTTCCATGGCCGTCTGAAAGCAGAAGAGAAACTTGCGGTCATCGAACGTTTTCGCGCAAAAAAAATTGATATGTTAGTTTCTACGACCGTGGTCGAGGTCGGCGTCAACGTGGAAAATGCTACCGTGATGATTGTCGAGAACCCCGAACGTTTCGGCCTTGCTCAGTTACACCAATTACGCGGCAGGATCAGGCGCTCGAGTTTCAAGCCGTATTTTATTCTGATCAGCGCGGACCAACTGTCTGAAGAAATAGAGACGCGCCTCTCGATTATCGTGAAGACCAGCGACGGTTTTGTCATTGCCGAGGAGGACCTAAAGCTACGCGGGCCGGGTGATTTCTTTGGGCAGCTCCAGCATGGCCTCCCGGCACTTAAAATTGCCAATCCCTTACGGGATATGGAATTGCTTGCCGCCGCGCGCGTCAATGCTTACAACATAATAAAGCGTGATCCGGATTTACGCGAAGCGGGGCACCGGATGATACGCGAACATCTTGATTTTTGGTTTAAAGCCCAGCAGGAAGAAGAGGCTTTAAAAAGCAGGCATTAATTGAGAGTCATCCTAACGCTTGCCATGATATTGGTACAACATAGGGGTCACGCCCTTTGTTTTTACAATAGCTTGTATCGAGCTACGTCTATCGGTTGGGGTTGCGAGGCTCGTGTTTTTGTCTGTCGCAGACAGGGGTTATGCTAAGCGTCAACCAGCTTTATTTTTAAGGCATTTTTTGACGCAACCTTTTGTGTCAATGACGTAACGAGTTGCGCAACCGTTAGACGTATAACGTTCAGAATATCCCGAGTAGAGTTGAGCGGGCAGTCGTATATACTATTATGAGGATCCTTCGAGGAGAATACAAGGGTAGGAATCTGGTTGCGCCGCGTGATATCCGGCCGGTGTCCGTTCTTGTTAGGAAGGCCTGCTTTGATATTTTAAGTCAGGAGGTATCCGGCAGACGGGTGCTTGATCTTTTCGCAGGAAGCGGTGCCCTGGGCATTGAAGCGTTATCGTCAGGAGCGCAATCCGCCGTATTTGTGGACGTGCAAAGGCCTTCCATTGAAGCCCTGCGGCGCAATCTTAAGATCCTTTCAATCATCGGCCAGGCGAGCGTGTTTATAAAGGATGCGGCAAGCGCAGTAAAGGATTTTGCCGCGGCAGGTCAGCATTTTGACCTTATTTTTCTTGATCCCCCGTACTATCAAGGGCTTTTGAGAAAAATCTTGCAAAGCCTGGAGGAGTATGATATAGTAACCCCCTTTGGTTATCTGGTAGGGTTTTGTTACTATAAAGACGATTTTCTTAAGGAGAGCAAGGCTTTTTCTCTGATTACCCGTAAGCAATACGGCCAGACGTTGCTTTTAATATACAGGAAGAATGAAACGAGCGATTTGTCCAGGTACCTTTGACCCCATTACGAACGGCCACATCGATATTATCAAGCGCGCTGTGCTTATCTTTGGCGCGGTAACCGTTGCGGTCGTGAAAAACCCCTCAAAAAATCCCCTTTTTAATTACAAGGAGCGCCTCGGCTTAGTGAAGGGTGCCTTACGGGGGATAGCGGGTATTACCGTAGAGGGATTTGACGGCTTGGTCGTGGACTATGCCCGCAAGAAAGGGGTACGTGTTATCGTGCGTGGTTTGCGCATGATCTCTGACTTTGAATATGAGTTTCAGATGGCCCTTACCAACCGTAATCTTGCCAGCACCGTTGAGACCATTTTCCTTATGCCGCATCCTCAATATTCATATATTTCCTCCCGCCTCATCAAAGAAGCAGCTTCGCTTGGAGCGAACCTGAAGCAGTTCTTGCCCGGCAGCGTAGCGCGGGCATTACGGAATAAAATCAATGCGAGTTGCGGTAGAAAAAATAACCGATAAAGAATTTAAGGCTGAAGAAACAATTCCCGCGGTTCAGTGGGATCTGGATAGCTCTGAAATCAAGTTTATCGACACGATTGAGCTTGCCTGTACGTTTGTGCGCTTCGGAAAAGAAATTGTTGTTGACGCGGCAGTTGTAACCCGTATGATAGTAACTTGCGGCCGTTGCCTCGATGAGGTGCCGCGGTCAGAAAGCCTGAAATTTCAGTTTACTTACGACAGCACCACGCTCGGTGAATTTCTCGAGATGGATAGCGATATCCGGCAAGAGCTGGTGCTTAATTTTCCTATGCACGTGCTCTGTCAGGAAGAATGTAAGGGGTTGTGCGCCGGCTGCGGCGTCAATTTAAATCACCAGCAGTGCGTATGCGCTCGCGATGCAGGAACGCGTAAAAAAGAACAATAGTACCATTCCCCGGTAACTACCTATTCCCTATCAGGATACAGGCAGAAGAGGAAATAAAACAATAAAGGAAAGAAGGAAATAATCGGAGGTTACGTATGGCACATCCAAAACGGCGACACTCGCCTTCACGAAAGAAAAAGAAACAAACGCATCAAAGGTTATCGATTCCGGCTCTCGTTGAGTGTACGCAATGCCGGAAGATGAAACTCACGCATGTGGTTTGTCCGTTCTGCGGGTACTATGCAGGCCGGGAAGTAGTCAAAATTGAGCTTAAAGAGAAAAAAAGGAAACGATGAAATATAAGATAGGGCTTGATATTTCCGGCGGAGATCACGCCCCTGAGGAAATTTTTAAGGGAGCGCTCCTGGCGCGAAAGCAGTTTAAAGACGACATCGTACTTATTGGCGTTCAGTCCGAGATTGAAGAGCAAATACGTAAGCACAACGTTGACGCCGGCCGTTTTACGATTGTTGATGCTCCCGAAAAAATCGGGATGGGAGAGTCTCCGGCAACAAGCATCCGCAAAAAGAGGAATTCTTCGATTACGATCGGCATGAAGATGTTGAGGGATAAGAAGATCGATGCTTTTGTTTCCTGCGGCAATACCGGAGCCGCAGTCTGCGGTGCGACGTTGCAGGTAGGCCTTATGGAAGGCGTGGAGCGGCCCGGGATAGGCCTGGTAATTCCTACGAAGAAGGGAATCTCGATGATCGTTGACGTGGGAGCTAATATTGACCCTAAACCGATTCATTTGTTCCAATACGGGATCATGGCTTCAGTATATGCGAATCTGGTGCTCGGGAAAAACAATCCCAAGGTCGGGCTTCTTAATATCGGAGAAGAAGAGTCCAAAGGTCCCGAATATATTCGCAGCGTACATAAGCTTTTTGCTGAAACGAATGTTAATTTTATCGGCAATCTTGAAGCGAAAGATATTTTTTCGGGGCTTTGCGATTGTATCGTGTGTGATGGTTTCGTCGGTAACGTTGCGCTTAAGGTTTCCGAAGGTGTCGCCGAGACGATGGGGAAATTTCTTCTTGATGAAATCAAGAAGGGTTTTATCGGTAAGATAGGTCTTCTTTTAATTATGAATAGCTTAAAGCGCGTCAAGCGTCTGATGGACTATTCCGAACATGGGGGCGCAATGCTTCTGGGCGTTGACGGTATTGTGATCATCGGGCACGGCCGGTCCAACGCTCTGGCGGTTAAAAACGCAGTTCGTGTTGCGATACAGGAGCTAACGCACGATGTTAACCTGCAAATGAAAACCAGCATCAACGCAATTTGCTCCAGCCCCAAAGTACAGCAAACCTTAGGTGCTTTAGGGGCATAAATAACCGGTATCGCTTGCATGCTATGAAATATCCTAAAATTGTAGGTTTGGGTAAATATTTACCCCCGAAAGTTTTAACGAATAGTGATCTGGAGAGAATGGTCGATACCTCGGACGACTGGATAACCACGCGTACGGGTATTAAAGAGCGTCGAATCGCCGAAAAAGGGACTGGGGTTTCTCATCTTGCGCATGAAGCATCCGTCATCGCCTTAAAGCGCGCGGGCCTTAAAGCGAACGATATCGACCTTATCATTGTTGCGACGATCACCCCCGATACACAATTTCCTTCCTCAGCCTGTTACTTGCAGAACCTCCTTAAAGCGCGCCACGCGGCTTGTCTTGATGTTTCCGCTGCCTGCGCTGGTTTTGTGTACGCGTTGACGACCGCCTGGCAATTTATTTCCGGCGGCCTCTATGAAAACGTTTTAGTTGTCGGGAGCGAGGTGCTCTCTTCCATAACCGATTGGCGCGATCGTTCCACGTGTGTTTTGTTCGGCGATGGCGCCGGCGCCGCCGTATTAGCCGCTGGAGCGCAGAAGAGTTTCTTGAGTTCTTACCTGGGAGCTGACGGCGCGAATGCGAATTTATTGATTCTACCCGGCGGCGGCTCTCGAAATCCAACGTCAAAAGAGACGATTGACGGGCGGTTGCATTATATTAAGATGCAGGGTAATGAATTGTTTCGTATCGCGGTCAGGGTTATGGTTGAGGCGGCAAAGAAAGCGCTCGCGAAAGCGCATCTTAAAACCGGCGATATCGATCTTTTAATTCCGCATCAAGCAAATGAGCGCATTATCAGCGCGGTTGCCAAGCGGCTGCATATTCATGAGGAACGTATGTATATTAATATTTCTCGTTACGGCAACATGTCCAGCGCTTCCAGCGCCGTAGCGCTCTGCGAAGCCTGGGAGGAAAAGAGAGTCAAGAAAGGCGACATCGTGCTGCTCGACGCTTTTGGCGGAGGCCTTGTCTGGGGCAGCACCGTTATTAAATGGGTGTGATATGACAATGAATGCGATTGTGTTTCCGGGTCAAGGCGCTCAATACAAGGGGATGGGTAAGGAAATGTACGATGCATTCCCGGTTGCGCGCGCGCTCTTTGAGCGCATTGATAAGGCGCTTGGTATTAAAATCTCTGAATTGTGTTTTTCGGGAAGTGACGAGGACTTAAAGAGCACCTATTATCAACAGCTGACGATTCTGGCGACTTCCCTGGTTACGTATGAAGTTTTCCGCGAAAAGATGCCCGAGATTTCTTACGTGTCGGGGCTTAGTCTTGGCGAATATACGTGTTTATATCCCGCCGGCGTGCTCGATTTGGAAAGCTTGGTTTATCTGGTGAAAGAACGCGCGCAGGCGATGGAAGAGGCAGCTCGTGCTCATCCGGCAACAATGCTTGCGGTGCTCGGCCTTGATCATGCGGTCCTGGAGCAGAAAGCGCTCCAGGAGCATTTTTATGTTGCTAACGTCAATGCTCCCGGCCAGGTGGTTATTTCCTTGAAACGGGAAGACCGCACCCGGCTTCTTAATATGTTTCTTGAGATGGGCGCGCGCACCGTTGAGCTTGAGGTGAGCGGAGGATTTCACTCCCCGTTTATGGCGCAAGCCAAAGACCATCTTAAGAAAGTTCTTGAAAGTATCCCCTTTAATGATGCGAAGATCCCCATGGTAAGTAATTTTACGGCTCGCGCGCATACGAGTAGTCGCGAGATACGTTTTAATCTTGCCGAACAACTTACGTCGCCGGTATTATGGAAGAATTGTATTGAGTTTCTGGTTAAACGCGGAGTAAACGCGTTTTACGAAGTTGGCCCTTCACGCGTGCTGCGCGGGCTTATCCGAAAGATTAATCCGGTCCTTAAGGTTACCAACGTCGAGAAAAAGGAAGATCTCGATAGCCTTGCTGCGAATATGAAGCAATCGACGTAACAGAACCTGGCATAGTATCGGTCAGGCCTGGTGCGAATGACCGGTGTATTCGAATAACGGAGGGTGTATGGAGTTCAAAAATAAAGTTGTTATCGTAACCGGAGGAGCTCAAGGGATTGGCAAAGAGATTTCGCTCCAGTTTGCGCGCCTGCAAGCCCGGGTGGTTGTTTTTGACATTAATGATCAGGTGCTGGCAGAAACCGTTTCCGAACTTTCGCGCTATTCCCAAACCATTGGCTTTAAGGTTGATGTGACTAACCTGGGGGAAACCGAGATAAATGTCAACAAAATTATTGACAACTTTGGGAGAGTTGATATATTAGTTAACAATGCGGGGATTACCCGCGATAATTTGTTGTTGCGGCTCTCTGAAAATGACTGGGACCGGGTGTTGGCGGTGAACCTTAAGGGCGCATTTAATTGCTGTAAGGCAGTTATTAAGTATATGGTCAAGCAGCGCTCCGGGAAAATAGTCAATATTTCTTCAGTTATCGGTATCATGGGTAACGCGGGTCAGATCAATTATGCGGCCTCTAAAGCAGGTCTTATCGGTATAACAAAGTCTTTGGCTAAAGAGGTTGGGTCGCGTAACATCAATGTTAATGCCGTCGCGCCCGGGTACATTCGGACGGTGATGACCGAGCAACTTTCCGATAAAGTGAAAGAAGCGATGTTTGAACGCATCCCCTTGGCACGGTTTGGCGAGCCCCTCGATGTCGCACGCGGTGTGCTTTTTCTGGCATCTTCGGACGCCGAGTATATTACCGGCCAGGTTTTAGTTATAGACGGCGGATTGGTATAGCCGTTTCGATTAGAGATGTTCGACGTCATGAGGAAAATAAGGATTTCAAGAAAAGGAGGGAATAATGAGTGTTGACGAAAGAGTAAAGGAAATTATCGCGGAACAGCTGGGAGTTAAGAAAGAAGAGATCAAGCCGGAAAGTTCTTTCATTGATGATCTGGGCGCTGATTCTTTAGATACGGTTGAGGTTGTTATGGCGCTTGAAGAAGAGTTTGGTATAGAGATTCCCGACGAGGATGCTGAAAAAATTACAACCGTCGGAGAAGCAATTAAATATATCGACGATAAGTCAGCAAAGAAGGATAAATAGTTCTTTTGATGGAGAGGCGAGTTGTCGTTACAGGATGTGGAGTAGTCTCTCCTGTCGGCATAGGTAAGAGTTCTTTCTGGAGCGCCCTTACGCAAGGTAAGAGCGGCCTGGGGATGATTACCCAGTTCGATGCGAGTGCGTTTGACTCTCGAATTGCCGGCGAGGTGAAAGATTTTGTCCCACCTTCCTTTATTGTTCCTAAAGATATACGGAGAACCCCTCGTTTTGTGCAATTTGCCCTTAAGGCTGCCGAAGAGGCAATGGAAGAGAGCGGTTTTACGCGACAGCCTTTCGATCCGTACCGGGTTGGCGTAATTTTCGGATCCGGTATCGGGAGCCTTGAAACGGTCGAGAAGGAGCATGACGTTTATTTGCAAAAAGGTCCGAGCAGGTTTTCTCCTTTTATGATCCCGATGCTTATTACCAATGAAGCAGCGGGCTGTATTGCGATACAGTTTAAGCTTAAAGGTATCAATTATTGTACGGTGACCGCATGCGCATCCGGTGCGCATGCCATCGGTGAAGCGTATCGGGCGATCCAGCATAATCGTGCAGACATTATGGTTTGCGGCGGCTCCGAAGCATGCATTACGCATCTTGGCGTGGGCGGCTTTTGCGCCCTGCGCGCTCTTTCTAAACGTAACAGCGAACCAGAGCGCGCCTCCAGGCCTTTTGAGCGGGACAGAGACGGTTTTGTTATTGCGGAGGGCGGGGCGGTGATCGTACTTGAGGAACTGGAACATGCGCGTCGGCGAGGCGCTGTGATTTACGCTGAAATGGCAGGGTATGGGGCAACCTGTGACGCGCACCACATAACGGCGCCTGACCCTGAGGGTGGGGCTGCGGCGCGCGCAATCGCGGACGCTATGGAGGAAGCAAAGGTCCCGTTTCAAGAGAAGATCTATATTAATGCTCATGGGACGTCGACCGAGCTGAATGATAAGATGGAGACAAAGGCGGTAAAAAAAGTCTTTAAGGCTCACGCGCGCGATCTCTATATCAGTTCGACCAAATCGATGACGGGGCACACCCTGGGAGCTGCCGGAGCGGTTGAGTTTGTCGTTTCCTGTTTAACGATTAAGAATAAAGTGATACATCCGACGACCAACTATGAAAATCCCGATCCTGAATGCGACCTCAACTATACGCCGAATACGGCCGTTCAATGCGATGTAAAGGTTGCGCTTTCAAATTCTTTAGGTTTTGGGGGCCACAACGCAACGCTTCTTATAAAAGAATTCAAATAATATATTATAAGCTGCAAGCTACAGGTTACAGGATTTTGAAGCCTGGATCATGCAGCCTGCAGCCTGAAGCATGAAAGGGTATTATGGGATTGACGTTAATCGAAAAAATCTTACTGAAAGCATCGGACAAGCGAGGCTTAAGCGATTTTGTTTACGCCAAGGTTGATTTCTGCTTCGGTAACGATATCACGGCGCCTCTTGCCGTTAAAGAATTTCTAAACGCTCAATTTGATTCGGTGTTTAATCCCAAAAAAATCGGTTTTATCTGCGATCATTTTTTACCTGCTCGTGATTTTAAAGCCGCCAATAATATTAAGCTTTTACGCGAGTTCGCCCGGCGTTTTAAAATAAAGCATTTTTACGATATTGATAAGTGCGGAATAGAACATATCTTTTTGATTGAACGGGGCCTGATTAAGCCGGGCAATCTTGTCATCGGGGCTGATTCTCATACCTGTACCGCTGGTGCCATCGGCGCTGCGGGTTTCGGCGTCGGCTCTACCGATTTGGCCGTGGCGATGAAGGAAGGGTGTGTTTGGCTGCGTGTGCCAAAAACAATTAAGTTTGTATATAAAGGAAAAGCGGGGAAATATCTAAGCGGAAAAGATCTGATCCTTCATACGATCGGAAAAATCGGTGTCGACGGCGCGCTCTATAAGGTGATGGAGTTTGCCGGCCCGGTAATTCGTGCGATGAATCTTGATGAGCGCTTGAGCATGACCAATATGGCAGTTGAGGCCGGCGCAAAGACCGGTCTTATTGAGCCGGATGCGGTCACTATTGAATACTTAAAGAAAGTCCATGGTCCAGGGTCCATGGTCCATACAGGGGGCAGGAAAACGTCGGCTGCTGACTATCGACTATGGACTAAATTAAAAAGTGATGCCGACGCGCACTATGAGGAGATAATAGAAATAGATGTGACGAAGCTATCGCCTCAGGTTGCCTGTCCGCATTTGCCCAGTAACGTTAAGCCTGTTGAAGAATTGCGTGATGTTTCACTTACCCAGGTAGTCATTGGTTCTTGCACAAACGGCCGGCTTTCTGATTTGCGCGCCGCGGCAAAGATCATTAAAGGCAAAAAGATAAAATCGGGATTACGCGTTATTATAATTCCGGCAACTCCTACGGTTTATGCGGCGGCCGAGCGCGAGGGGTTGCTTACGGCGTTCCACGAGGCAGGCTGCATCGTGTCACCGCCTACCTGCGGTCCGTGTTTGGGCGGACACATGGGTATTCTTGATAAAGGGGAAGTGGCACTCGCCACAACGAACAGGAATTTTATCGGTAGAATGGGGCATCCGGAGAGTTTTGTATATTTAAGCTCCCCGGTCGTCGCCGCGGCAAGTGCGATAACCGGAAAAATTACCCATCCTGCAAAAATAAAGGTATAATAGAATGATAGTGAAAGGCACGGTGCATGTGTTTGGGGATAATATTAATACCGATGATATTATTGCCGCACAATATCTTGATTCGCAGGATGAAAGATTTCTTGGGTCGAAATGCATGGAAAATATCGATCCGGGATTCTCTGCGAAAGTCGCACGCGGCGACATTCTTGTAGGAGGGGCTAACTTCGGCTGTGGTTCAAGCAGGGAACATGCCCCGGTCGCGCTTAAGGGGTGCGGGATCTCGCTGGTGATAGCAAAAAGTTTTGCCCGTATTTTTTATCGTAACTGCATTAACGTGGGTTTGCCGATTTTAGTTTGTCAGGATGCCGGAGCGATACCTGCGGGTAGTACGCTCGTTGTTGACCTGGAACGCGGTATTATTACCGATACGGTTAATACGAGAGTATTTCATTGTGAAAAGTTTCCCGCCTTCATGCAGGAGATAATCGATAGGGGTGGGCTTATAAAATGGATAAAGGCAAAAAAAGAGGTGAGCCATGAAAATACCGCGTGAAAAACATAAGGTAAAGATCATTTGCACCGATGGTTCTTTCATCATTGGGTTTGTCCACGTGGCAGAGGGCCTGCGCGTGCTTGAATTTTTTAACGACATCAAAGGAAATTTTATTGCCGTGACGGATGCTTCTTTTCAGAACTTGCATGCGGTTCATTCGTTTAAGCTGGTCAGTGAAATGGCAAAGAGGAAGGAAGTTATTCTTTTGAGCAAAGAATCAATCAAATGGGTGGAGGAGGTTTGATCTGTGGAACAGAAATATAAAATCGCGGTTATCCCCGGTGACGGGACGGGCCCGGAAGTCGTCGCCCAAGGCCTGAAAGTCTTAGCGGCTGCCGGAAGGAAGTTCGAGTTTTCGTATGAAACGACGTCGTTTGAATTTGGCGGCGAGCGCTATCTAAAAACCGGAAAAACGCTTGATGAAGCTGATATTAGGGAGTTGCTTAACTATAACGCAATTTATCTGGGTGCGATCGGGCACCCTGATGTGAAGCCGGGAATTTTAGAGACCGGGATATTGCTTAAACTAAGGTTCGCCCTCGACCAATATATTAATTTGCGTCCCGTCAAACTTTATAATGAAGCGTTTTGTCCGCTGAAGGGTAAATTGCCCCAGGACATTGATTTCGTGGTGGTGCGTGAGAATTCCGAAGGCTTGTATAAGGGGATGGGAGAGTTTAAGGATAAGGGTACGCCGAACGAAGTGGCGATTCAACTTTCCTACAATACACGGTACGGCGTCGAACGCTGTATTCGTTACGCGTTTGAGTATTGCAGGAAACGTAACAAGAGAAAGAAACTAACGCTATGCGGAAAAACCAATGTTTTAACGTACGCCTGGGATCTCTGGCAGCGGACGTTTAACGAGGTTGCCAAAGAATACCCCGATATTACCACCGATTATGCTCATGTTGACGCAACAACCATGTGGTTCGTTAAAAACCCTGAATGGTTCGATGTTATCGTGACTGACAATATGTTTGGTGATATTATTACCGATTTGGGCGCCATGATCCAGGGTGGTATGGGTATCGCGGCCGGAGGTAATATTAATCCGGGTGGTGTTTCGATGTTTGAGCCGATTGGCGGAAGCGCGCCTAAATATACGGGTAAACATGTAATTAATCCTTTGGCTGCGGTTTGCGCCGCGGGGATGATGCTTGATACGCTCGGTCAGGCGCATGCGGCGCAGGCGATTGAGGCAGCCGTCATTGACATCGTTACAAATAAACTGACGAACCTTGCCGCCGGAAAAATGGGTTATTCCACCGAAGAGGTAGGCGATTTGGTGGTAAGCGCTATCGGCGCATAATCAGTATCGTATAAAAAGGGGCATGCGTCATGCGTTGCCTCTTTTTTTTATTCGTTTTGCGTGATGCCACGGTCTTGGCCGTGGGTGAATGCGTAAAACGAATAACCCCGGCAAAGTCGCTAAAATTACCCCGAGAAATCCGGAGGATTTCCGGGGCTTAGTCCTCGGAATTTCCTACTTTGGTAGCACAACTAGTGCGTCATGAGGATAGGAAATTCCAGAGGGTCGTAGAGAATTTTAGCGTATTTTTAGCTGAGTCGGGGTATATGCAAAAAATGTCACGGCGCATCCGTGGGTACCCACTTACGTAAAAACTATGGCGACGAAATATTCTCTTAATATTATCAAGAGTAGAGTTCCGTGGTGGGAATATCTGATTTTTGATATCACATTTGAAGAATCGGTGATGGGGGTCATTAATATTACTTTCGACCTGCGCACCTTTTATCGTGAAGGGTATCTTGCTGAGTTGATCAAGAATGCCAAGGGCGAGGGTGATATGTGTTTTATGGTTTCATCGTTTCCGATAACCACCCTTGACGGCATACCGGAAGAGAAATTGGAGCGCGCGCGCCAGTATATCCCGGCCTCAAGTACATTGCACTACGAGAAGCCAGCCAAAAAGCTTTTTGGTTTTCATAAAGGCAGTGCGATTACGTTTTGGCCGTTTATTGACGCGAAGTTACGCACCATTCCTGACATCCTTGATCGTATCGATAGCGAAAATACCCGCTGCTTTTTTATTTTTGATAAAGAAGGTAACGCCGCGGATGTTCGCGGTCGCATAGAAGACCTTGTTCGTAATAATACGTTGGACACCAGGCACGTTGCGGGGTTGCAACTCGAGTTTATCGAGTATGGGTTTGGCGCTAAAGAGTTGATCGAGACTTTTAAGCTCTTTATTTCCCGTTTTAATAAGGAGGAGATGCGTACTCTCTTTGCAAACTCTATGTTCGCTGATGCTGAGAAATTTAAGATGAGCGTGCGGTAAAGTAAAGGCGTCATACAACCGCGATAATGGTATTACGGTAAGGAGCGCGATGAAGAAAAAAACTAAATACAATGTGTGTGTGGTGGGTGTGGGCGTTGTCGGTATTGAGATGTTGCGGTGCCTGCGGGCATCTAACTTTCCGGTAGAGACGTTGCGCGTTTTCGCGCGTTCGGCGCGTGCGATAGAAGTTGACGGACGATCATATAAGGTCGAGGCTATATCAGCCCAAGGCTTTAATGGTATCGATATAGCGCTTTTCGCCGGCACCGAAGGGGAAAAGGGCGCAGCCGCAACCTATGCGCATGAAGCGGTCAAGCGGGGCGCGGTTGTTATTGACAATGGTGCTGATTTTCGTATGCAGCCCGGTGTTCCGTTGGTCGTTCCTGAAGTAAATGCTTCGGATATTAACCCCGTTAGAAATTGGTTCCTTCACCGTTCATCGGGTATTTCTAACGGGGTAAAGAAGCATAAAGGAATTATCGCTAACCCTAATTGTTCAACGATTCAGATGGTAGTCGCGCTCTGGCCTATATATAAAAAAGCGGGTATTAAGCGCGTTATTGTGACAACCCTGCAGGCTTCAAGCGGCGCGGGAAAATCAGCGGTTGAGCAGCTAAACGAGGAAACATCCTCGATTACCGCCGGCGGATACAAGAGTATCCAAGCAGTGGCCGAGCGCTCCATGCCCCAGCAGCTGGCCTATAATGTTTTTCCTCAGATCGGTGGGTTTAGCGATTGTGATTATACCTCGGAGGAGTGGAAGCTGGTTAACGAGACACATAAGATAATGCATGATAACAAAATTAAGATTTCCGCTACCACGGTGCGTGTTCCGGTGCGTACCGGGCATTCTGAATCGATTTATATTGAAACCAAAAAGCCCATGGAGCCCGCCAAAGTTAAGGCCCTCCTGGCCCGCGCGCCCGGCATCATTCTCGTTGACGATCCGGCAAAGAACCTTTATCCGATGCCTAAGGATGTCGAGGGTAAGGGTGAGGTTTTTGTGGGGCGTATCAGGAGAGACCCGTTTGTTAAAAACGGAATGTGGCTGTGGGTGGTGGCGGATAATCTCCTAAAGGGCGCGGCACTTAACGCGGTGCAGATTGCCGAGTGTCTCATCGCTCGATAGTTAAAAACCAACTTTTGCTCTATAAGCTTCGTCTCAACTTACCTATGTATAAAAAGCATTACATTTTCTTTTGTGTCCTGAAGATCATGGATAATGCCTTGTTTTATCTTACTGCCTTGTTTTAGGCCTATTTGCTCAATTGTGTAACTATATTCTTTTAATACCTGCACTACATCTTTCGGAGAATGCCCGAAAGAGGATAAACTTCCTCTGTCTTGATGTAGATGAGCCTCACAATAGATTTTAAGGTTGTTTAAGCGGAGTGCTTTTCTCATTCCGAGTAAGACTAAATATTCAGCACCTTCTACGTCAATTTTTATTATATCTGGATTGAGCCGTTCTGTAGCGACAAGATTATCCAAGGTTATCATTTGAACGGATCGTTTAGTATAAACCCTCTTATCACTTCCTATGTTTAATGTATTACATTCGGCACCGCAACAAGAATACTCCACTTCCCCTTGGTGATCTCCGATAGCTGCATGGTGAACGGTGATATTATTCAGGTTGTTAAGCCGAATAGCCGATTTTAGCCGGGTAATATTATCAAGATCCATTTCTACAGCATGTACTACCCCGCCTCGCGGGGCAATTATCTTTGCGGCGATAAGAGAATAAAAGCCAACATGAGCTCCAATATCGATAAAGCACGAGCATCCCTCTAAGTTTTTAATGAAATGGTGGACAACATCCTTTTCCCAAATTTCCCCAAGCCAACAAGGATCAAAAAAGAAATTTCGTGTAGCGTTATCCATAATGGGAAACATAAATGACATCCCATTGATAATAATTTCCTTTTTTCTGCCGTATCTTAAAAGATGATAGAAATCTCGGAGATACCTATGAATATATAGTAATCCGGTGATCTTTAAAAAGATGTATAAGCGAGGGCGTTCCTTAACAAGCGCAATGAGGCTGAACACATTTCTCCTTTATTACAAATAAATAGTATTGAGTATTGGCAGCAAGATTACTGTTACGATAGTTTTATTTTTTTTCATTTTTTTTAGTTTAATGCAAAAAATCAGTTAATGAAACCTCATTCTTTGCAGCCGCAGGGGCACAAAGAATAGCCGGTTGAATTATGTCGAATCCATACATTATCGAAAATGTGGAACATTTTCTTGTCATTACAAGGATTCGACGGCCCAATACTTTGATATGCTCAATCAGCCGGCGGTTTTAGGCCCGCTGGGTATCGTTGTCAGAGGGTGTCGTCTTAACCAATTATTGTTTACACTGCTGTATTAATTCAACGATTTCCTCTGTAAATATCCTGGTACCGGTTTTGCCACACTCCGTAGGCAATGCGGTTATTTTATATCCGTTTGATCTATACTCGACTGTATACGTGTACCCACCTTTACCATTATCATCAAAAATCCTATCCGACCCCGGAAACTTCGAAACATCAAGTGCCTGCTTAAGATTATTTTCTTCTAACGGATAGGCACCATTATTATTTGAAATGTACTCGTCAATTACAGAGCTGAACATGCTTAGATCCATTTGAGCCATCATCTCACTTCTTTTTAGGGGCTGTATACCCGCCCCACACGGATTCTCACCTTTCATGATTTCCATTGAAAAAATCAAATTGCCTGTCTTGCCGCATTCTTTTGGTACCCTCAAAACCTTACAACTATTTTGTCCGGATTCGATCGAATATATATATTTTTCGGTTGCGAGGCTAAGGATCCCGGGAGTAAGGTAGGGTGGATTTCCTTTCGTGAGCTCTTCTACGCTTTGAGGGCAGGCACCACCATGATCATCGGTATAGCCTTCTATGCCACGGATAATTATTCGTACCACACTGCGTGCTTGTTGTTCCAGAGCATCAATTCTTTTATTTTTAAGGTAATCGATTGTTTTATCAAGGAAGCCTTCGCCGTACGTTGTAGGAACATTAAAAAAAATACCCACGACAATGACCCCAAGCAAGAAATATAATTTTTTCATGCACCCTCCCGGATAATTCCTTTCTTTAATAATTTTGAGAAACGTTGAAGCTTAGTCTCGAATGTAGAGTCTTTTTCTTCAGAATTGTGTAAGTACAGTAATACAGACTTATCATGCTCGGGGTGTAAAAGTATAATGCACCAGACCCCCGGCATATAGATTCCTTGCACCGTACAGGAGCGCTGTTTGTATCCCAGAACACCTTTGTATTTTTCAAGAGGTTCTTTCCAGCTCTTGTTTGATCGAAACATTGTACTTATAAGCTCTACATAACTGTGCGATATAATTAATTTTTCCCTTTTGAAAATTTGTTCTATTGAGTATTTTATGCCCATAGCGCCAAGGGCCATAAGCACTAAAGATATTATAATAGCTATAAAACCCATTTCGTTAGCCCAAAATATAAGGGGTATTCCCAAGAGAAAAAGAGCCAAAGATAAAGGTAGAAAAAATAGCCCAACGGTTGTTTGCGCTGCATTGTTTATCTTTAATTCCATTGGCAAGCTATCACTTGAGGGTTGCCAGTGTAGTCCGTGGAGGAATATCTCTCTTTTTGGGAAAGGGGCATCTTCCAGGAATTTTTTTAAATCCAATGCTTTCATTTCCTTATAATCTAACACCGTATCAGCGGCACGATGAACGCTTGAAAAGCCGCTCATTGGATCCGGTGGAGTGAGTTGTTAGATGTTTTTGTTGCATACAAATAATTTTCAATATTACTGTTCGACAGGATTAAAAATATAATTATTTTGACCTATTAAAAATTTGCTTTCTCCATTAAAATTCCATTTTATTTTATACCAATGGTGTGGTTTTGAACCATAGTGTCTATATGCTATTTCGCATTGTCCCCGCCCTTTGTTTCCTTCAATGTCAAAGGTAAATTCTACTATGCCATCATACATGCCATTATTGGAATACGGGCTAGGAGCAATTTTTATATTTTCTCCCACATCGTTCAATATAGCCTCTCGGCTTTTTATTTTTTCAACGGCTATCGAATAATATGGGTTAAGGTTGTGTAAAGCCCAATTATTACGTTCATCCATGGGTGCATTATGAGGAAATTTTAAGGATTTGCCAGGCATAGCTAAAAATATCATACCAGACAACAAAAACCCGCCAACAATTAGGATAGGAGAGTAAGTTTTATTTTTTCCTTCCTAAATAAAAAAATGGCACAGGTGAAACTGCTGTAAAGAAAAACTAACAGAAGCAGATATATCGAACCCATCCCGCTTAGCCTGCCTACTGAATTATAGCTATAAATGGTAGGAGCAGTAAAGAATAATAAATTTACTAAGCATTTCAGATAGAAAACCGATTACAATAACACTGGCAATTTTTAAAATAGTATTAATTGATTTCATTTATATTTTTATTTTTTCCATCTAACATAAAAATCACCTGCCCGAGAGGCGCGCTTAACGCGCTTCGAGGGTCAGGTGGATTGACTTGTTATATGGTTTTTTATTCATTCTTTAAATTGTTCTTTTACTTTGGGATTGGTTGTTTTGTATTAGCTCCCTAAATCCTTTTCATAGAATATGCTTTTCCAGCTGTCCAAACCATTTGTCAATTTAACTGTTATGTTTTTTTCTTTATCTATAACAGAAATGATAAAGTCCGCCTCAGAGGAAACATGCCATATTGCTTGATTATCTTTATTTAATGGTAATTTAAGATAACCATATGATCTTCCTCTAGTAGACATTATTACCTCATTATCTTCTATTCCCTCATATGTATATATCTCAACATTCTCTTCGCTATTGTTTCCTATAAATTCCCCATTTTTAATTATTCCCCACGTTACCGTATCCGAACAGATTTGTTCACCGATTGCGATTGGCTGTTTTTTGCTAATAATACCAACAATGATACCTCCTTTTTCATATTCTGTTTCAGCGTAAGAAAAATTTGTAAAAAATAATATTGTTAAACATAAAATAAAGGTCTTTTTCATTGATTTTCCTTTTTATTTTTCTCATATAACACTCGAAATCAGCCGCCTTGCCGAAGCCCGATAGGGCGGAGGTAAGGTCGGCTGGATTGCTTTGTTATGTGATTTTTATTATTTCTTTCCCGAAGGGCGTTAACGCTAATGCTGCAAGTTTCATATGTTGTTTAGCAAATGGTATCCCAATTATTGTAATGACGAATATTAAGGCAAAAAATAAGTGAACAATTGCTATTTCAACTCCAAAAAAGAGCAACCAGAGAACATTCATTATAGTTGGTATAGCGCCTGTGCTTTTCTCTTCATTTTTTACTTCTTTTCCGAAAGGCATCAGAGCTAGAGTCGCCATTTTAAAACATTGAATACCAAATGGTATTCCGATAATTGTTATACAGAGAACAATACATCCAAGACAATAGTATAAAAATATTAATATTCCACCGAGTATCATCCATACGATATTCCCCAAGATACGCATACGCACCTCCTTATTTATTTTTATTTTCACATAACACCGACATCAGCCGCACGACGAAGCCCCGATAGGGGCGAGTTGGGTCGGCTGGATGAAGTTGTTAGGTTTTATTCTTTGATTTAAAACTACGAGTCAATATTCCACCAATCAAAAGGATGCTAAATAATTCAAGAAAAAGTACCGACCAGGCTAATTCAACGCGAAATTCCCTATCTTCAGAGACTTTAAATCCCCGTGCCTCTTGCCCATCAAGTCTATCTAAATCGTGAAAAACTTGTCCCACGTAGAAAATTGGTCTCCATGACGGTCCCGACCATTTTTTTCCGGCGTTCACAATTACTTGAGGTGGAAAAATAATAACGAGCAATAGAAGAGCTATAATTATGCCTATGGTAATTTTCTGTCTCCGATTGAAACCTGATTTTTTCATAGCATTTTTTATTTCTGCTTATTAACCTAACAATTAATATACGGAATCCGTGTTTGCTTTAAGCCTAAAACTATTCATGTTAATTATACTGAAGTTTCTGCTTGGAAACAATGAAAATTCTTGAATCGCACCATATTTACCCTATAATATCACAAAATACGGAATACATGGAATATAGAGAATCTGGCAATTGAGAGCGATTACTATGCAAAAAAACATTCTTCTTACTATTGAATACGTTGGAACGCGCTATTTTGGCTTTCAAATCCAGAATAAGTCGGGAAAGCGCGAGATTGCCGTTCAACAGAAGCTGGAGCAGGCGCTCAAAAAGCTTTTTAAAAAGCGCGTTGCGCTTACCTCTGCCTCGCGCACCGATAGAGGGGTGCATGCTCAGGCTCAGGCGGCAAATTTTATTGTTGATACAAAAATCCCTTTGTCTAACATTAAGAGGGCGCTTAATACTTTCCTGCCGGCGGATATCAGGGTCAAAAGTGCCCGTTTTATGCCGCTTGATTTCCACGCGCGGTTTGCCGCGCATTCGAAAATATACCGGTATATTATTTTAAACGGTAAAGAGCCTTCGGTGTTTTGGGTTGATCGTGCCTGGCATACAGTAAAACCACTTAACCGCCGCGCGATGGCGGATGTGGCAAAACGTCTTATCGGCAAACATGATTTTTCGCTCTTTGCGAAGGAGGCGCATACCTATCATGATTGCGCAAGAGAGGTGAAAGGGGTGCGCGTTATCAAGAGGGGCAGCTTTCTGTATGTTGATATCGAAGCGAATGGTTTCCTGCGTTTTATGGTGCGTAATATTGTTGGATTTTTAGTGAAGGTCGGCTCCGGTATCTTAAGTCTGGAGCAAGCCGAGGCGATCCTTGCGCGTACGGTTCCATATCGGAATGAGCCCGCGCCCGCAGGAGGATTGTACCTGGTGAAGGTTAATTATCGCGGATATAAAGGTTAAGTTTTCTAACCGTTTTTGAGAAGTTGATGTATGGCATCTGGTAAATATAAAGCTATAATAGATATAGCTTTTTTGCTGATGCGTGGTATAATAATATTTCAATTCTTAAAGGAGAAGAGTATCCTATGATACGAAAAATTACGATTTTCCTACTATTGGCGGCATTGATGAGCACCCAAGGGTGCTATGCATTGCGTAAGAAGTTTATCCGTAAGAAAAAGTATGTAGAGGAAACGCCGGTATATGTTGATTTTAAGAGCTATCCGACAAAGCCTTCAAGGGAAGCGTATAACGATTATTTTCTTTTTGTGAAAGGGTGGCTCGGAGAGCTTGGTGAAACCTTAAAACATGGAGAGAGCTTTAAGCGGGCCAAGCGTGGCGTGAATGAAGCCCTTATGAATTTTGAGCAGATCATCTCTTTTTTTAACGCCGAGGGTAAAGAGAACGCGTATCCGTTGTATGAGGATTTGCGTATCATTAAACAGGATATTGAGACCAACCCCAACCCCAGTGACATGAAGCGTAATTCCATTGTCGCGAAAATAGAGAAGTTTCGCAGGCAGTTCGAAGCAGATTTTAAATACAGCGATGCCGAGCAATGGATGAATTAAAGCTCGAAGTTTTTTCCCTCGGAAACCTCTGCACCAATTCTTATCTTGTTTTTGACCCCACTCAGAAAAAAGGATTTATTGTCGATGCTCCCTGTGGTGTCGAGGAAGTGAGCCGGTTTTCCCGGCAACGCGAGATCGATATTCTTTTTGTTGCTATCACTCATGGCCATTTTGATCATATCGCCGGCCTGGATAGTCTCAAATACCCTTTCTCTATGCATCCTCTCGATGTGCCATTTTTAATGGATGAGCGGCTGAACGGCTCTTTGTATTTCGATGAGCTGGTAACCATAACAAAAAAACCTCTCCTGTATTCTAATAAACCGATAGTGTTCGGAAAACATACCCTAGAAATTATTCCTACGCCGGGACATACCCCGGGTTCGGTGTCGCTTAAACTCGGCGCATGGCTTTTTAGCGGCGATGCCATATTTTGCGATGCTATCGGAAGAACTGATATTCCGTTAGCTTCACAAAAAACATTACTGCATTCGATTAAAAACCGGGTGTTGACCTTACCGGGTGAGACACTGATCTATCCCGGGCATGGGTCGTCCACGACAGTCGCGCACGAGAGGGATCACAACCCGTTTCTGACGCACGTTTAAGGATGGGATTATGGACGCCTACCGCGAAGCATTCTTTGATTACCTTCGGGTTGAAAAAGGCCTTGCCGGTAATTCTCTGTATGCCTATGGGCATGATCTCGATTGTTACGTAAAGCATTTGAAGCAAAGGGGGATAACCAGCCCTCTTACCATTACCCGCAAAGACATCACTGACTTTCTTTTTTCATTGCGCAAGAATTTGTCGGCGATAAGCATCGCCCGTGTCCTGTCGACCCTTAAGAGTTTTCATAAATTTTTGTTGCGGGAAAAGGTTTCGACGAGCGATCCTACCGAGCTCATTGAATCTCCAAAGACCGAGAAGAAAATTCCCGATTGTCTTGATTTCGATGATGTAATGCGGATCTTGAAAGTGCCTGATCTGCGCGATATGCACGGTAAACGAGATAGGGCGATACTGGAAGTGATGTATGCCAGTGGCTTGCGCGTTTCAGAAGCGTCAAACCTTAAGGTGGCCGATATTAATTTAGAAGTTGGTTTTATTAAATGTAAGGGGAAAGGCTCAAAAGAGCGGATCGTGCCGCTTGGCCGTATTGCGCGGGAGTTTCTCCAGAAGTATTGTACCGAGGCGCGGCCCGCGCTCCTTGCCAAAAAAACCTCGTTGTATCTTTTTTTGGCGCAGGGCGGGAGACATTTATCCCGTCAGAGTATCTGGAAGATGATCAAACGTGCCGTTAAAGAGGTAGGCATTAAGAAGCGGGTGAGCCCGCATACGTTTCGGCATTCTTTTGCGACCCATCTTCTTGAGCACGGAGCTGACCTGCGCAGCGTGCAGGAGATGTTAGGGCACGCCAGCATTACAACGACCCAGATATATACGCATGTTAATAAGAGCAGGATTAAGGCGATTCACGCGCAGTTTCATCCTCGCGCAAAATGAGAATTATGATTTCTAAGCTTGCAACCATACATCATGATTTCAAAAAAATACTCGAGTCCTTAAGTATTATATCTGAGCGTCTTGGGTTTAAGATATACCTGGTGGGCGGTGTAGTCCGGGATTTGCTCCTTGCGAAGGAAATTATCGATCTTGATCTGGTTGTTGAAGGTGACGCGATCAAGCTTGCGAGCGAATTTGCGCGTGTCGCGCACAAAGAATTAAGACGACACCATGCCTTTGGTACCGCAACAGTTTATTACGGTGCGCATAAAATTGATTTTGCCACGGCGCGTAAGGAAACATACGCATCACAGGCAGTCTTGCCTCGCGTTACGCCGGCAGCATTGCGTGATGATCTCTTGCGTCGAGATTTTACGATTAACGCGATGGCAATCAGTCTTAATAGGGAAGATTATGGATTACGTATCGATTTTTATGGCGGACAACACGATCTTAAAAAAGGTTTGATAAGAGTTTTACACGCAAATAGTTTCCGTGATGACCCCACACGCATTATACGCGCGGTGCGTTTTATGAACCGTTTCGGTTTTCGCATCGAGCCACGTACCAGGGTGCTTGCCGCGCGCGCTCGTCAGGAACACGCGCTGGCCCTTGTACATCCGCATCGGCTTCGGGATGAGATCGTGCTTCTTTTGAAGGAACCCGATCCGTGGAAGTGTTTAGTCTCTATCGAAAAGATGTACGGACTGTCCTTTATTGCCAACGTCCGTCTTACTCAAGAAAGCCGTAAGCTTTTCGGACGCATCAGGCAGGCGCTTGGTGTATACCAGAAGAATTTTTCGCAACATCGTCCGCTCGATATCTGGCTCCTGTACTTGAGTGCGGTGCTGATGAGACCTTCGGTGAGAGCGGTTGATATGTTTTTTTCGACGTTCGATTTTAGGAGAGGGGAGCGTGTCCGCGTACTTTCGATAAAAAAATATATTACGAAAGTAAAAATACTGGCGCGTCCTGTTACGACGCACCGTATCTACCGGCTGCTTAATCCTTTGAGTTTTGAAGCAATCGTATTTCTCTATTCTTTCCATACGAACGCGCGCCTGCGCGCGAACATTCGTTATTTTTTGAATTCGCTCGCTCATGTGCGTCTTAAAGTCCGCGGTGAAGATTTAAAACGCATCGGTATTAAACCGCATACTGCCTACGGCGGGCTTCTTGAAAAACTTCTTGATGTAGTTCTCGATCAGGGGCTCGCGACGAAGGAAGAAGAGATACGAGCGCTTTGCGTCCTCGCCCGGCGGCGCGGCTTGGTGGCACCCGCTGCGCATAAGTAAAGTGTTGCTAATCGTCCTTCTTTACGTTATAATTACCCTCTTTTATATATGCGTAGACACCATCAGTGCACACGTTTATGGCTTGCAGCCTGTCCCGTTTCTTATACTATTTAATAAGGTGCGGGACGCCCCGAACCTCAATATAAATATCAAACATAACGGGGCTTGGGCCTTGAAGCTTAAGGAGATTACAGTATGTCCCTGCGAATGCAAAAGGTCAACAGCGAGTTGCGTCGGCAACTCATGGAGATAATTCAGCAGGAAGTGGATGATCCAAACGTCGGTGTTCTTTCGATCACCAGGGTCGACACCACCAACGATCTTCGCGAAGCGAAAGTATATTTCAGCTTGCTTGATGAAACCCAAATAGCTCGGGTGCAAAATATACTCGATAAGATGAATAAATTTCTTCGGGTCAGTCTTGGCAAGCGTACTCATCTCAAGATTCTTCCTGAATTGCGCTTTATTCCCGATGACACGATTCGTTATAGCGTCGATATTTATACGCGAATAGAGGAGATAAAAAAGGAAGAGGAAACGCGGAACAATGAGCATCAAGAGAATCATCAAGAAGATAAACAGCAGTAAAAGCTTTTTAATTACCGCGCACGTGGGTCTTGAAGGAGATGCGCTTGGTTCAGAGCTTGCCGTTTATCTTTTGTTAAAAAGGCTCGGGAAGCAGGTGATGATTTGCAACCAAGACCACACGCCTTCTCCGTATCGTTTTCTACCGCATGTGCGCTCTATAAAAAATGATGTTGCGGGAAAGCGTTTTAATGTCGCAATGGTGCTTGATTGTTCCGACTCTTCGCGCGCCGGGCGCGTTAAAGACGCGTTGGATGACGTTCCCTATATTATTAATATTGATCATCATATCAGCAACACCATGTTTGGCGACTTAAACTGGGTTGATGCGTCTGCCGGCTCAACCTGCCAGATGCTTTATGTATTGTGCGAGCATTACCGGATTATGGATAAAAATATTGCGTTGTGCCTTTATACCGGTATTTCTACCGATACGGGGAATTTTACCTACGCAAATACTACTCCGGAAACGCACCGGGTTGTGTATAATCTTTTACGATACAAGCTCGAGCCTCATCGTATCGATGAGCGGCTTCATAGCCTTTGTCAGCCCCAGGATCTAAGGCTTATTAACGATATTATTGCTTCGCTGCGCTACGATGTTGAGAAGAAGATCTGTTGGGCCCGTATCGAGAAATGGGAAGAGAAGGATTACGACCTCACCGAAGTTATTTTTAGCATGATGCGGTTGCTTCGAGGTTTTGAAGTTTTTATTCTTTTCAAGACTATCGGGAAAAACAGAATTAGAGTTAATTTTCGTTCTCGCTCGCGTGTCGATGTTAATGAGGTAGCGCAGTTCTTCGGAGGAGGCGGGCACAAGCGGGCAAGCGGTACAACCATTGAAGAGACGCTCGCCGCCGCTCAGAAAAAAGTAATTTCTTTTGTCAGGAGCTACGTGCATCGCGCACAATCGAGATAATAAACGATAATTAATGGAAACTCATTCGGTGGCAAAAAAAGAAGGAATACTTTTGGTTAACAAGCCCATTGGCATCACTTCGCACGATGTTGTCGATATAGTGCGCGGGACGTTCAAAATGAAGGCTGTTGGCCACGCCGGAACGCTCGACCCGCTTGCCGAAGGTTTGCTTGTTATTTTGGTCGGTAAGGCTACCAAGCTTTTTGCGTCATTCGTGAATTTCGACAAGGAATACATCGGGGTTCTTAAACTTGGCCAAATAACAACTACCGGTGATTCGCAGGGTCCGGTGATCAAACACACTGATTACCAGGGAATTAGCCTGGCGCAGATCGATGAAGCGTTTTCTCGATTCAGCGGTGAAATGGAGCAGATACCCCCTATGGTGAGCGCTCTTCGTATGGGAGGAAAGCGTCTCTACAGCCTTGCGCGGAAAGGAATTACGATTGATCGGCCAGCACGTAAAATAAAAATTTACTCTTTACAAATCAAGACCGTTGATTTACCGCTCGTTGAATTTTATGTCCATTGCTCCAAGGGGACCTATGTGCGTAAACTTGCCGAGGATATTGGAGAATTGCTCGGTTGCGGCGCGCATGTGATTAAAATTAAACGTTTAAGCATCGGGCCGTTTAAACTCGATGACGCGATCAATGTCGATGTGATAGACGAGAAATATCTTCGTCCCTTTATCCGGGCATAACGGGCGTATATAATAATTCCGGGATCAATAGATGAAAATTATTCTGGAACATCTTCCGCTTAAAGAACCTCACATTCTGCATTCAGATTTTCCCCATAAAAAAATACCGTGCGTGGCCACGATCGGGGTTTTTGACGGTATCCATCGTGGTCATCAGCATATTCTCAAAGAAGTCGTCACTCAAGCCCGCGGGCGCGGTATTGCTTCTTTGATGGTTACGTTTGACGTGCCGCCGCAGCGGTTGCTTAAAAAGGAGTTTGCGGGCACGATCATGAATTTCGATCAGAAGAAAACCTGCCTTACTCGGACAGGTATCGATTATGTATGGTTCCTGCGTACGACGGACCGCTTGCTTGGGCTTTCCGCCCAGAATTTTCTTATCCATCTTCTGCGTCATTTTTCAATCAAGCTTTTGTGTGTAGGGGAGGGGTTTCGTTTCGGCCGGGGAAGCCATGCCGATAGTGTCACGCTTGACCGGCTTGCTCGTCGGTACGGTTTTGCACTTGAGGTTATCAAGAAGCGTACCATGAGAGGCCGCGTGGTTAGCAGCTCTTTGATACGTCGCGCCATAGAAGCGGGAAATTTTTCTACGGCACGGCGGTTTTTGGGTAGAGACTATATAGTGGCCGGACGCGTGGTTCGCGGAAGAGGTATCGGCAGAACCCTTGGTTTCCCGACAGCCAATATTATCTGTGAGGATTATGTTATTCCAAAGACGGGCGTATATGCGGCTGTTGTTCGAGCGAACGGACGCCTGTATCGTGCCGCAGTCAATATTGGCACGCATCCGACCGTGGTTCCCTTATCGCGCAGGATCGTTGAAGCTCACTGTCTCGATTTCCACGGTTCGCTTACGGGTCATACTATTGAGATACTGTTTATAAAGCGTATGCGCGATGAAAGAAAATTTCCTTCACGTGCGCGATTAGTCCAGGCGATCAATAAGGATGTAGAGAAAATCAAAAGAAATTACTCTTTTCGCGGTAAAAAAGTATTTTCCTCCTGCCTCAAAATATAGTGTTGTCGTTCCTACCCACCCACAACTTATTGTGGCATAAGCATTTATTCCCGGAAACCTCTTGACAATGTAATGGTGGAGGTTTATATTTACATTGTGGAATAAAATGGAGGAAAGTGGGATGTGGTACGGAGAGTATCAACACACATTGGATGATAAAGATAGGTTTATACTTCCTGCGAAATTCCGGGCAAGGATAAAGAGTTCGCGAAAGCAGAAATTTTTTCTCACGCGGGGTCTTGACGGATGTCTCTTCTTTTTTTCACAGGACGTCTGGCAAAACCTGGAGGAGAAGCTTAAAGGCATTTCATTCGCGAAACAACAGTCACGGTCGTTTAACCGTTTGTATTTTTCCGGAGCTCAGGAAGTTGACATTGATACGCAGGGGCGCGTTGCTATTCCCGGATACCTCAAGGAATTTGCTCAGATAAAAAAAGAGATCGTTATTATCGGAGTTGCCGATCGCGTTGAGATCTGGGATAAGCTACGCTGGAATGATTTTTATCAGCAGAACAAAGTAAAGTTCGAAGAAGTTGCGGAAAATATTTTTGAAAATCAATGAGTGTCGTAGAACGAGCGGTCTTACCTATGCGCGAAATTAGCCATTATCCTGTCATGTACCGGGAGGTTATGGAGTATTTAAATGTTGGATCACGACGGGTGCTTGTTGATTGTACCGTGGGTATGGGCGCGCATGCCGCTCGGTTTCTTGCGGCGATGGGCCCTCAGGGAGTGCTTGTCGGAATCGATAAGGATTCAGAGTCGCTGGCGCTGGCGTCCGCCACCCTTGCGCCGTTTGGTTCGCGGGCGATATTGGTGAAAGAGGATTTTTCGCATCTTGAGAGCGTTCTCGATGGCCAGGGAATCGATTATGCCGACGCGTTTCTTTTTGATCTGGGTATTTCAACGTATCAGTTAGCGCGCGCGCAGCGTGGTTTTAGTTTCTTAAAAGAAGGCCCTCTTGATATGCGCATGGATTCTGATGCTTATGTGTGTGCGGCCGATCTGGTGAATAACTTGAGCGAACCGGAGCTTGTAAGCATCTTTAGAAAATTTGGCGAAGAGCGATATGCCATGCGCATTGCGCGGGCGATTATCGAGGTCCGTAGAAAAGAGCCGCTTACGCGCACGACACAGTTAGTCCAGGTGATAGCGCGCGTCGTTCCGTTTCTGGGGCGTAACCAGAGGATTCATCCGGCAACACGGGTTTTCCAGGCTCTGCGTATTGCCGTTAACCGTGAGCTTGACGCGCTCGCTGCCGGTATTGACGCTGCCGTCAAGCGTTTAAATAACGGCGGTAGAATTGCCGTAATTTCATTCCATTCACTTGAGGATAGAATTGTTAAGCATTCATTGAGATCGTACGCGCGCGAAGGAGTAGTAAAAATTCTAACAAAGAAGCCGCTTGTTCCCGGCGAGGGGGAACTCGCAGAGAACGTGGCTTCGCGGTCTGCAAAACTAAGAGTTGCGGAGAAGAACGAACAATGAGAAAACAGGGTATTTTTTTTGCGTGCGCAGGATGTATTTTTATGGGAACGTTTTTATATCTTCATCAAAAAGTGCAGATTTACGTCGAAGCGTATCGTTTGAGCAAGAATTATCAGATTTATAACGAATGTGTTGATAAGCGCGATCACTTGATGTATAATTTTATGAAAGAAGTATCATTGGTGCGGCTTAATGCCTGGGTTGATAAAAATGAATTTTCTCCGGTCCAAAAGGGGAAAATGTTAGCGCTTAACCGGGGAAGCAAGAAAGTGCCTGTCTCTAAACACGCATTCGCGTCGTTACTACAAAAAGCAGTTGGGTTTTCAAGCGGTTCTTCAACCGTATTGGCGCAGGAGCGATCGCAATAGAGCGGCAAGCCGAGCATGCATCGTAAGATTTTTTGGGAGTATCCGCAGCGTTGGGTGAGGTTCAAATAGATTCCACAAACAGTGAAAGCAAGTGATCGCTTACGAATCCGCTATGTTTATTTCCTCTTTATTTTTTCCTTCTTGATTATTTCGGCACGCATCATCTATCTTCAGGTATTTCGGCAGAAATTCCTCCAGAATTTAGCGCATAGTCAATATTACCGGCTCATCCCTCTTGAAGGGAAGCGCGGGAAAATCTTTGATGGTCGTAACCGAGTTATCGCTACCACAATCAACAGTTATTCAATCTTCGCCGATCCATCCCTGATCAAGAACCCCGATGAGGTGGCTAGGATTTTATCTGTGAGCCTGAAACTTCCGTATGCGCCCATCCAGCAACGCGTGAGTAAGAAAAAACGATTCGTATGGATAAAGCGTAAAGTATCGTGGTCCGAGAAAGAAAAGATAAAAGCGTTAAAAATAAAAGGCGTTGGTTTCCTGCGAGAGGGCAAACGTTTTTATCCGCAGGAGGCGCTTGCGGCTTCTCTCCTTGGCCTGGTTGACATTGACAACAAGGGTCTTGACGGCCTCGAGCTCTATTATGATAAATATTTATGTGGTAAAAACGGCCTGGCGCGGGTGTTGCAGGATTCGCGCGCTCGCGAGGTGCTTATCAGTCCTCAAATTATCGCTCCGAAAGCGGGTGCGGATGTAACCCTCACGATTGACGCTCAAATTCAATACGGAGTAGAAAATTATCTTGATGAGATAATCAAGAAATTTGGCGCCACGGAAGGGGGCGCGGTGGTAATGAACGCCGAGAACGGCGAGATATTGGCTTTAGCAAATTACCCTTTTTATAATCCCAACGATCTGAGCGGTTATTCCGTTGATGCTCGTCGAAACAGGGCGGTGTGTGATATGTTCGAGCCCGGCAGCGTTTTTAAGGAGGTTACCCTCCTTGCGGCCATCGAAAGCAATAAGTTCTCTGATGAACAAATAATTTTTTGCGAAAACGGCAGCTTTAAAATACCGGGAAGCACGCTGCACGATTGGAAGCCTTACGGAAACCTGACCTTTAAAGAAGTTTTTAAGAAATCAAGCAATATCGGTATTGCGAAGATTGCAAGTAGCCTTGGTAAGGATGCAATGTATCGTTGTATGCGGAAGCTTGGTTTTGGCGAGAAGACCGGCATCGATCTTCCGGGTGAAGTTACCGGCAATATTAAACCGCCGTCAGCCTGGTCGAAAACCTCAAGTTTTATTATGCCGATAGGCCAGGAAGTAGGCGTTAATCTTTTGCAGCTGGCACGATCATTTGCTGTTGTCGCCAACGGAGGGTATCTCGTCAAACCCCATATTGTTAAGAGTATCAATTCTCCGTTTTTTTCCAAAAATGCCGTTGTGGAGCGCAGACGAGTAGTATCCGAGGCGGTAGCGTCGCGCGCGAAAAATATCTTGATCGCGGTTGTTGAAGACGGAACAGGGGTGCGTGCGCGCGTCGAGGGACTGACTATCGGAGGTAAAACCGGGACTGCGCAGCAGTTTGATCCTAAAATTGGCAGATATTCAGCGACCGATTACCGGGCATCGTTTGTCGGTTTTGTAAGCAACACTCAACCGCCGATTGTAATTGCCGTTACGGTGTATGAACCGAAAAAGTCGCATTTTGGCGGCGTGGTGGCAGCGCCACTCTTTAAAAAGATTGCCGAGAAAACCGCTCGGTATCTTGAGAGTGAACGAATGTTTAACCGCGACCGCATAGCGCCGCGTGATGAGTAGAATATGAAAGATCATTCAGCAATAACGCTTGGAAGACTTTTCCCGCGCTACGCACTTGCTCCTTCGGCGCACCGGCTGCCGGTGCACGGCATTGCAGATGATTCCCGTCTTCTTAAACGCGGCGACGTTTTTTTTGTTAAAGAGCGGTCTTCGTTCGATATTTTTTCCGTGCTTGCGTCGCTGGAAAAAGACGCGTGCGCCTTTGTGGTGGAGCGCGCTCATCAGGAAAAAATAAGGCGTATTATTACGCGCGCAACGCTTATTGTGGTCGATGACATTGAACAGGAATTTCGCCGGGTCGTAGACTGCTTCTACGGATTTTCGGCAGACGATTTTATTTTTATCGGCGTAACCGGTACGAATGGTAAAACGACCGTTGCCACGCTACTCCATTATGTATTACAAAAACACGGTGCTCGCGTAGCGCTTTTTGGAACCGTGTGCTATGACATTGGGGGAAAAAAATTTGCCGCAACCCACACAACACCCGATTATCTGGCATTGCGTAAGTTTTTTGCCATCGCAAAAAATAAACAGGTGAAATATATCGTAATGGAGGTCTCATCCCATGCCCTGACGCAGGGTCGCGTCGAGGGTATTCCTTTTGCGGTATGTATCTTTACCAATCTGACTCGCGATCATCTCGATTATCATGTGACCATGAGGCAGTACTTTGCCGCAAAACGGCTCTTGTTTCAAAAGAATCGCAAGGCCACGATGATTATTAATGGCGATGATACGTATGGGAAAAAGTTGCTTCATTTATTTCCCCGCGCGATTTCCTTTGGGATCGCGCCTTCTGCCCGTATTCGCGCCCAGGCGATTGCGCTCTCGGCAGCACGTACTGAATTTGAGATGGTAATCGGAAAAAGAAAACAGCACATACGTTCGTTGCTTGTGGGAAGGTTTAATGTTTTAAATATCCTGGCGGCATTGGCGGCGCTCGGCGCGCTCCGGCTGCCGCTGGGTCTGTTAGCGCGTTGCGTAAGGACTTTTCGCGGCGCTCCGGGGAGGCTCCAGAGAGTTTCTTCGCATATTTTTGTTGATTATGCGCATACGCCCGACGCATTCGAGAAAACGTTGCGTACCTTGCGGGATATAGGATACGAAAGAATTATTTGCGTTTTTGGCTGCGGTGGTAACCGTGATGTTGGTAAACGCCGGCAAATGGGAGCGATTGCCGCGCGTTACGCAGCGGCGATTTTTATCACTTCGGATAACCCGCGCACGGAAAAGCCGCAAGATATTTGCCGGCAGATACAAAAGGGTATTGCAGCCGGGCGTTCGCGTGTTATTATCGACCGCCGGCGCGCCATTGAAAAAGCCCTTGAATTATATTCACAGACCAGGGAAAAAGGATATAATAAGTGTTGCGTGTTAATAACCGGAAAAGGCCACGAAGACTTCCAGATTTTCGGTACCAAAAAAATTCCCTTTAACGACACCTGCGTCGCACGAAATATTCTTACGCATGTATATAACTGATTTTAAGATTCTCGAAAAATTGTTGCGACCATATACGATCGCTAATATTTATCATTTTATGCCTCTGAACGGGTTTTCGATTGATTCACGGACTATCGTGGCAGGGAACGGTTTTATCGCGTTACAAGGAAAACATCATGATGGTCATCAATACATTGCCCATGCTATTGCGCAAGGGGCGAGGTTTGTCATCGCCCAGCGGGAATTTCATAGTACGCAGAGAGTCCCTTATTTTCTCGTAGAGGATTCGTATCGCGCGCTTGCGGTTCTTTCCCGTTATGCGATCAAGGCAAAGCGACCGTATGTCTACGCGATCACCGGTTCGGTCGGTAAAACGACAACGAAAGAGATGCTTGCGTTTTTACTCGAGGCGAACGGCCCCGTCTTAAAAAATTATAAAACGGAAAATAATATTCTCGGAGTCGCAAAAACCTGTTTTTCCTTGCGCGACGAAAAAACAGTAGTGTTAGAATTAGGCACGAACGCCCCCGGAGAGATCAGGATGCTTGCCGATATTGTCGTGCCCGACACGGGCATTATTACGTTTATAAAGCCCGTGCATCTTGAGGGGTTGGGTAGTATGCGGGGTATTTTTGAAGAGAAGATTTCGCTTTTTGATGTCAATGCCCGTATGCGCGCGATATTGAATAGAGATGATGCGTATTTACGTAAGGTTACGCGACGCGGCGCGATACGGTGGTTCGGGAAACATAAGAATAGCGATCTTGGCGCGCGAGGGGTCTCTTGTGATACGAGTTCCTCGACATTCCTGGTACAAAATGAATTTAAGCTTACGCTGCGCACTCCCTTTGGCGGTTTTATCTATAACGCTTTGGCGGCGATACTTTCTGCTCACCAGGCCGGCATGCCGCTTGCCCAGTGCGTCGAGCGGCTGAATGATTTTAGTGAATTTCCTTCGCAGCGGGCGCAATGTACCCACGATAAAGGTTTTTTTATTTTTAACGACGCCTATAATGCAAATCCCTATTCTTTTCTTGAGGCATTGCGTGTTGTGCGGAGGTACCCATCCAAAAAAATCGCTGTTGTAGGGGATATGCGCGAGTTAGGTTCCCGTAGCGTCGCCTATCATCAGGCACTTGCGCGCCACATTTTGCGCGTGGGATTTGAATCTTGTTTTGCCTTGGGCGAGCACGCGCCGTACCTGGTAGAGGAGCTAAAAAAACACGGTTATCGAAATGCTTTTTGCTGCGCGTCTCATGAGGAGATCGCCGCATCAATTAATCAGCGAGCACATCCTGGTTGGCTGATCTTTCTGAAGGGTTCTCGAGCCACGCAACTAGAAAAGGTGCTCGCGCATCTGGATTGTAAAAACAAATCATAACTCATGCTGTATCACCTATTGTACCCCCTTTCCAAAGTTATTTCATTTCTCAATGTAACTCGATATATTACATTTCGCGGTGGCTGCGCGTTTATTACCGCGTTCCTTCTGGTTATGTTTTTTTGGCAGTTTACACTTAAAAAACTTAGGCGGATGCAGCTTATAGAAAAAATCGATATGTATGGTCATCTCCGTCTGGAGGCTCTTCATGAAAGCAAAAAGGGGACTCCGACCATGGGAGGAATCTTAATCCTCGGAGCCATTATTGTTTCCACCTTGTTGTGGGCGCGCTGGGATAATTATTTTATTTGGGTTTGCCTGGTTGTAGTGGTGACGCTGGGCATCGTGGGTTTACGCGATGACCTTTTAAAGATCAAGAAAGGAAAAGGGCTTACGCGTTCGGAAAAACTTTTCTACCAGGTTCTTATCGGGGGGTTGCTTGGTATCTTAATACTGATTAATAAAAATTTCTCGACAACCCTGGATTTTCCTTTTTTTAAGAATCTCATCAAGGATCTTGGCTATTTTTACATTTTTTGGGCTGCATTGGTCATGATCTCAACGTCTAACGCGGTCAACTTCACTGACGGCCTTGATGGCCTTGCGACGGGGGCATTGGTGACCAATGCGTTGATGTTTGGATTCTTAAGTTATCTTGTCGGCCACGCGAAGTTCGCTAACTATCTTTTTATCCCTTTTGTTAGGGAAGCAGGGGAATTGACGGTATTATGTCTGGCCTTAGTGGGCGCGGCGCTGGCGTTCTTGTGGTTTAATGCCTATCCGGCGCAGGTATTTATGGGTGATGTGGGCGCGCTTGCTCTCGGTGGCTTGCTGGGGACCATCGCACTTCTGATAAAGAAAGAATTTCTTTTGCTGATAAGCGGCGGGATCTTTGTTGCCGAGGCTCTGAGCGTGATATTGCAAATATGTTCGGTGAAGATTTGGGGAAAGCGGCTGTTTCGCGCCGCGCCGCTCCATCACCATTTTCAGCTTTTAGGCTGGAAAGAGCCGAAAATTATTGTACGATTTTGGATCATTTCGATTATTTGCGCTGTAGCAACACTTTTGACGCTCAAATTGCGCTGACGGTATAATTGTGAATATTGACGCTCTAAAAAAAGTATGCGTTGTCGGGTGGGGTAAAAGTGGCATCGCGTTATGTACGCTCCTGCGTACTCTGGGCAAGGAAGTTTTGCTTACGGATGAGAAGCCGCGTGAACGTTTTGCTTCAGGGCCGATTAATGCTTTTATGCAACGGGGCGTCCGTTTTGAGTTTGGCGCGCACACCGAACAATTCATTAAAGAGTCGCAGTTAGTTGTTGTGAGCCCCGGCGTGGACATGGCGCAGTCATCCGCGGTATCGATCGCGCGTGCATGTGCGATACCGTGCGTTGGAGAAGTCGAGTTCTCGTTCTGGTTAACCAAGGCTCATTTTGTAGCTATTACCGGCACGAATGGGAAGACAACGACCACGTTTCTTACGTATCGAGTTTTAAAGAGTAGACGTAAGCGGGTTTTTTTAGGCGGTAACATTGGTATTCCCGTCTCTTCATTTATCCTTGCTACAAAGAAAGGTGACGTAATCGTCCTTGAAATAAGTTCGTTTCAACTCGAGTCTATTATTGAGTTTCGTCCCTTTGTGGGCTGCCTTTTAAATTTCGAGCCGAATCACCTTGACCGGCACCCGACCGTTACCGATTATTATAACGCGAAGATGAATCTTTTCAGGAATCAGACCGTACGGGACTACGCGGTGGTTAATAAGAATATCGCTATGCGTGGCGATATCGAAAAACGTATTACATCGCGCATCGTTTACTTTTCTGACGAATTTCCCAATGAAAACTTCTCATGTATATACCGTACCGCCACCATCTTCGGTTTAAGCAAGGCTGATTGTGTCGGCGTTTTTTCAGAGTTTCGCGGGCTTCCGCATCGTCTGCAGCTTGTTAGAGATCTCGCGGGGGTTCGGTTTATCAATGATTCAAAATCAACAAATCCTTCATCGACAATGTGGGCCCTCCAGGCGCTCAAGGGCGATATTATTTTAATTGCCGGAGGCAAGGATAAAGGAGTAGATTACGCGGTTATTATTCCGTATCTGAAGAGGGTTAAAAAAGTTAATCTGATCGGCCAGGCTGCCGAGAAAATAAAGCAGGCACTCGGGGGGCGGGTTCCGGTTGAGATATTTCCTTCGTTGGAAGCCGTTGTCCGCGCTTCCTTCGGCCAGGCACGCAAGCGTGATACCATAGTATTTTCTCCTATGTGCTCGAGTTTTGACATGTTTTTAAATTATATGGATAGGGGTAGAAAATTTATGGCAGCAGTCAACAGTCTGAGCCGGGACAATGCAATTGAAACGTCACAAATGACATAACTCCGGGCGTTCTTGTCCGTTAAGGTAAAAGAGGTCATGTTTTTCGGCGTTCCGCCATGTCCAGAAATTTTCTGAAGGTATTTCCGCGGGTGTATTCCGGGCAAACAATGCCTGCGACATATGTTTTTAGTTAAGGAGCAAGGCCCCACACATGCTCCGAACGTATCACTTTTAGTGATGAAGACGTTTGATATAAAAAAACAGCGCCGTTTCATATTTTTAACCGTTATGTTCTTGAGCCTTTTTGGCCTCATCATGGTCTATGAGTCGTCGAGTATTTACGCGTATAAAATTTCTTCGGACCCGATGTATTTTTTTTCACGGCAGCTTAGCTATTGCGCGGTAGGTGTTGCATTGTTTATCGCAATGCTTTTTGTTGACTTGGATTTTTTACGTCGCAACAACAAGGTTTTTCTTGCTATCACTATTATTCTGCTCTTTGCCGTTTTAATTGTCGGGAAGCGCGCCGGCGGAGCCCGGCGCTGGTTTCATTCCCCGTTTTTTAACTTCCAGCCTTCGGAGATGCTTAAAATAACCTTTCTGGTGTATTGCGCCGAATATTGCCGTCGCAAGGGAAACCTTATCCGCTATTTCCGTCAGGGTTTGCTTCCTTTGGGCCTCATTCTCGGTGTGACGTCGTTGTTGTTGCTTCTTGAACCTGATTTAGGTTCGTCGATTTTTTGGGTGGTCTGGACTTTGTTTTTTCTTTTTCTGCACCGCGCGCGCAAACAGCATATTTTCTTGATTGTTATTTTTGGAGTCGTATTACTTTTTTTCTTGATCACGCTTTACCCGTACCGTTTCAAGCGGATCACCGCGTACTTTAACCCGTACGCTGACCCACGCAACACCGGGTTCCAGATCATACAATCCCAAATTGCGTTTGGCGAGGGAGGCCTATGGGGGGTGGGATTAGGGGAGGGCCGCCAGAAACTTTTTTTTCTCCCCGCCGCGCATACCGATTTTATTTTTTCTATTATTGCTGAAGAATTCGGCCTGTGGGGCTCGCTTTCTCTTTTCGCGCTATTTTTCTTCTTAATTAATGCGATGGTCGGCATTGCTCAACGCTCTACCGACGAGTTCAGGCGCGGCTTGCTCTGGGGAATTATTTTTATTTTCTTCCTTGAAGTGATCATCAATATAGGAGTTTCCTGCGGGCTTTTCCCGACGAAAGGCCTGCCGCTTCCCTTTATGAGTTACGGTGGTTCAAATCTGATCACGCATTTTATTCTGCTGGGATTGTTTTTTAATGCATCAAAGGAAACGTGAGAGGGCTATGCGTATTTTACTCGCGTGCGACCGCAGCGGCGGTCATGTCTTTCCGGCATTGGCGCTGGCAAAAAAAATAAAAGAACATTCACCGGAAGCTACGGTTTCTTTCTTTGTCACGGCTCCTTTTTTGAAGGAGCATCTGGCGCGGGAGGGTTTTTGCGTTTCCGGAAAAGTTTTCCCTTCCCGAAACGTGCTGGTTGAGATGATATTTCGTTTGCTGGAGGCAGCATATCTTATCGTGCGCGAACGCCCGCAAAAAATTGTAGGATTCGGCGGCAGAGATAGTTTCTTTCTGGTATTGTTCGGCTCCTTGTGTATGCGCAAAACCTATATTTATGAGCCGAATGCCACGATGGGCCGCGCCAACAGAGTGCTTTCGATATTTGCGGGAAAGATTCTCGTAGGGTTCCCTTTACGTTCAGCGACGAGGCGCGCGCAGGCCGTTGGCATCCCGTTGCGTGATACCATTCGGATCATCGATAAAACGCGTGCGCGTGCGGCGCTTGGTTTGACTGAGTCCCCGGTCATTTTTTGTTTTGGCGGCAGCCAGGGTTCAGCGTTTTTAAACAGTACGTGCCTGCGCCTGGCTCGTGAGATAAAAGAGGATTTTCAGATAATTCATTTAACCGGAAAAAGAGAATACTTCCAAATTACGCAATTCTATAATACAATAGAAAAAACAACGTTCGTACGTGATTTTTACTATTCCATGGAGTTGTTATATAGCGCCGCCGATGCGGTTATTACCCGCTGTGGCGCTTCGACGCTTGCGGAGATTATCTACTATAAGCTTCCTGCGCTCCTGGTGCCTTATCCAGCTGCGGGTGCGCATCAGGAAGCAAATGCGGCATATTTCAGGAAGCGCGGCGCCGCATTTATGTTTACGCAGGAAAATTTTTCGTTTGATGAATTTGCAGAGGTATTGACGCAGGTTCTGTTTAACACACAATTGAGGGAACGGCTTAGAGAGAACTTGAGCGCCATGGACATAGAGGTGGGCATTGAAAAATTTTATCGCGCGGTGTGCGCTTAGCGTTATCCTTTTTGGTGCTTCACCGCTGTGCGCACAGATTCCGCAGGGTTATCGCGAATTGCGTTCGGAACATTTTTTAATTTATTATCCAGCCTCAATTGATGAGGGATACGTTCGTTCTACCGCCGATGTGCTTGAGGGTTATTATCGAGATATTACCCAGGAATTTAATCTCGTGAGAGACAACCTGTGGTTGTGGGATAATCGGGCAAAAGTTTTTATAGCAGCGGATAAGCAAGAATATGTAAGTACTTTCAAATGCCCGTCATGGTCAGGAGCGTGTGTTGATTACCGGGATAAAATTATATACACGTACCCTCATCAGCACAATCGCGCTTCTATTTTTGCCCATGAGCTAACGCACATTATTTTTCGGGAATATGTAGGTAGCGGAAAATTACCGCTGTGGCTTGATGAGGCGGCAGCGTTGTATGTTGAAAGCAAACATGTTTCGAATCCGTACGCCAGAAGCATGTATCTGATACGCCGGGCGATTAAGGACAATACGTATATCAAATTTTCTGATTTAAATCAGATGCGCCCAGAGGGCCTGTCGAGTTCGGGAACTGGCTCGGTTAGTCTTTTTTACCTTGAGTCCTATTCTATTATTTCTTTTTTAGTGGGGCGGTACGGCAGGGATCATTTTTCTCAATTTTTATATTTCCTGCGTAACGGCTCTACGATAGAAGATGCCTTGTCACGAAGCTTTCAATCGATACGGTCAATGAGCGAGTTAGAGGAGAAATGGAAAAAGTTTTATCTGGAATAACGGCAATCTATATATCGGGGATCGGGGGGATCGGCACCAGTGGCTTGGCGCTGCTGCTTCGCGAACGGGGTTTTTTGGTTCGCGGTTCCGATGTCTCTGATTCGTATGCGGTCCGGATGCTTACATCGGCCGGCATTTCCGTTGACATTGGGCACGCCCCGAACAATATCGGGCCCGAGGTGCAACTTTTGGTGTATTCGTCTGCGGTCAAAGAAGATAATCCCGAGCTTATCGAGGCTCGGCGCCGCGGGATAGCGATTCTTAAGCGCGGAGAACTCCTGGGCCTTTTATGTGAGGGCCAAAAAACGGTCGCGATATGCGGAAGTCATGGTAAAACCACGACTACCGCGCTCATGGGGCATCTTTTAACCTCGCTTGGCCTGTTTCCGACGGTATGTGTGGGGGGTGTAGCCCTTAATTGCGGCCGTAATGCCTGGTGGGGAAAGGATTATTTTGTGGTTGAAACCGACGAAAGCGATGGAAGTTTTCTGTATTGTAAGCCGTGGTCTTCTATTATTACCAATATTGATTCTGAGCATCTTGATTATCATAAAACAATGGCGCACCTTAAGGAGAATTTCTTGCGTTTCGCTCGCAATACCGGCGGCAAAGTTTTTGGATGCGGCGATGACGCGAGTGTGCGTATTATTCTTGATAAGGTGGGAGGTATTTCGTATGGATTTGGCGAGCACAATGTGGTACGGGCCACGCAATTTTCCTTCGATGGAACGTGTAGCGTGTTTGAGGTCATCATTGAAGGTAAAAGCATCGGAGTGGTGCGGGTGCCGCTTCTGGGAGAACATAACGCATTAAATACGCTCGCGGTGCTCGGGTTTTTTTATTATCACGGACTCGACGTTACGGGAGCGCTTGGGGCACTTAGTACGTTTAAAGGAACGAAGCGTCGCTTCCAGATTAAAGAGGTGGTTTCCGGCGTCACCTTTGTTGATGATTACGCGCATCACCCCACGGAAATTAACGCGGTGCTTAAGGCCGCCCGTTTGCTTTCATGCCGGCGTCTGGTGGCAGTATTCCAGCCGCACCGCTTTTCGCGAGTCAAGCAGTTATGCGTTGAGTTTTCGCAGTGTTTCGCGCATGCGGATGAAGTGATCCTTACGGATGTGTACGCCGCGTCAGAGACAAAGATCGAGGGCATTGATGCGTTGTTTCTTCTGGACCACATAAAAAAGTTTTTTCCGCAAGGAGCACGTTATATCGCACGGGAGCGGATCGTTGAAGAATTGCCGATGCTTCTTCAAGAGGGAGATCTAGTGATGGGTTTGGGCGCGGGAGATATCAATACGATCATGGAGGAAGTTATCAGTGGGTACAAAAAGAATAGAGTTAGCGCAGGGCGTTGAGTTGGCCCCCTACACCACGATAAAAATCGGGGGCACGGCTCAGTATTTCTTTCACGCGCATAGCCTTGACGACGTTCAGGCAGTTCTTGCGGATACAGTCGGCGCATATTACTGTTTGGGCGGGGGCTCGAATCTTTTAATCCGTAACGGCGCGCTGCGTACGTCGGTTGTTACGCTTGGGCAAGAATTTGATTACACCAGATGCGCCGGAGATTTGCTTGAGGCCGGCGCCGCAACGAAGTTAGCCGCGGTCCTTAAGTATTGCGTAAAGCATAATTTGGGTGGATTGCATGAGCTGGCAGGAATCCCTGCGACCATCGGGGGCTTGGTGCGCATGAATGCGTCATCGTTCGGCCGAGAGATTTGTTCTGTTCTTGTGGCGGTTGAAGCGGTGACAAGAACCGGCACGTGCGTGCGGATATCCCGGGATGAGATGGTATTTGGTTACCGGAGTTCGTCGTTTGGAAACCTGATTATTACGCGCGCATGGTTTCGTGTCACTCCGCATCAGGCTCTTCGAGCGGAAATCGCGAATATTCTTTCCCGGCGCTACCAGAGTCAGGACTTTACCTATCCCAGCTGCGGTTCTGTTTTTAAGAATCCCACGGGGTACGCTGCCGGATTTCTTATTGACTCTTGTGGTTTAAAGGGGCTTACCGTCGGCGACGCGCAGGTTTCATCTAAACACGCCAATTTTATTATCAATACCGGGAGAGCAACGTATGCCGACGTTGATTGTATTATTGGTAGGATTAAAGATACGGTGCATCGAAAGTTTGGAGTGATACTGGAAGAAGAAATAGAGCGATGGATGTAGGGCGCAGTAAGCGTCAACGTGTCAAAGTATCAAAGCGTCAAAGTAGGGAAAATGACTGGACATTTTGACACCCTGACGTCTGACACTTTGACATCATAAGGCGTGGATAGAAAGTAACCGATAACCATATGTCATTCGATTTGAGCAATATTAAAGTCGGGGTATTGGCCGGCGGAGTGTCTTCAGAGCGGGACATTTCGTTGCAATCAGGAGCGCAGGTTTGCCGGACGCTTGATTCCCGCGGCGTGGAGGCTGTTTTTATTGATATTACCAGTCGTGATGACGTTGTTATAAAAGCGCAGCTTAAACTTCATGCTCCCGACGTAGTTTTTATCGCGTTGCACGGTGAGTTCGGAGAAGACGGCAGCATCCAGGGGATTCTTGAGTCAATTGATATACCGTATAGCGGTTCCGGTCCTGTTGCAAGTCGTCTGGCGATGGATAAAATCGCTTCTAAAGAGGTGTTTGCGAAGAAACGCATTCCCATTGCTCCCTCGTGTATGCTCGCGCGCGGCCAGGTAATGTCAACGATGGTTCGGTATCCGGTAGTGGTGAAACCATATTGCGCCGGCTCAAGTATCGGGGTTTCAATCGTCCGCGATGATATGTCTTTGCGTCAAGCCATTGACGTTGCGTTTCGTGTGCAGGATAAGCTTTTGATTGAGCAATATATTGAAGGCAGAGAGTTAACGGTCGGTATTTTTAAGGAAGAGCCGCTTGCGGTGGTTGAGATCGTACCTCGCGGAGGCTACTTTGACTTTACGACTAAATATAGCGATGGACTGGCCGACCTTATCGCTCCGGCAAAACTCAAACAGGCAGTATATCGGGCCGTGCAGAAGACGGCAGTAGCAGCGCACCGGTCCCTGGGGTGTCGTCATTTTTCGCGGGTAGACATCCGTCTTAGCCCGGATGAGGTGCCCTATGTGCTGGAAGTTAATTCGATTCCCGGCCTGACTTCGCATAGTCTTCTTCCGCTTTCAGCGGCTGCATGCGGCATATCGTTCAATGAATTAATTATGGAAATGATCAGAGCGGCTTTCTATGGCAAAAACCAAATTCAAGAAGTTAAAAAAAGTTAAGCTTATCCCGACTCCCAAAGCGGCGGTGATCGGATTTTTTTGCGTGCTCTTTGTGTTGTTTGCGGTGTATCTGGGCAAAGAGCTTTCCAGCTCATCGATATTTATGGTAAAAGAGCTGCGTTCGAATGTCGCGATCGATAATAATGCGATAACGCTTACCGGAAATGAATCGTTGTTTGACGTTGATCTCGAGGGTATCCGCGCGCAGATTTACCGTCAGCATCCGGAGTACAAAGAAGTTTATCTGTCTAAAGAATTTCCCAGCGCGGTGCGAATTACGATCGTGATAAGAAAACCTTTTGCGCTTCTTAAGGGGGATAAAAATTATCCTGTTGACCGGGAGGGTGTTGTTATTACCGAGGATCAAAGCGCGGCGCCGGGTTTCGTGCTCATTGAGATTGACGATTATAACCGGCGCCTGAAACCGGGCCAGCGCGTGGCTGACGTGCGCCTTGAAACCGCTTTTGTACTCATTGAGGAATTATATAAAGCGCGGTTCCTGCGAAAATTTTCAGTGCAATCGATTAATGCTACGCAGCCTGAGGTCATGTGTATGATGATTGATCAGACGAAAATAATTCTCGGGAAAAATGATTTTAAACGTAAACTTGGAACTTTGGAAACAATCTTGCGCGGTGAGCTTAAGGGTGATTTGGCACTCGTTGAATATATTGATTTACGGTATGACAAAGTATATTTAGGAAGGAAACGATGAGAGGGTTTTGCGGTATTGATATCGATGGCGCGCGCGCGTATGTGGCCCTGGCGGCTTATGAGCGGGGAGTGGTTCGATTTATTGAGGAGCTGGAAATTGCGTGTAATGCCGGCGTTGATTTTATTGATACGCTCAAGAAAAATGCTTATCTGATCGAGCAGCGTATACAGGAAAAAGAGATTGCGTATTCTCTCAAGGTAGAAAAGGTTTTTTGTGTCCTTCCCTGGAGCGTCCAGCAGCGTACGCAGATCGATGAGACAGTCCCCTTTAAGAGTCGTAAAAAGGTTTCCGCGGGAGACATCGGGTATGCCCGAAAGTATATTCAAGAATTGGCGCTTGACTGGGATGATACGTGCGTACACCATTTGATTCTTGATTATGAGATTGAGGGCCAGCATTTCCTCCGGCCGCCGATTGGGATGCAAGCAAAAAAAATAAATACTCGTTCGTTACTTTTTTATATAAAGGAAAAACTGCGGCGTGAGGCGGAAGATGTTTTTGATAATCTTGATAGAGAATTCGGAGGCTTTGTGAGTGCCGGCATAAGCAGCATCTCGGTTTTTAATTCACAGCCACACATCGTTCTGCCGCAGATTATCCTGACGATCGGCGCCCGCGACATGCATGTCAGTGTATATAGGAGCGGTTCTCTGGAATTCGTGAGTAATGATAGTTTCAGCGTGTACCATATTTTTCGGGAGATCGAGAAAAAATTCTTGTTGGCCCCCGGTCTTGCCGGAGAGATCGCGGACCGGTATCTTTCATTTACGGATACACCCCATTATAAGGAAATTAGCGTTAAAAACGGCGACACCTATGCCAGCCTCAGCACGCAGACTTTTAATGCTTTTGTATGCGAGTTTGTTCGCGGTAAGGTGCGCGAAATTTTAGCGGATATCAAGAGGCAACGGGAAATCATGGCATGTGCTGTTGGTTGCGTGAGTCAACTAACAACCCACGAAGGGTTTCTTGAATTTTTTAAGACTTGTGCCGGCGAAGAAACCCTTATCCCGGCAAATGGGCGCGCTGCATCGGCATCGTTCGGATGCCTTTCGTATGGCGTTCATCGGTTTCTTGAGAACGACCATTGTGTCACTCGTTCCTTGATGCAGAAGATTATGCACGTGTATAGTGAATATTTTTAACGTCCGGTAGGTGTTTATGCTACCGTGTCTCGATTAAGGTGTTGTCATGGATAAGGCAGAAGCCCTAGAGGAATTACTTAAAAATTTACGAATTACACTCAACCATGCGGCTACCTATTTTATTGAGCATCCTATGTTTATTCGCGCGATAGACGACCTGTATGCCCGTATAACCACTGCGGTTTCGCTGGAAATTCCGTTACGTGTCGATATCGCTCCTCATTCCTTGCATATTGCAGGTATGCCCTTTGAGGGTATGCGTGTGTATCGCGAATTGGCAGAGATGTTTCATTCGCGCAAACTCAAAACGGTTGAGTTTTCTCCGTGTACCACCCCTGGAGAACTTGCCTCATTTATCAATATTGTCGCTCGGTCTCCCCGTGAAGTCTTTGCGCAGGGTGGTATTGTCCGCATGATCCATCACGCGGGAATTTCTACCATCACGGTTGAAGAGCTTGATTATTCGCAACTTCTCGTCGGAGAGGGAGAGGAGTATAAAGATATCTGGACTTTCCTGTTGGGTTCAGCTGTCACGCGGCGCGACACAAAAGATATTAATGCGCTGGCCGATAACTTTCCGAAAATTCTTGGAAAATTTAAAATACAAGACTTTATCGACCGCGACAGTTTACGCGAAAATGTAATGATGTTTCTCGATTATCTGAAACATGTCGAGAAAGAGAAGTTCCATGCCTGTTCGCGCGAGCTTGGGAAAGCGATCTTGAGGGATAAGAGCGTTCCATCGGAAGAAAAACTTGAAAAACTGAAATCACTATTTGCGAAAATCAGCGACGAGGACTTTGCCCATATTCTGGGTGAGCAGGTGCTTTCCGCTGAGGATTTTGATACGGCGAGTTTCAATCTCTTTAGCCGCCTTATCGATCGAGAACGACACGGGAAAATTGCGTCTATTTTGACTGGTGTGGTTTCCGCCCGCAGCAAAGAGGCGACTCCCCGGATGAAGAAGAAGGTCAGGGAGCTACTCACCGAGGTAACTACCCCTTTCATTCTTGAGGTATACCGAAACGTCTTCGCGCCGCTCCTTGATACAACACTCAATGAAAGCACCGTTGTTTTTGACCGTGTGGAATTAAGTCGGAATTATCGTTTTGCGTTACTTGATTTATTCGGGACTGAGTCATCAGCGTTTGTTATTACACGCGCACGCGAAAAAATTATAGCGGAATTGTATGAGCTGGTTCATGCGCGCGATTTTGCAGCGATCGAGGTTATCCTTGAGTTTCTTTTTCAATTGGAGCGCGAAGGCGTGCATCGTGACTTTAAGGCTATTTATAACCATCTTTCCGTTTTGCTTGAAGATTTTGTATTATCCGGAGGCCTGTTGCCCGAGAAGAAGTTATTTATACGGGCGTTTACGACGAGTCACCACGATAGTTTTTTTTATGTGCGGAAAATTGTCGAAGAAGCGAAAGCGCAGCCCGAGATCCTCGAATTATTCTTTATATTCTTTCCTGGCGGGACCGAGGCGTTGTGTAACGCTTTGCGCCGGAAGTATGTTGATACTGTCTATTTGAAAAAAATCATCGAATCTCTCGGTGAGGTTGATCGGCCGGCAAGCCTTCAGGTATTACGCTTTATGTATTCTTTTTCGGGACCGATGCTCAAACGGGAGATTTTGAATGCGATGCAGTATATTTCCGTGTTCGATGAGGATTTTATGCATATAATTTTAAGAACAGGGGATACTTTTTCAAAAAAGCAAGCATTGACGATCGTTCGCCGCAGCGACAGTGCAATGATGCGCGCCATCAGCACACTTCTTAATATCTTTAATCCGTTCGGTATCCGCAACGCTCGCGTACGCCAAAATTTACGGATTATACAGGAGTTAAATCTTGTTGAGGCAGCCTCCATACTTCTGGCTTTTACAAAAAAATCGTTCTGGAATATTTCGTTGTGCCGGGACATTAAAGCAGTTCTGGCGCGGTGGCAGGCGGGTGTTGACGGTTAAGAGTTTGGGCAGGCGCGTAATAACGAGGATGGGATAGTGTCGTATGTATGAAATTATTGAAAAGGCATTGAGGGACTTCTCGGTAGCCTTGCAGGTAATGAAAATCTACACGCAACAGCACCCTCTTTTTGCTGAAGCGATTACGAGAGCTCATGATAGTTTTGAGCGAGTGCTTGTGGTTCGCGATGAGTTTGTGGTGGGGATTGTTGGCGATGAATTGGCCTGCGATAAAGAGATATTTTTTGATTTAAGCAAAAAAATAAAAGGAGTAATCCAACATCTTTCTCGTCGCCATATCGAGCGGCTTGTTGTTTCGCGGGGTGTCAGCAAAGAGGAATTAATCGAATTTATTGCGTTCATAGCACTTCCTGAAGAAAAAATCGATTCATATGTGGCAGGAGGGAAGGACCTTCAGGATTATCTTTCGAGTTTAGGGGTAAAAAATATTTCGATCGGCAAAATCAAAGGCTTTCGGGAAAACGAGGGCGCCGGTGACGGTTTATCTTCCGCAGATAAGGCATTCTACCGTTACGAACGATCGCTTGAGGAGCTTCCGGGCTATATTGACACATTGCTCAGCGGCGAAGGTGTTGATTATTTGCAATTACGTACAAATATTGTTGACGTGATGGAGGGTTTACTTAGTCGGTATAGCGAATTTTTAAAGTTGAGCGCCGCAAAGAAATATGATTTAGCTACGTTTATCCACCTGTTGAATACATCGATACTTTCAATGTACTTTTCTTCGCAACTGGGGTTTACGAGAGAGGACGTTCTTGATGTTGGTATCGCGGCGCTGTTCCACGATATCGGTAAAATATACCTTTCCCGGATTATCAAAAAGCCGAAAAAGCTTACCGACGAGGAATATAGGGTAGTCCAGAGCCACACTAGTTTTGGCGCTGAGTTTCTGCTCAAATATGTTGATACGATGGGGATCCTTCCTTTTGTGGTTGCGCTTGAGCACCATCGCGGCTATGATTTATCGGGATATCCTAAGACCAGATTTGCTCATAAGCCTCATGTGGTTTCTTTAATCGTCTCGATCTGCGATGTGTATGATGCCCTTACTCAGCGGCGCACCTATAAACGTGATTATCCGCCCAATATGATTTACGATATCATGATGAAAAAGAAAGGTGATTTTTTTGATCCTAACCTTCTGGAACGTTTCTTTGCGTCACTCGGTATCTGGCCTAAGGGTACCATCGTAAGGCTTGTTGACGGCCGGATTGGCATCGTTCGGGAACAAAATCCCGGTGATATTTGGCTGCCAAAAGTCGAGATAATTTCTGAAGGGTCACAACGTGAGCTCATAGATCTTTGGTTCCTAAAAGATAGCGTATCCATAGAAGGTGCGCTTAACCCGTTAGTCGAAGGCGCGGCGTATCTTAATTTGATATAAGTTTTCTCATGTGGACAGTGTTTGTTCAGAGAATCATTTTTTTCTTGGATGGCAGGCTCCCTTGATAGGCACGGTGTATCGCGAACGGAGGAATGATGCGAAAAAAAGTTTTGATTGTTGACGATGAGCCGGAGGTGGTCGATTTTCTGGAGCGGTTCCTTCAAAGACATGGAATTGATGTTGTGAAAGCAACCAGCGGTGCCGCAGCAATTGAGTCATACAATATGCATCATCCCGATTGTACATTTCTTGACGTTACCATGCCGGATAAAGATGGGCTTTCGGTTCTTAAGGAAATAAAGAGAATAAACCCACTTTCGCGCGTTATGATGATTACCGGCAAAGAAGAAAAAGAATACCAGGAACGGGCAAAAAAGTATGGAGCGTTTGATTATATTACCAAGCCGCTTGACCTTGAGGAGCTCGATAGAAAAGTTAAGCAGTATATTTTGTAATACTGGTGAGTATCGGTGAGCCATACGATGGCAATATGAGATCTTCACACCTAACGTATCTGGAGAAAGCTGCCCGTCAGACGATTCTGTATCATCGTGCAGATACTCTTGTGCGTATGATTTTACGCACGATTGTAACTAATATGGGACTTTTGCACGCGGGCATGTTCATTTATGATAAGAATCGCAAAGAATATGTAGCACAGTTTTCCCGAGGTGCTTCCGGCATGCGGATTCCGGCGGGTTTTGCCAAGATACGGCCCCATAATCCCCTTATTCGCTATTTTACCGATAAGACACTTCCTTTCACGAAAGATAATTTGTTGCTCGAGCGTATCGGGGGTCTCAAGCGGCATTCGCGCGCCAAGCGCGATAAGCGCGTAAAAAATTTCCTTGAAAGCCTTGAGGTTAATCTTTCTTTGTATGGCGCGTGTGCGTGCATACCGGGTTTTTTTAGAAAAGATTTGATTGGCCTTCTTTTTTTGGGAGCAAAGAAGAACAATCGCGCGTTGAATCCTGAAGAGTTAGATGTACTTTCGGTCTTGTCAAGCGATGTGGTGATGTCGCTTAAGAATGCATGGCTCATCGAGGACCTTAATCACCAGCTTGCGCTCAATAAGCGTCTTTTTGTTCAGACGGTCGCAGCGCTTGCGTCAAGCATCGAAGCAAAAGATAAATATACCATTGGGCATACCGAGCGGGTCGTCAAACACGCTCTTGCTATTGCGAATAATCTGCGTGGTCGGCTCCGTCCTGATAATAGTGAGAAGTTCTTACAGGATGTGCGCACCGCGGCTCTCTTGCATGATATCGGAAAAATAGGAGTTCCGGAAAGTATTCTTTGCAAAGTCTCGTCATTAAATCACCAAGAGCGCCTTATTATTCAACAGCATCCGCTTATTGGCGCGAATATTTTGCAGCAGGTCGAGGAATTTAAAGATGTCTTGTTGGGGGTCAGATACCATCATGAACGGTATGATGGTAGCGGCTATCCTGCGGGGCTTAAAAAGCAGCAAATCCCGCTCATCGCCTCGATTATCGCCCTCGCCGATTCTTTTGACGCGATGACTATTGACCGGCCTTACCAGAAAGCGTTAAGCCTTCAGTCGGCAATCGACGAAATCAAGAAAAATAAAGGCAGACAGTTTACGCCGTGCGTGGTTGATGCGTTTTTAAAAATATACCCTCATCGCGTTCGGAAAACCCGTCAGGCTGTATCACGAGGCGATCGGACGCGGGATGTTTCGCGCGCGCGCGATGGTTATAAGGAGCCATGAAGCGCGTTCTTATTTTTCATATTTCTGACTTCGGCGGTCATAGCAAGGCCGCGCAAAACATTAAGGAAGCCCTCTTATATCGAAAACCGGACCTGGCCGTACGCAGCCTTAATGGCTTTGGGTATTTTTATCCATGGAGTGAACGGTTCGTTGATGCGGTGTACGCGTTTGTCATTAAACATGTTTCTTGGCTTTGGGGAAGGTTGTATGATCGTAAAACTCTGGTGCGTCGCTTAAATCCTTTTCGCGCGTGTATCAACCGGCTCACGTTTTCAAAATTGTCGGCCCTTATTGACGAGTTTAGGCCCGATTGTTTTATTGCTACACAGGCATTTCCGTGCGGTATTGTCGCTGACTTTAAAGCCAGCCATTCCCTGGATATCCCCTTACTCGCGGTGGTTACCGACTATCATCCACATCGTTTTTGGATTCATCCGGCGGTCGATAAATATATTGTTGCCTGTGACGCGGCACGCGAAAGTCTTGTTGCGGAGGGGGTCGCGGCCTCGAAAATTGAGCTTTTAGGAATACCGATTTCCGTAAAATTTATGACTGCATGTAGCCGCATCGAAGCTGCCGCAGACTTTGGTTTACGCGCGGATGTTCCGACGGTGCTTATCATGGGTGGAGGTTGGGGGCTTGGGCCTATGGAGAAAATTGCTTCCCAGCTTGATGCGTTACCGGGGACGTTCCAAATGATTATCGTCTGCGGGAAAAATAAAAAGTTATACTCGTGGTTTAAGAAGCATACATCGACGTTCACCAAGCCCATCACGTGCCTTGCCTATACCGATGCGATCGCGCGGCTGATGGATTGCGCTGACATTATCATTACGAAAGCGGGCGGCATTACGATTTCGGAGGCCTTAGCGAAAGGCCTTGCGATCGTTACGATCCAGCCTATTCCGGGCCAGGAGGAGCATAACGTACGATATCTTTCGTCGCGCGGGGCAATCGTTCATGCTGATGGTATCCCTGCCGTTATCCGTTCGGTCGAGGACCTCCTTGGCGATCGACAGAAGCTTTCGGTGTTGAAGTTGAATGCCCGGAAGGTTTCGTTTATTGATTCTTCGTTGCGTATTGCGGATATGGTACTGGGGCTTTAGCGGTCCGGTGACCCCGATAGCCTAAAGGCGTGCACGTAAAACATGTATTATTTATTTATTATCGGAAGAAAGCTCGCACTGGCATTACCTCGAAAACTTTGCTACGCGGTCGCTCGAATTCTTGCGATTATTCAATTTCATTGTTCTTCCAAGGATCGTAATAACGTTATATATAATCTTACGCCGGTTCTTGGCTCGGTTCCTTGCTTACGGCATTCTGCGCGAGAAGTTTTTATAAACTTCGCGTATTATCTTTCTGATTTTTTTCGTTACGCGAAGCTTAATGCGCAGTTTATCGAGCGCTACGTACGCATCGAAGGCCTCGAATATCTAGACAAAGCTCTTCAGGAGAAAAAAGGCGTTATCGTCGTAAGCGCACATCTGGGTAATTATGAACTTGGAGGTGCGGTTGTGGCTCTCCGAGGTTACCCTTGTCATGTTATTGCGTTGCCTCATAGCGATGAGCGCCTTACTCATTTTTTTGTCAGGCAGAGGGAGCTGGCCGGGTTACGAGTTGTTTCTACCGGCATCACGGTCAAACGGTGTATCCAAATACTCAAGCAGGGAGGTATTGTAGGGGTACTCGGTGATCGTGATTTTACTCGTGAGGGGTCATCGGCGCAGATTTTTTCACGTTCCTGCTTGCTTCCGCGCGGCGCCGCATTTTTTGCGCGTAAGACCGCCGCCGCCGTTATCCCTTGTTTTTTTGTACGGGATAAAAAATATTATTACCGGCTCATCATAGAGAAACCGATCGTCTATGATGTAGTTTGCCCGGATATCGAATCGTGTATTATGAGTGCGTACGCGAAGATCCTTGAGCGATATATCGAGCAATATCCTGAACAGTGGTATGTGTTTCAGAAGTATTGGAAGGAGTAGGTTCGTAGGAAGGATTGCAGATAGGAAAAGCTGATGGCTGACGGCTGAGAGCTAACATTATGAATATTTGGGTCTTAATCCCCGCATACAACGAGGCAGCAGCGCTTGCGCGGCTACTGCAGGAATTAGCGGAAAAAAAACTTTCCGTTGTGGTCGTTGATGATGGCAGCGTTGACGCAACCTACCAGATTGCCATTCGATACGCAACGGTGGTTCTGCGCAACGACGTCAATCGCGGTAAGGGTTTATCGCTTAAACGAGGAATTGTGTATCTTTTGGAGAGAAAAGATTTTGATTATTTGGTCACTATGGATGCGGATGGGCAGCATGCTCCCCGTGACCTTGATGCATTTTTTTCACGGGCTGCGGCAGGGGAAAATTTTGTTGTGGGGAATCGCATGAATAATCATGGCAGTATGCCGGGCATACGCGTTATCACCAATAAATGTATGTCGTGGTTTCTTTCGCGCCTCGCAGGCCAGAAGATCCCGGATACGCAATGTGGATTTCGCCTTATTAGCCGTACGATCCTTGAGGCAATCAAAATAACAACCAGCAAGTTTGAAGTAGAGTCGGAGATTCTTGTCAAGGCCGCGCGCAAGGGTTACGCTATTTCAAGCGTTTCAATCGAGAGTATTTATTTTAAAGGTCAGCGTTCAAAGATCAGGCCGATCGTGGATACGTTGAGGTTTTTACGTTTTATTTTTTTACTTAATCATGAAACCTGATCAATACGAGCGGCTACGCGAGGAGATGGTGGCGCGTCAGATCATCGCGCGCGGGATTACCGACGAGCGCGTTTGTGCGGCATTTCGCCATGTTCCGCGGCATCTTTTTGTGCCCCAGGTCCAGCGGCCTCTGGCGTATGAAGATTATCCGTTATCGATCGGTCACGGTCAGACTATTTCGCAGCCTTATATCGTTGCATTGATGATCGAGGCGTTGTCGGTCGCCTCCGGCGATCGCGTGCTTGAAATAGGCACGGGCTCAGGGTATCAGACGGCGCTCTTGGCAGAGCTTGGGGTGGTTGTTTACAGCGTTGAGCGTATCGGTCATCTCGCGCAATCGGCGGCCGTGGTGCTTGGGGAGCTCGGTTATCGAGTGATAATAGAAACGGCCGATGGCACATTGGGGTGGCCGGCTCAGGCGCCGTATGATAAAATTATTGTTACCGCAGCTGCGCCTATGATACCCGATGCCTGGAGCGATCAACTTGTCATTGGCGGCAGGATGGTTATCCCGGTGGGGGATGAGTTTACGCAGGCGCTTACGGTAGTTGAAAAAGTTTCTGTAACACACAACAGGCAGCAGGAGCTCTGTCGTTGTGTCTTTGTTCCTTTGATAGGAAAATACGGTTTCCGCGACGCGTGATATCGATTTATGAGGAGAAAAGAGCGTGAAGAATAAAATTGTGTATGTTGTGAAAACCCCGGTTCGCTGGTTTAGAGCGATGTACGATTGGACGTTACATTGGGCAAAGACCAAACAGGCGCCTTACGCGCTGTTCGGGATTGCATTCATTGAAAGTTCTTTTTTCCCGGTCCCGCCTGACGTGCTCTTGATCGCCATGGTTATGGCCCAGCGTAAGCGTTGGATCCGGTATTCATTGATATGCACCTTCGGCTCAGTCGTCGGTGCGCTTTTTGGCTATTGTATTGGCTGGGGTCTTTATGAGACGGTTGGAAAGTTTATCGTTGAAACCTACCACATGCAGGCAACGGTTGAAAAGCTCGGGCGGATGTACGCGGCCAACGCTTTTTTTACTATTTTCTCCGCGGCGTTTACTCCGATACCGTATAAAGCGATTACTATTACCGCAGGTCTCTTCAAGATTCCTATCGCCACGCTCCTGGCCGCGTCTATCGTAGGCCGCGCCGGCAGGTTTTTTTTGGTAGCCGGAGCTTTGAGGATTTTTGGGAAAAGAATCGAAGATTCAATAGAAAAATATTTTGATATTATCTCGATTCTTTTTCTGGTGCTGTTGGTCGGAGGGTTCCTGGTGCTTAAATACGTGTTTAAATAATATGGATATGAAAGCGCAGGATTTTAAAATTGTTGACAGGGAGATTCTGTCGCAGGATGAGTCTGCGCGGATAACGAAAATACAAGTGCATGCTCCCGGTATTGCGCAAGGATCGGAAGCCGGGCAGTTTGTGGTAGTTATGGTTGTGTCCGAAGGAGAGCGGATACCGTTGACCATTGTTGATCGGGACACGCAGCGGGGGACCATTACGCTTATCGTTCAAGAGTTGGGCTTGACAACCCGTCTTCTTGGCCAGATGACTGTTGGCCAGGCACTTTTTGCCCTTGCCGGCCCTCTCGGGCGTGCGACCGAAATACAGAATTATGGAAATGTAATCGTGATCGGTGGCGGTGTTGGTGTCGCTGAAATTCTTCCGGTAGCGCGAGCGTTTAAACAGGCAGGGAATAAGGTCACCGCTCTCATCGGCGCCCGCACCAAGCAGCTCCTGATTCTTGAAGAGGAGCTTTTAGCGTTCTGCGATCGCCTGCAGTGCGCCACTGATGATGGAAGTAAAGGAATAAGAGGTTTTGTGACCGAGGCGCTCCAGGCGTTACTTGCCACAGAGTATGCTCACCAGGCCCCGGGTTGCGTGTATGCGGTAGGCCCTATCCCGATGATGCGCGCGGTTAGTGAGGTAACGCGTAGCCGGAACATTAAGACGGTTGTGTCCTTAAACGCGCTTATGGTCGATGCCACGGGTATGTGCGGTTCCTGCAGGGTAAGCGTTGCGGGAAGCGTATATTTTAGTTGTATCGATGGCCCGGAGTTTGATGCGCACCAGGTCGACTGGCAGGAACTTCTCGCGCGCAGTAGAATCTATAGCAGTGATGAATTGCATGTTTGTAAACTTAAAAAATTATTCTAACGTTTCATGAAGAAAGAACCCGTACAACCAAAAGAGCAGATAGTTTCAAAACGTATTCAGAGTTTTGATGAAGTTGTTTCTTGCTATAGCGAGGACGAAGCAATTGGTGAGGCTTCACGATGCCTGCAGTGTGCTGTTGCCTCGTGCGCTTCCGGATGTCCGGTGGGTATTGACATAAAAAAGTTCATCGCAGAGGTTTGCGCGCGGGATTACGCCGCGGCATACCGGACTATTCGCCAGAAAAATAACTTTCCTTCAATGTGCGGACGAGTATGTCCTGCTGAGTACCAGTGTCGTCGGACCTGCGTATTTACAAAAAAAGGACTCTCGTTTGCTGCTTCCAGCGCAATTAATATTCATTTTTTGGAGCGTTTTATTGGCGATTGGGGCCTGCTTCATCAGGCCTCAACCGTGAGCGCGCCGGCTGCGCGCGCGCCCCGGGTTGCCGTTGTTGGTTCGGGGCCGGCAGGGCTCTGTTGTGCCGGAGAATTGGCGCGTGCCGGCATAAAAGTGGTTATTTTTGAGAGCTTGCATAAACTGGGCGGAGTCTTGCAATACGGAATACCCGCGTTTCGTTTGCCCCGCGAAATTCTTGACGTTGAAATTAAGAACTTGGAAGCAATGGGTGTTGAGTTTGTCACGAATTTTGTGGTGGGCCGGGCCTGTGCACTTGGTGACTTATTCGCGCAAGGATTCTCTGCGGTTTTTCTTGGTCTGGGCGCGGGCGTACCGTCATTCTTGGGGGTGCCGGGCGAGACGTTGTGTAATGTGTATTCTGCCAATGAATTTTTAACGCGGATTAATCTGATGCGTGCGGAGCAATTTCCTCAATTCCATACGCCGGTAAACATCGGGAAAAAAGTAGTGGTGATCGGTGGCGGAAATACCGCGATTGACTCGGCGCGGGTCGCGTTACGCCTGCAAAAGATACGTGGGTTTTCTCCCGATACGACGCTGTTGTACCGGCGCACCGAGACTGAAATGCCTGCGCGCAGGCTTGAGATAGAACATGCCAAACAGGAAGGGGTGATCTTTTCATTTCTCGTCAAACCTCTTTTATTACGTGGAGCCCCTGATGGATTTTTAAAAGAGATAACGTTATTGCGTTGCGAACGTGGCGAGCCGGATCAATCGGGAAGGCGCGCGCCGGTTGATGTTCCCGGTAGCGAATATACTTTACCCTGCGATGTGGCGGTCATCGCGATCGGCCTTCGTGCGAATCGCCTGCTTACGGCTGCGACCGCAATGCTTACGGTTGATGCATACGGAGACATTATTGTTAATCCCGATACGATGGAAACGTCCATAGAGAATGTTTTTGCGGGAGGTGATATCGTGGGAGGGGAAGGCACGGTTATTGAGGCTATGGGTATGGCTAAACGGGCCGCGGCGGCGATCATAAAGCGCTTCGCCGCAAAGGGGGATTGATGGCAAACCAAGGATTTTCCATAAGCGATTCGATCAGTTTTGGCTGGGAGAGCATGAAGAAAAATATCGGCTTTTTCATCGCGCTTCTTTTGATTTGCGGTATTACCGGCGGCATTCTCGATGCTATGCAAAAAATGGCCGAGCAGGCACATTCGGGATTAATGAATTTTGTAGTTTTTATTATTTCTCTTGTCCTTAACATCTTAATCAGCATGGGGATGATTAAAATAGCGTTATCGTGCGCTCGGGGCCAAAAACCCAATTTTAACGATCTGGTAAATTGCTATCCTTTATTTTTTAAATATTTGTTTGCTTCTCTTTTGTACGCTCTTATTGTGTTTGGAGGCCTTCTGTTGCTGATCGTTCCGGGGATTATCTGGGCAATACAATTCGGATTCTACGGGTATTATCTCGTCGATGAAAAGGTGGGGATTATTGAGTCTCTCTCAAAGAGCTCGGCCTTGACAGGCGGAGTAAAATGGGACTTATTGTGTTTTCATCTGCTTTGTTTTTTACTTAATCTTGCCGGCGCGCTTTGTCTCCTGGTGGGGTTATTTGCTACGGTTCCGACAACGATGGTCGCACTCGCCTACGTATATCATGCGTTGCGACAAGATAATGCGTCCGTTAAGCCCGGGGCGCCGGTTCTATCGGCCTAGCGTGGGGGGGATACCATGAAAACGAAAAATTATTTTTTTTGCTATAGTATAGTAGCTATTATGTTGATTCTTTCGCTCGGCGCTACACCGCAGCTACCCACAAACCAAACGAAAGGTATCCAGGCCCGCGCGCAAGTAACAGACGCAACCAGCCACTATGTCCCCACCAACAACGATGTTAAAAGTTTCGTCTATCGTTGGTTTGCCTGGCTTGATCATCAGGTTGAGGATTTTCTTTTTCTTTACCATCTTGCTAAAAATGATTTACAGATGGAAGTGCCGGGAGCCACGATAAGGACTCATCAGGATTTTATCGCTTGGTATGCGGTACAGCGCGCGGAAATTTTAAGCAACGAATATGATGTCGGCGAGATAAAGATCAAGCAACTTCCGCGTGAGCGCTTTAGGGTCGAGATTGTTGCCCGGCATAAAGGTACCGGCGTTGCGGGAAAAAATTTTGATTATAAGTATCGATATAGTTGGGAATTAAACGTTTCTGAAGCGGGGCGCCTTACGATTTACCGTTACCGCGTTAAAAAAATAAAATAACGCTTTTGCACGATACCCGGCGTAATCGCACCTGGCGCTAAGAGGCATAGCGCCAGTATTGCCCTTCTAGGCAAAAATTGCGCCGGTAGCGCAGAAGGCGCATACTCGCCATTCCTTTGAGGCGAGGTATGTACGCTTCTGCGTTACAATAGCCGGTGTGCGCTTACTGCGCAATATCCGGCTTAATTGGAACAGCCGATATGCGCTTACTGCGCAATATCCGGCTTAATTGGAACAGCCGACATGCGCTTACTGCGCTAGGAGGTGCTTGGTATGAACTTTTTACGTAAACTTGGGTTTTTCGAGCGACGCGCTTCAAAGCGGATTGACCCTGTGCCTCCGCTCAAAGGTATCTGTTCGTGCAAAGAGCTTGGCCAGGAAGGCTTTCTCGTCTATGTGACGCAAGCCTCACAAAGCGGCGCATTGATATCGGTGAATAAACAGAAATTCGGCGTCGGCATTTTCGTTGAGTTGCGAATTGCTATATCCGGCAGGTCAGAAGAGCTCCTGTTGCGCGGGAAAGTATTGCGCAGCTGGCGGCAGGGTGGGCATGGATGGTATTCGGCGGTTATAAAATTTTCCAGCGAGAGCGAAGGGCATGCGCAGATGCTGCTTAATTATTTAGCACATCGCGGTGCGCGTTGAGGTTATCGCTTATTTTGAAGGCGAATCTTTTTCTTGACAACTAACGCGCGGGAAGTAGAATACCTTCGCATTATAAGGACAAAGGCGTCCTTTTCTACATTGAAGTAGAGGGGGATGCTTTTTTTATTTTAGGCTCCGGATGAGCCTTTAATTTTTAACCATGCGTGCCTTAAGGAATAGGCATATTTTGTATAAATAATTTGTATAAAAGGAGGGGCTATGAATTTACGCTCACCGGCCGGCAATGACGCGACTAGGACTTTTAATCGCTCAAAAAACGTTGTTCCATGTTCGGGGCTCTGTTCTCGCTGTCTAGAATCATGCCGTGGAAATTGCGAAGTTTTTAAGTCTTCATTCCGCGGACGCGAAGTAATTTATCCGGGACCTTTCGGAGAAATGACCGCAGGGGGAGATAAGGATTACCCGGTCGATTATTCCCATTTGAATATCCAGGGCTATGCCGCCGGCGCACATGGCTTGCCGAAGGGTGTCCAGGCAAATCCCGACACGGCAACATTCCCTTCGGTTAACACCGAGACCGACTATGGCTGGGATAAAAAAGTTAAGATGAAAGTTCCTATTTTTACCGGGGCGCTGGGCTCAACAGAAATTGCCCGTAAAAACTGGGAGCATTTCGCGGTCGGGGCTGCTATCTCCGGCGTCACGATCGTCTGCGGTGAAAATGTTTGTGGTATCGATCCAAAACTTGAACTCGACGCGAAAGGAAAGATTGCCAACGCCCCCGATATGGACCGGCGCATTGAGCTTTATAAGCGTTTCCATGACGGTTATGGCGAGATACTCGTGCAGATGAACGTTGAGGACACTCGCTTAGGCGTTGCCGAATATGTGCGCAAAAAACATAAACTTGATACAATCGAATTAAAGTGGGGTCAGGGAGCAAAATGCATCGGCGGCGAAATTAAAGTAAAAGATTTAGCGCGCGCCAAAGAATTGAAACGGCGCGGATACATCGTAACGCCCGATCCGACAGTCAAAGCTACCGAAGAAGCCTTTAAGGCGGGCGCGATTAAGGAATTTGAGCGTCATTCGCGTTTGGGGTTTGTTTCCGAGGGAGGCTTCATGAAGGAGATCAAGCGGCTGCGGGATCTGGGTTTTAAGCGCATTACCCTTAAGACGGGCGCGTACTCCATGGTTGAACTTGCACAGGCGCTCAAATTTTCTTCAATGGCCAAAATCGATCTCTTAACGATTGACGGCGCTCCGGGCGGAACCGGGATGAGTCCATGGCGCATGATGCAGGAGTGGGGAATCCCGACCTTCTATCTTCAGGCTCTTACGTATGAGTTCTGCGAGAAGTTGGCTAAGAAAAAAATGCGTATTCCCGATATCGCGATTGCCGGAGGGTTCGCTCTTGAAGACCATATTTTTAAGGTCATAGCGTTGGGCGCACCGTACGTTAAAGCGGTGTGCATGGGAAGAGCGTTGATGATCCCCGGTTTTGTCGGTAAAAATATCGGCGATTGGATCAAGAACAACACGCTTCCGCCCACCGTTTCCGAATTTGGCAAAAAAGCAGAAGAGATCTTTGTCTCCTATGAAGAGTTGAAAGAAAAATATGGCAAAGATATCAATGAGATCCCGCTGGGCGCGGTTGCCATTTACACTTTCTCTCAGAGAATTAAAGTTGGCCTCCAGCAGCTTATGGCTGGTTCGCGTAACTTTAGCCTCCAGAGTATTTCCCGGAAAGATCTTATGAGCCTGACTGAAGAGGCTACTAAAATTTCCGGCATCCCGTATGTTATGGACGCATATCGTAAAGAAGCCGAAAAGATTCTTAAGTAACGCTGGATGATCCTGATGCAAGCCCCTGCGCTCTACTGGCGCAGGGGCTTGTTCTTTATATCACTTTAATGTTGACAAATAGGCAGAAAATATATAAGATTAATCACGATACGTTGCGTATCACGTAAAGAAGGAGGGTTATTATGGAAGAGCAAACGAAACCAGTGGAAGTGCCAGCAGCAGGTGTCGCATCGGAACAGAAAGGGTGTTGCGATTCGAACAAAATGATGATGAAAGTCGTCATTGGTGTTGTATTGATCGGCCTTGGGTTGTGGGCAGTTATTGGTTGGTGGGGAAGTCTTTTGATGGTGATTAAGGGTTGCATTGGTTTGTTTTTAGCTTTGGCAGGATTAATTTTTATCGCGATCGCCAAAGAATAAGAATGTATATAATCTAAAAAAGGCAGACTCATTCCGGGTCTGCCTTTTTTCTTTAGGTTTAGACCCTGGAGGAGGTGGCAGGATGGTGCTCGGTTTGGCGCTTGGTGGCGGCGGCGCGCGCGGATTTTTTCACATCGGAGCGTTGCGTGCGTTTGAGCGGTTAAAAATTAAGCCCGATATTATCTCCGGAACTTCTATCGGCGCGGTTATCGGAGGCCTCTACGCGCTTTGTCCTGATATCCGGCATGTTGAAAAAAAACTTTTTGCGGCATTTACCAAGCATGAGAAAGAAATCCTCGTATTGAAGCGTCATTTTGGTTCCGCGACGTTCGGTGATGACACGGCGGTTCTGGAAAAATCATTTAATATGATTCAGCAATTTTATCTCTGGAATCTTTGTGTTATCAAGCCGTACCTTATCGAGCCGAAGCCTTTCTTTAAAATTTTTAAAGAGCTGTTTGAGGGGCATTCTTTCTCCGATTGTAAAATTCCGTTTTCAGCGACGTGCGTCGACCTTGTGGCGGGAAAACTGGTGCATCTGCGAAACGGGGCGTTGTATCGCGCCATTATCGCTTCAACCGCCTTGCCCGGTTTTTTTCCACCACTGACCTTAGAAAACCAGGTGCTCGTTGACGGAGGCGCCATTGAGACGTTACCAACGAAAGCCCTTGTGGGTAAAGCGAGCTTTATCCTCGGCATTAACCTTGAAACAACGAAGCATGTGTATTTTGAGCCGAAGAATGCGGTGGAAACGCTATGCCTTACCGATAAGATCCGTTATAAGAAAATAATTGATGATAATGTGCGCGAAGCCGATTATCTTATCTTTCCAAACTTGGAAAAATTCTCCTGGGGTAGTTTCGACCGAGCGAACGAATTGGTGGCGATGGGTGAGCGCCAGACGCTTGAGGAAGGAGAGCGAATTTTAAAAGCTTTAAAGCGGGAGCGGTACCGGAAGTTTTTTTCTTTAAGTTTTCTGAGGGGCAAACACCGTGTGGGTTCATGAAAGACTCTGGATGTTGTATCATGATTCCAATTTCCGCCAGCGTGCGTTTTGTATACGAACATACGTGTTTATTCTTGAGTAGCCAATCTTGCCCGTAATACCTTTTCGCATTATCGGTATAGGTGGCGTCGTGATCGGGGCTTGGTTTGCGTAGCAGGCAGCGGCGTGGTGCCCGGAAGAGTTTCTATGATTGAGAAGAAAATTTTTATTTTTGACCTTGACGGGACTCTTGTGGACGCGTATCGGGCGATTGAGAAAAGCCTTAATTTTACCTTACGCAAACTTGGGTATCGCGCGGTCAGCTATCGGGAAGCAAAGCGTAAGGTTGGCACGGGTGATAAGCATTTTATGGAGATGTTTTTTAAAAAGAATGAATTCCGCCGTGCGCTTCGTATATATCGGGTGCACCATGAGTGGTCACTTGCCCGGTATACGCGCTCCAAATCAGGCGCAAAAAGAATGCTTTACCTTTTGAAGAAAAGAAATAAAATAATTGCCGTTGCGTCGAACCGGCCGGCGCGTTTTACCGATATTATTGTCCGGCACCTGGACATAAAAAAATATTTTGATGGTATCTGGTGTGCCGATAAAATTAACGGTACCAAGCCCGATCCAAAAATGGTGCACGCGATCCTTGCGCGGTTCGGCTCCTCCCGCGCCCAGGCTGTGTATATCGGGGATATGGGTATCGATCTTGAAACCGCGCACAGAGCCGGTGTTGATGCGGTGTTTATCAAGGGCGGTTCTTCAGGAGTAGCGGAAGTTGCGACGTATAAAAATAAAAGGGTAATTTCTTCGCTCATGGAGATTCTGAAAATCTATCGGTAGCTGAACGTATACTAACAGCGATAACGAACGAGGCGATCAATGAGTAGAGATTACGTGCTTGAGCATGAAGGTAGTTTTCACATTAAAGATTATAATCGAACCGCTCCGTTTTCTAATTTTCTTCCCGGTATTGCCGGCGCCTGGGGGGTTCCCGTGTGGGTTTTTTACGTTAATCGTGCCCAGGGTGTTATTAGTTTTGGCCTCCAGGATAAAGATCATTGCATCGGCGAATTCTTTCCTGCCAATAAAGCCTACGCGCTCGTTTCAAGTATCGGCTTTCGCACGTTCTTAAAAATCAACGGTGCGACATTTCATGAGCCGTTTCGCGTCGTCTCGGGGCATAAGCGCGACGAGGAAATGATTATTGAAAGCGATTCGTTGACGATTCGCAAGGTTAATCATCATCTCGGACTGGCTTTTACCATACGGTACTTTACGATGCCCAACGCGCCGGTAGGAGGACTGGTGCGCGTGTTTTCTATTAGGAATATTTCGGATAAACCGGTAGACCTTGAAATTGTTGATGGCCTTCCGCGTATTATCCCTTTTGGCGCCAATAATCTTTTCTTGAAGGACCTCGCGCGAACGCTTGAAGCCTGGATGCATTGCTCGGTGAAAAATAATTTGGCGTTGTTCAGGCTTATCGTTGATCCGGTTGACGCAAGCCAAACAAAACTTATCGAAGGCGCTAACTTTAATTATTCGTTTTACGAGAAGGATGGCCTTCGCGTGTACCCCTATCATATCGTTGATCCGGATATATTGTTTGGGCACGATCAATCGTATGCGATCCCGGTTAAATTTCTCCGTGATGATTTCAAAACCCCGTGCCCCCAGATCGATTGCGGGAAAACCCCCTGTGCATTCAGCCACTTTACCTGGCATCTGGCGAGCGGCCAGGAAAAAGTCTTCTATAGTATGTTTGGTGCCTCATTTAAGCTTACGTTGATCGAGAAGTTCGTCGCGAACGTCAATGCTGCTTTTCTTGCGCAGAAGGAAGCGGAGAATAAAAAAATTATCAGGGACATTAAGACCGAGGCGTTGTGTGTTTCAAGCTCACGCGAACTGAGCCATTACGTGGGGCAAACATACCTTGACAATGTGTTGCGTGGCGGCTGGCCTTATTCCGGAGGCGGCAAAGAATCGTATTATATTTTTTCTCGTAAACACGGAGACCTCGAGCGTGATTACAATCGTTTTAAACTTCTTCCGTCGTATTTCAGCGAAGGAGAAGCGAACTATCGGGACATCAATCAGAACCGTAGGATGGATTTATTTTTTAACCCGGCGCTTGAGCGTAAAAATGTTTCGTATTTTCTTAATTTTATTAAGCTCGACGGATATAACCCGCTTGTGGTCCGCGGTGAGCATCTTTTCTTTAAGGAGGCTGCCGCCCGCACGATCCTGAAAGAATTCTCCATTGCGCCGCAGGCAAAGCTTATCGCGCTCTTGACCGGAGGGTTTGCCCTCGGTGAATTCTTTAAGTTCTTAAAGGAAGGGCACATTGAGGTTAAAAACCGGGAGGATCTTGCCCGGCGCATTATTGAGGCGGCCCGCCGGGAGCCGGTCGCGTCATTCGGCGAGGGATACTGGATTGACCATTGGCGTTATAACCTTGATTTAGTCGAAAGTTTTCTCTATTTCTATCCGGATAAGTTACTAGAGCTTTTTACGCGCTCCGAATATTATTTCTGGGATGACGAGCATCGTGTCAAAGAGCGCTGCCGCCGGTATTATGATAAAGATTCAAAGGTGTATCAATGGCATAGCCTTGAGGCTGTGGATGAAAAAAAGGCGGCGATCGCCAAGCGCGGCCGTTTTAAAAATTTTATGCGCACGGCAGGAGGCGATATTTACAAAACAAGTCTTACGGTTAAACTTTTAAGCCTCATCCTTAATAAGGCCGCCACGCTTGACCCCGAAGGTATCGGTGTGGAGATGGAGGCGGATAAGCCGGGCTGGTGCGATTCGTTAAACGGCCTGCCTGCGCTTCTTGGTTCATCGGTTTGTGAAACGTTCGAAATAAAGCGGGCCTGCCTGATCCTGCGGGATGCCTTAGGCGTCCTTAAGAAGAAGGGTGTGGCCACGGTGCCGGTCGCGCGGGAAATCGCTTCCTTTATGCGCCGGCTCAAAGGGCTACTTTTGCGGTACCAGAAGAGCGGCCGCACCGTGCGTGATTATCTCTGGTGGGAACACGCAAACTGCATTAAGGAGGATTTTAGAAAGAAAACCTTTTTTACCATTGAAGGGAAAGAGGATATAATAAGCTGTTCCGTGATCGAAAAGTTTCTCGATGCGTTGGTCAAGAAGCTCGATGATGGTATCGGGAAAGCCCGCAACAAAAAAACAGGTCTCTATACCACGTATTTCAGGTACGAAGTTACCAAATATCGAGTGGTCAAAAAGGGGCTCTTGCCGCGTAGCTTCCTGCGCCGGGATGTTGCGCTATTTCTTGAGGGGTTTGTAGGCGCACTTCGCGTCCAGCGTGACCACGCGATCTATAAGGCACTGCGCGCGTCAGTCCTGTTCGACAGAAAGCTTGCTATGTACCGGCTTAATGCTTCGCTTGCCCGCGAACCCCTTGAAATTGGGAGAAGTCGTATCTTTGTGCCGGGCTGGCTTGAAAATGAAACGGTCTGGCTACATATGGAATATAAGTATCTTCTTGAGGTGCTTAAAAGCGGATTTTATGAGGAGTTTTACCGGGATTTTCACAATTGCTGCGTTTGTTTCTTTGAGCCGAGCCGCTACGGAAGGAATGTTTTAGAGAACTCTTCGTTTATTGTGAGCAGCGTTCATCCCGATAAAAGTCTCTGGGGTAAGGGTTTTGTTGCCCGTTTAAGCGGAGCAACGGTGGAGTTCCTTAATATATGGGTTATACTTTGCCTTGGCCCAAAACCTTTTTCGGTGGATTGCTCCGGCAATGTCTGTCTTGAATTTAGCCCGATCCTTAAGGGGGATCTTTTTACCCGGGCTCCGGAAACCATAGAATATGGCGGTTTGAAGGTTACGTTTCCCAAGGATATATTTGCTTTTACGCTGTTTAGCTCAACGCTCGTGGTTTACCATAACCCTTCTCGTAAGGATACCTTTAAGGGTTGCGTTGTAAAACGGGTCGTAATCGAGGAATCGGGTAGACAACATATAATAAAAAGCAGTGTTATCGAGACACCGCTTGCCCAGCGTATACGTGAGCAAAAAGCCCAGAGAATCGATATTTACCTGGAATAGTAAAATTTTGCCTTATGAAGGCCTGAGGGTCATTTTTTAAACCTGTAAGAATGTCAAAATGCTCAATGTTATCAAGCTAAAAACGAGTTTTAAGGAAAAAAAACCTTGACAAAAGAGGGTGTTTCTGTTAAAAAAAGAGTAGCTCTTTGAAAACGCTTTATATTTTAGGTTATACCATCCGCGGACGGTTTTAATCCTGGCACAAAAGGAGGTGAACAGCCAATAGGCCAAAAGGCGGTCCACAATGTGGATGATATAACTATAGATGTGTCAATAAGCAAGGCAAGAACCTTGTGAACATATATTTCATATTTTTAACCTATTCTACGGAATAGGAAAAGGAGGAGGATGATGGGTAAAAAGTTATTTTTGATTGCAATTTTATCCGTCGCTTTGATGACTCCTGCGTTTGCCGCAGTTGAGAACATTAAAGTGAGCGGAGACATTACTGTCCAAAGTGTGTTGAGAGATCTTTCCATGGGCGATATGTTAAAGAACGGTAGCATTAATGATCTGCGTCACGGTATTGCCCAGCATACTCGCTTAAGATTCGATGCGGATCTTACCGAGAATGTGTCAGCAGTAGTGCGCCTGATCAATGAAAGGCTATGGGGCGAGGAAGATGTTGCAACCACCGATATCGACCTTGATCTTGCGTATGTTGAAATGAAGGAGTTTCTGTATCAGCCTCTTTCAATCACGGTCGGACGTCAGTTGCTTCACTATGGTAATGGTTTGATCGTTGGTGATCCTGATACCAACCGAGTCGCTTCAGCAGCAGTACCGAACTTAATCGGCGATTTGTCATTACGCAAATCATTTGATGCTATTAAGGGCGTGCTTGATTTTTCACCGTTTACCTTTGATATCATCTACGCGAAAGTTAACGAAGGGACCACATGGATTAAGGATGATATTGATCTGTGGGGCGTAAACGCAGCCTATCAATGGGGTTCTTTCAACGGCATTACCGAAGGTTACTACTTTGGTACGCACAACAACAAAGATTCAAACACGACACCCGGAGTCATCCAGTATCCGGAAAACCAAGCCACAACGTACGTGTTTGGCGGTAGAGTGCAGTTTGATCCTATTGAAAAATTAATGGTCGGTTTGGAAGGCGCGTATCAGTTTGGCGATATACCGGTGGTGATGACCTCAGCCGGAGCATCAACGTTAACCGCTCCGGATGGAGTAACTCCTACCGAGTACCGTCAGTTAAGTGCCTTTGCATGGCAGCTTATGACCGAGTACAAGTTTATGACCAAGTATGATCCGAAAATTGGTTTACGCTACACCTACTTAAGCGGCGATGATGATACAACTCATGAGAATTACAGTGGTTGGGATCCGATGTTTGAAGATCAGTCAGCAGCGGAAATCATCAACCTTCTTTTCCCCCACTCAAACTCATCGACCGTCACGCTGTATGGTTCAATTATGCCCAGAGAAGATATTACGCTCGGATTGTCCTACACCTACACTAGACTTGCCGAGAACTATTTAAATCGCAATACCGGCGGCAATGGCATTTTCACACCGTCAGTAGGACCCGCTTCTGGTAATACTTATCGAGTAGATCGCAACGATAAGTATTTAGGAAGCGAAATTGACACCTATGCGCTCTATGATTACACCGAAGACGTTCAGATTAAAATGAGCGGCGCATGGTTCATTCCGGGAGATTTCTTCGAGAACAACAACGATCAGGTCGCCTATTCGTTAAGAACCGGCTTGACCGTTAACTTCTAAGTTTATCGAACACGAGTACACAGCCCCACACCGGGTTTCCGGTGTGGGGTTTTTTATTTGGTGCGCCCGGCAGGGCGCACTTACTTGAGGGTGCAAGTCCCTTACAGGCCTGATAGGAGGAACTGTTAGCCGGACGGCAAGGGTGTCTATCGTGAGGTAGAATCTGAAGGAAGCCGCAGGCAAAACGCTGGCCTGACGAACAGGAATCACATAGAGGCGGACATGCTGGGTGAGAAGGCCAATAGATTCAAAGCCCAAATCCTATCCGGAAAGCATGGACGTAGATGTGGCGGGCATAAGCGTGAAAGTGAGTGCGCATGACCCGGGGAGGTCTGTATGTTTGTCGTAAGGCTACCCAACAGGGTGCCCTGCTGGGCTACCATCATCGTGAGGTGATGGGATGAACATGCAGAAGTCAGCCGAGGCCATAGTAGTTATCGAAAGATAATGAAGGGCTGAATCTGTCCTAAGAAGCCAAGTTAAAATTCTGATGTCATGACCAGAAGTTCCGCAAGGAAGCCACAATCAAAAATAAGGGACGGAATCCCTGAGTTATGAATGGGCGGTTAAATGGCACAGGCATTGAAACGAAGAGGTAGAAGAGGATAGAAACCGCCGTATACGGAACCGTACGTACGGTGGTGTGA
>JBDRAN010000004.1:0-21690 GCA_043823745.1 Candidatus Omnitrophota bacterium | reverse complement strand
ATCCCTGAGTTATGAATGGGCGGTTAAATGGCACAGGCATTGAAACGAAGAGGTAGAAGAGGATAGAAACCGCCGTATACGGAACCGTACGTACGGTGGTGTGAGAGGACGGCGGGAGTAATCCTGCCTCCTACTCGATTGAGGAATTAGTGTGGGGTGGTTATTCCGGAGCTTGGAGCAGTTTTTTGAATTCATTGCCCCCGATGCAGGGGATGCCAAGTTTCTGTGCCCATTTTACCAAGCCGTTATCTACGGTCGCAAGATGAGCGCCTAACTCCTTGGCAAGGAGGATGAGATCAAAGTCTTCCTTGCTGTCAATGATGCCTTCGCGCATGGCGACTCGGTGTTCTTCTCGCAGGCTTTTAATGAGTGTTTCCTCGGGCTCTCCCTGTAAACCTTTACGGCTGAATTTTTCGGCGACTCGAAGACCCTTGTTGATGCGCAAGCGCATTTCTTCGATAAACTCGTAAAAAAGTAGCGCTGGTATAGTATTTTCGTATGATGCCGGTGGCCTTTTTTCGATACATACGGTGCTTTCCGGCATGATAGCTCCCTCCATAAATTTCATAAGTTCCTCAAAGACCGAAGGCGGAATATAACAGGTAAGCATCTTATGATGGGCAAGGACATTCAAAACGTTCCGTAATGCCTCGATGGGGTTGGCGCCAAAAAGACGGAACGAATCGGGGTTAACAAAAATATTGGTATCAAGCACTACCTTTACGGGTTTACTCATAAGGCTCTATTGTAAACCAGAATATCGATAAATACAACAGCATTTGTATGTGTGTTCGTACGCTAAAATAAGCTGTAAGAATAAAAAAAGACTTGATTTTTAGGTGATGTAAAGTACAATTTTATATATGGGGAGGTTCCTGATGAATCGAAACGGCTTCTTTTTTCTTCTGGGCGCAGTTCCTTTCCTTTTGTTTACGGCATGCCAAAATTTTCCGACTCCATTATCCACGTCCCGCGGCCTAACTTCGGAAACCCCTATCAGTGGTCAGCTTCTTGCGCAGGTTGATGATTGGAGAATCGGTACTGATGATTTTGAAAAAGCAGTAGAAGCGATTACCCAGGAGGCGGTTAAGGAAGACAAAGATTTTAAGGCAACCAGAGAATTAAAAGTTGCTTTGCTGCAAGACCTGGTGACGAATGCGCTTCTTGCTGTTGAGGCCAAACGTCGGGGTTTTGATAAAGATAGGATTATTGCTGAATTGGTGAACAGTTATGAACGGACATTGCTCGCCGCTAAGCTCAAGCAGCAGCTCGATGATGATTTCAAAAAAAGCATTTACGTGAGCGAGACCGAGATTCGGAATTATTATAAGGACAATAAAGATAAAATGGGCTTAAGTATTCCTGATATTGATACATATGAGATCGCGGTTAAAGACAAAGAAACAGCCAACGCGCTCTATGTGCGTCTCTTTCAGGGCGAGAGTTTTGATGCTATTGCGCGGAGCAATTCTATTCTTGGATCCGGTGGTCGCGGTGGAGCATTAGGGTATATTAATCCACGGAGCGCTCAAAGGTTCCAGAAATTTTGGGAAGTCGCTTACGCGCAAGAGCCCGGGGATGTCTCAAAACCGTTTGATGGCGAAGACGGTAAGTGGTATATCATTTTAGTTAAAGGAAAACGTGAAGGAGCCGGCTTATCTGCTGAAGTGCACGACATGATCAAGAAAGGTCTTGAGAATCGTAAGAAATACGAAAAACTCCAGGAAGTAGCATCGGCTGCGAAGACTAAGGTCAGAAAATACGAAGTAAATGATAATTTATTGAAATAACCAGCGAGGGGCGTGAATATGGACAAGCGAGTTCTTAATATTCTGATTGGAGTTGGTATCGCGATAATCGCTATTTTCATGATCATGAATGAAATGCGCAAGCGAGAAGATCTTATCAGGCAGCTTATCGAGGAAGGAAAAATTGTTGAAGTTGTTATCGCTCGAGCTGATATCTCAAGAGAGACAACGATTAGCGCTGACATGGCGGGCATAAAGCGCGAGCCACGCAGTTCTTTACAACCAGGAGATCTTACTTCCCTTGATTCGGCTATCGGTAAATTTGCTATCGTCGATATTCTTAAAGGTCAGCACGTAAATGATAATATGGTGCGCGCGTCAGATGCGTTTAGATTTCTTTCCCAGACGATTGACGGCGGAATGCGCGCCATCACTATTCCCGTTGATCAGATTTCTGCCATCGAGGGACTTATTAAGCCTGCTGATAGAGTTGATATTATTGGAACGTTTAATTTTCCTACTGAAAAAGGCGGCCAGGGGCTACCTCTGGTGGTGACTCTTTTTGAGGGCGTCAAAGTGCTCGCGACTAACCGCAACCTTTCACAGTATCAGACTTCCAGCAAAACAGGCACGATTACATTAGCGTTGCGACCGGAAGATGCGAGGATGCTTGCATACGTGCTTGAGGTTGGCCGCATACGACTTGTGTTGCGGGGTCCGCTTGACGCTGCGCAGGAGGAGTACAGTACTCTGACGACCTTTGAAGGGCTTTTAAAGAAAATCGGCATTTATGCGCCTCCGGTTGATACGCCGAAGCGTAAAGAAAACGTAGTTGAAATATACCCTGGATCGCGAGATAAACAAGAAACACCGCTGCCGTAGACTTACGTATTAACATACCAAGAGGGGGAGGATAATGAAGCGTAAAATTACAAGATCTTTAATACTTATCTGTTTTTTCTTGAGCCTTAACACCTCTGTTCGCGGTCAAAGCAATATGGGTGTTGGCGCGACGCTCATCGAGGAAGATCTTCTTGAAGAAATAGAAATGGTAGTGGGAGATATCCATATCCTTGCGGCAAATAGCCCCAGCCGGGTTTCTATTCGTAATCCCGACGTCGTTGACGTGCGTAAGGTTGACGAAAAAGAAATTGTTATTACCGGAAAGACCAAGGGGGTTACCTATTTTGTTTTTTGGGATAAAGACGGAGAACACCCGTTCCGCGTTAAAGTCCTTCCCGAAGACACCGATTATCTGGCAGCGCAGGTTCAAAAGATTCTCAACAGCCTAAAGCTTCCCGAGGTTTCGGTCAAACCCATGAAGGAAGAAGGTAAGATTTTACTGTTAGGCAAGGTGGACCGTTTCGAAGATAAAGAGCGCTTAAAGAGCGCGTTGGGTGAACTTTCAAACCGCATCACCGATTTAACCGAAGTAAAATCAGGTGAGCTTGTCGAGATCACGTCAGAAGTTTTAGAGATTCGTCGTGGTTCTACCGAAGAGCTTGGTTTTGACTTGCCTAATTCGATCAATCTTTCGGAAATTGCAGGGAAATGGAATTCTCTCCAGCGAACGGGAGATGCTCTTTTTCATATTAACCAGTGGACGCGCGCAGAGTTTAACGCGACGATTGATTTTCTTATCCGTCAAGGCAAGGCGCGTATTCTTTCCCGGCCGTATGTTACCTGTGAGAGCGGGAAAGAAGCCGAGCTTATGGTAGGCGGAGAAGTTCCTATTTTTACTACCACCGCGATTATCGGCGGGGCCAGCGGTACCAATGTTGAATATAAAGAGTACGGGATTAAACTTAAAATTGCACCCTTAGTCGATAGGGATGGACGTATAAAACTTACCTTAAATGTTGATATAAGCGAGGTAGGCACCGCTGACACTATTGGTACAACGTCGTTAACGTCAACGCAAACGACCGCAAAAGCTTATCCGATTACCAAGCGCAGTATTTCGACGCAACTTTATCTTAATGACGGGGAGACGCTTATTATTGGCGGTCTGATAAAACAAAAGACCGAGGAGGATTTGAAAAAATTCCCCTGGCTTGCCGAAGTTCCGATATTAGGGGCATTTTTCCGTCACAAGGAAGTAACAACCGGCGGTGGGTATGCTAGTAGAGAGGACACAGAATTGTTCATTACCTTGACACCGAAAATTATCACGCTTGCGTCCCGGAACCCCGAAAAAGAAAAACTCGTCCAGCAGCAAAAGAAAGAGTTTGTCGAGTTTTATAAAAACGATAATTTGTCAGAAGAGCTCCAGAATTACATTTTGGGTGTGCAGCGTAAAATTTCAGATAATATTACGTATCCCGCCTCCCTGCTTAATACCGGGTGGGAAGGGGTGGTGGTGCTTAAACTTAACATTGCTCCCAGCGGTGAACTGAGAGACGTGCAGACGGTAAAATCATCAGGATATTCGATCTTTGATGAGGAAGCGGTTAAACTTGTGCGCAGCCTAACGTATGCGCCATTTCCTCCCAACGTTGATTTAAAGAGACTCAAAGTAGAGGTCCCCATAATTTATCGGGAAAAAGGCAAACGCTAACCTCTTTTTTCCTCAGCGTGCCAGCGGCTCCGCGCTCATAGCCAGCGAATATTATGGACTCGAAAGTCATTTCTTTTTTTAGCACTAAGGGGGGTGTCGGGAAAACGCTCCTGTCATTAAATCTTGCCGTCCAGCTTTCCCTTGAAAACAAAAAGGTTTTTCTTCTGGATCTTGATATCGGCGCGCCGCAAGCGACTTCACGGCTCCTTGGCATCGAATCAAAGTATTGTCTTTTTAACCTTATACCACACCTAGCCGAATTTAAAGAAAAGAAGCGCGACATCTATAATTATCTTGCCCGCTATAAAAACAATCTCTATTTTCTTCCCTCGATTTTTAAAATTCCGCAGCGTTCAAGTGTTACCCCGCAGGTTGTCAAAGATTTCATTTCTGTTATCTGGGAAGAGTACGATTATATCGTAATTGATTTGGGCTCCAGCCTCACTGATAATCTTATTGCTGCCTTTGAATGCTCAAACTTAATCTTTTTGGTGCTTACTCCCGATATCCTTTCGGTGTATCAGACGCAATGGCTTCTCGATACGCTTCAGACCATCGGGTTTCCTTTAATGATGATTAAGACTTTGATTAACCGCGCCGAAAGCCAAGGCGCGATAGGCTCGCAGGAGATCAAGACGATTCTTGTCTCTGAAATTATGGCTCTTATTCCTTCTGAGGGTAAGGTCGTGGGCTGGGCTGTCAACCGGGGGGTTCCGGTTGTGGTCGAGAATCCGGGCTCAAAACTTGCATCTGCCATCAAGAAACTGTCGCGTGACCTTATCGAGCGTCAAGATATATATGTGGACCATAAAACCCTTGCCGATATACGTATTGCGAAAGAGGACATAGAAGGGGAAGAAGCATTTTGGCAAAAAGTCGGTGTTATGGAGAAAGCCGAAACCGTGCACCTGCAAGAAGAGGAAGACCAGGTCGTTAAGTTTAAAAAGCGTGTGCATGAGAAATTGCTCGAAGATCTTGATCTAAAACGGCTTCCGATTGAGACGTATGCTTTAAGTTCTCAGCGGATGAAAGAATTACGCAATAAGGCTGAGCGTACGGTATCAAATATTATTAGCCAGGAAGCCGGTGGTTTTATCTCTTCAACCGAAGTGCGTAAGAAAATTACGAAAGAGATCATTGAGGAAGCACTTGGGTTGGGGCCGCTTGAGGATTTACTCAAAGACGGGGGCATTACCGAAATTATGGTAAACAACAAAGATCAAGTATACATTGAGCGCGTCGGAAAAATTGAACTCACCAGCAAAAAGTTTACCGGTAATGAGCAGGTACGTATTGTGATTGAGAGGATCTTGGCGCCCCTGGGCCGTCGCATCGATGAGTCGGTTCCGTATGTCGATGCACGCCTTCCCGACGGCTCGCGCGTTAACGCGATTATCCCGCCACTCTCGCTTACCGGCCCAACGTTAACCATACGTAAATTTTCCCGTGAACGGTACAGCATGAATGATCTTACCCAGCGTTTCGGGAGCTTAACCGCAGATATGGCAAAATTCCTGGAAGCTACGGTTGTATCGCGTAAAAATATTCTTGTTTCCGGAGGAACCGGTTCAGGAAAAACAACCTTTCTTAATATTCTTTCTGAGTTCATTCCCGAACGGGAACGTATCATATCAATTGAGGATTCTGCTGAATTGAAATTGCATCAGAGGCATTGGATACGTCTCGAGGCGCGTCCGCCTAACATTGAGGGGAGAGGTGAAATAACAATCAGGGATCTATTCAGGAACACCCTGCGTATGAGGCCGGACCGGATTATTGTCGGCGAAGTTCGCAGCCAGGAAGTCTTGGATATGCTTCAGGCGATGAACACCGGCCATGACGGCAGCATGTCAACGATACACGCTAACTCCACCATGGATGTAATTATCAGGCTTGACAGCATGATTCTTATGACCGGGGTAGAGCTGCCGATTCGCGCAATCCGTGAAATGGTTTCTTCAGCCATTGATGTCATTGTGCAGACCGCGCGTATGTCGGATGGTTCACGCAAAGTAACTCAGATTGCCGAGGTGGTAGGAATGCTTGATGAGACGCATATCAATATCCAGGATATTTTTGTATTCAAGCAAACCGGTCTTGATGAGCAGAACAACGTCGCAGGCTATTTTACGCCGCTTGGATATATTCCGACGTTCTATGATGAAATACGTTCGCGTGGCATTGAGCTTTCACGAGAGATATTTGTTCCTAGGGATTGATCGCTGATTACACAGATTATGAGCAGATTACACTGATTAAAAAATTATGGGACAAGGCGTTGAGAAAATAAATAATTTCCTGAAAGACCCCCGGATTACCGAAATCATGATTAACGGTCATGATGCGACGTTCTTAGAATACGGGGGCTTAAAGAGCAAGGTCGATGTCCTCTTTAACGAGGATGACATTAAGGATGTTATTGAGCAATTCTTTACCAAGGTTGGTAAACCCATCACCTATTATCAGCCGTACGGAGACGTGTGCCTTCCCGACGGTTCGCGTATGAACATTATTACCTTTCCGCTCGCTCGCTGCGGCACGTCTATTACCATCAGAAAATTTAATCGAGATTTACACAGTATCGAAGACCTTATTAAAGAAGGCTCGATGAGTCAGCGTATGGCTGACTTTTTGATCGCGTGCATCAAAGGGAAAATTAATATTCTTTTTTCGGGAGCGACCGGAAGTGGCAAGACCACTACCATGGAAATGCTTTCGTTTCATATTCCGGAGCAGGAACGCATTGTTACCATTGAGGACACCGCGGAATTGCGTTTACATCCGCCAAATCTTGTCCCCATGGAAACGCGTAACCCCGATGAAAAAGGGACCGGAGAAGTAACGTTGCGCGATCTTATTCGTAACGCGCTACGCATGAGGCCTGACCGGATTATCGTTGGTGAGGTGCGAGGGGCTGAAGCGCTTGACATGATTCAGGCCATGTCAACGGGCCACCGGGGCACGCTTGCGGTTATTCACGCTAATTCTCCCCAGGAGGTTAACAGCCGCATGGAAACATTGATACTTTCTTCGGGTATTAAGCTTCCCATAGAAGAAATTCGTCGAATGATCGGCAATACGATCAATATTATTGTCCAGCAGGAGCGTTTTCCCGATGGCGTCCGCCGCATTACTCATATTTCTGAAGTCCGCGGTATCGAATATGGAGAAGTTGCGCTTCAAGACCTGTGGATCTTTCGCAGAGAAGGTAAGACCCCTGAAGGAAAAATCAAGGGCCGCTATCGTACCGTAATGCGTAATTACCCCCGTTTTCATGCTGATTTTCAGCGTCTGCAGCTTCTCGATGAGAAGATTTATTCCGATGATGCCTGGAAACCGGAGCCGAAACCACCCGAAAACAATCCGCCGCAGGAAAATAGCGAAGGTGAACCCAAAGAAGGCATTTAGAAAATGCATTTTTTGCCTGAAAGGTCGCCGCTGTCCACCAGGACGCCCTATTGGGCTGAACTTTATCTTTATATTTCTTTGATATTCAAAGGTAAAGTTCAGATCACGGCGAAGTTACCCAACAGGGTGCCCTGCTGGGCTACCGGAAAAAATGCCGAGAACGAAGTGGTACAGCCCACTGCTTGCTTGACGTGAGGTGTAGCACTTATAAAATATTTTAGTGGGCAAGGGCATTTTTCCGGCGAGCAAGCTAATCCGTAATAAAGCAAAGCTTAATTGTGCGTACCAAGGTTACCGCGCATATTAAACGTATCATCCTGCGTCTCTATGCAAGCAAACCCTATCTGGGGGTGCGTGGTATTGCGATAGCTCTCAAAGAATCCTACCGTTGCGTATTGTCAAAAAGTGCCATCAGTACCGTTCTTCGTTCGCGCGGTATTCGTACGCGCGCCGGCCGCAAAGACGGTTATAGTCGCTATCAGCGCGCAGCCATCAAGGGCTTTGGTTTTCTTCTTCTTTCCTGCTTTGATGCACGGATCGGCATCTTTGAGCACATAGCTAAAGAACTGCGCGTCTATATGCCAAAACTTTCTTACGGGGTGCTTGCGAGAATAATCCGGCTTGTTTCTTGTGCCGCCGCAAGCGATGAAGATTTTGAGCGCATTGTTCGCGACGGAAGTTTTTTGCGTGGCGTCGGTCTGCATGCGTATTCGTCGCGCGAGGTTTCGTATTTTCTAAAGCGTATCGAAGAATATAAACCGGCTATCAACTGCCAACAGGTGCGGGATAATGCCAGGCTTGTGTCGACGGTCAAATTTTATTTTGAAGACGGAACAAGCGGTTATTGCGATGCAAAATTTTCTACGCTATGGGATGCGCCCTGCACCATTAACCATTTTTTTGAGCCGTTTCAACATACGCTTGCGCGCGTCGAACACATTCTATCTTGCAAACTGCTTATGCTCTCGTATACCAAAAGTTTCGATTCCCTGTCGGCGGCGGTTATGCGGTTTATCGATGGGCTTGGCTTAGGAATCAAGGCAATAGAGTTTCTCGGCGACCGCGGCCAACGGATTGAGCGGAAAACCTGCGCGGGCGTAAGGCTTTCGTTTTGTATCGGCTATTATCCTAAGATATTAAACAAGGGCATCTTTTTTCTGGAAAAGGCAAAGCGTTTCAGGCGTATCCGTACGGCCGGCGCAGACGTGATGTATACCGCCGTTTCAACCCGCTTTGTCCAGGAGAAAACAAAACGCGGTATTATTTTAAATAACGTGCTTCTCAAACGCCGTGAGCGGATGTTGCCTGCCTGGGGCATGCTTACCGATAAAAAAGAGCGTTACGAGACGTATCTTTCCCGTTACCTTGCGATGTGGCCTTCTATGGAAGATACATTCAAGGATGAAATGAAAATTATTGAACGTTTTTTTGTGACAGAGACGCCTGATCGGCATCCGGAAAAGTTGATCCCCGAGAAGATGGTTTTTGAGAGCAAAGAAGATTTCTCGAAAATTGTCGTTCTTCTTTCGACCCTCGCCAAAGAAGAATTCGGCGCTCTTGACTATGGGGGACTTGAAGGCTCTGTTCGTCGCACCAGGGACGCTTACATGTTGTACTCCCGCTTGATTCCGGTGCCGATGAAAAAAGCTTTTAACGGCGCCGGTTTTTCGATTGAGGGGAAACGGGCACTTCTTGTTTAGGGTAAGCTTATTCCACGATTCCCGTTCGTTTCCAAGAACACCTTAACTCAGGAGCTTACAGGGAGGAGGGCAGATTACAAGCATAGAGGAAGCGTGAGGCGTAAGACGCGGGGCGTTTCGTCGCCCGTCTGAATACACGCTAAACGCTATCTGCTTGACGCTCCAGGTTCGCGTGCGACTTCTAGCCTACCTGTCGCGTTACCATGTGCAAAAAAGTCAATCTTCCATGACATTTTGTCAATCGCGCCTTTGGGTGGTTGGAGCATGAGCCGGGTATTATGCAGCAAATTGTTAATAATTTTCTTTGTAAGCGTTTTCAGAAAATGCCCTGTGTTTGCTTGATATATCCAGTCCTATATGGTATATATTAAGGGTAAGGGGAGACAACGAAAAGGCAAGTTCCGTGTAAGGCGGAACACGCAAAGCCACGGTTCCAGGAAGCTCTGGGTACAAGGTCATTGTTCATTTTTTATGGGCGATGAGCTTTTATACTATGAGCTGTATTAATTGGACAGCCGGGCTACCGAAAGTCTCTAACGATCGGTAGCCCGGTTTTTTACTATGTGGCTCAATACTTTAAAATTCATTCGTAGGGTGAGGGGGCAATCAATACTGGAATATGTCTGCGTGTGTGCGGCATTTGCCATGGTAGGGATTGCTACGTTTCTTGCGATGAGTAGAGCCTCGGTTCTTTCGTATCGAGGTATGCCCGCCAACTATACCGGCAACGACACGCTTGTCGGTAAAACCATTCGTGACCCAAAGAATAGAATCAGCGAAGAGGTAAAATTGCAGACGGTATATGACGGAGATGCGGCTGTCAATAATACCTGGGGTACGCCCAACGCAGACATTAGCGGTAGAACCCCTAGTAATCTTGTTGCGGATTCAGAAACGCACCAATCAAGCTGGAACGACGCAAGCGAAGATGGCTATGTGCGGAATGAGGATTGGCGCAATGATCCTTATGGGCCCCCTCTCGAGGAGGAGGCTTCTTAAATCAAAGGAGATTGTTATGATTACGCGGATACGCAGGGCTCAAAGTATTCTTGAATATGCCGCCCTTATTACGATAATTTCGGTTGGGCTTGGGGCAATGGTTTTTTATATGCAGCGTGGTCTCCAGGTACGCATTCGTCACCTTAACCAGGAGTTAAATGATGGTTCGCGATAATGTCACTACGCAGAAGGGGCAGAGCATATTAGAATATATAATCACCTTGGCAGTGATTGTGGCCGCGATTATCGCAGGAACTATCGGCATGAACAGCCGTGTGCGTAAGGGCCTCGATGACAGTTTAAACGCTACTCATGAAAACTTAACCCAGGATTTAGAGGCGATCCCTACCGGAGAGACTAAAGATCTTGGAAACATTTATGCGAGCCAAACTCCCGATCCCTATACAGGCAATCAGACCAATGGTTCATATTATTTTCATGAAGGGGAAAGCAACATGAGTTATGTTCCGCCGGTTGGCTGCATCACGGAAACTCGTGACAGTTCTTGGCAGGGGACGCCATGAGGATAAAAAACAAAGCTCAAGCATTTCTTGATTACGCGGTCTTAATCGCTATCGTGTGCATTTCATTAATGGCGATGACTGGGTATGTGTTTCGTTCTATTAACGCGCGTGTAGCGCGGGTGCGCGCTGATTTGCGCCATCCGCTTACGGGAGTTCGATAAAAAGGAGGTGAATCGTGATGAAGCAGGTAAAGGGACAAAGCATCCTTGAATACATCATTATTCTTGCGGCGATTACGGCGGCAGTAATCGCGGCGGCAAGTAATGTTGTGAAGCCGGCGATTGGAAAGATGTTTAATTCATCGGCCGACATGATTGAGGAGAAGACGACGTTGCTCTACAACAAGGGCGCGGGTGGTAACAATACCGCCGGTGGTTAATGGCTAAGTGAAAGGAGGTGAAGAAATGATCGTAAGAAAGGGACAATCAACAGCAGAGTATGCAATACTCATCTCGTTGGTTATTGCCGCAGCACTTGGCATACAAAACGAGGTGCGTAGGGCTATTCAGGCGAGGATTCATGACGCCGCGACGAATTATTTGGTTACCGAGACAGCTTCGTTGGGTAGCAGCAGCCAGTATGAGCCTGGTTCTGGAGTCAAGACAACTACAAACCAGTACTCAAAGCGCGATCGAATCGAAGATCCAAATGCCGACCCCGAAAACATTACGTCAATCGTGGACGAAAGCGGCTCTAGCTATACGAGCACAGAGACGCGCTAAGCGGACAGAAGCAAAGAGTCCGCATAAAGAGGAGGTGCAGCAGTGTTGTTAAAAATACAGAAAGCACAGAGCACATTGGAATATGCGCTTCTGATAGGGGTGGTGGTGGGGGCGCTCCTTACCATGCAAAATTACTTAAAGAGAAGCGTGATGGGTAAGATGCAGTCAGTGGCTGATAATATCGGCGACCCTTACTCGCCCGGCCATACGTATCGTAATGAGAGCATGACAGCGAATGCTACGCAGATTGTTGAAAGTACCTCAAAGGGTGCGAACGGAACGACAATAACCAATGTTACCGGTGGCGCTCAGTGGCAGAAGTCAGTACGAGAATTAGATAATATAACTGCGGAGGAATGGGCGAAATAAGTTTTCCCATGGTATCGTGGAAATGGTATCGCCATGAAAGAGGTTGTTTTACGCGGACTTGATCGGAGGTTTCGAAATGGACAGTCTTTTCTGGAGTACGGCCTATTTATCGCCGTTGCGGTAATGGTGTTGCTTGCGACGCAGGCATACTTAAAGCGCGGCGCGCAGGGGCAGCTTCAGACCTGGGCTGATTATACCGGGACGCCCTATGCGCCGGGGCTTATGAATAGTACCGAAAACTTTCATGGGAACAGTCGCATTATCGAGCTTGAGCTTCCCGGATGGGGGCATCCGACTACGATTACCTGGGCGCGTGGTGGCTACAATTCCCGAGCAGTAAAAAAATATTATTCATTGGATGCGGTACTGGTCCCTAAAAATGGCAGTTAATGTAAAGAGAGTTATGATTATAAAGAAACGTAAAGTTAGTGGCACGATGCGGTGGCGTCCTGCGCAGTCAATGCTTGAGTATGCGTTGCTCATCGCGATCGTTGTCGGCGCGATCCTGACAACCCAGAACTATGTGATACGCGCCTTTCAGGGGCGTTTAAAAGAGGCTGTTGACCCTTTAGGAGGTGAGCATTTGCCCGGTAAAAGCGGCCTCGGAGGTAAGCCCGGGAGCCCCGGAAGTCCAACACTACCCGGCACAAACAGTCCGGGCCTTGGTTACGGAGGCGATGTTTCGGGCCAGATGCGTATGCGTACGGGTACGTTTAGTTATGAAGGTAAGCGCGGCTTTGCGATTAATACCGCAAATACCGTTACGAGCACACTCTATCACGTTCAGGGGGTAGCTGTAGTACAGGATCCGGCACTAAACAATACTGAAATTCTTGGGGATGTTGGCGCCTTTAAAGATGCGATTAACGGCTCAGGCTTTGCTCCGGATATGACCAATGTGGGTGACCCTTCTTCGGAGAGAGAGGGTAACCAAGAGGTCCTTATGGATGGGGTAAACACGACAGCTGCCAGCTCTTCAGAGGCCACAACAGCGGATTTACATAATCAGACTTCTGTAGAGATTATACAAGCGAATCTGGAAAATAACGAAGCCGGAGTTCCGTTGACCGGCAGCACCACGATTGATATAGAGGCTTTGCAGGAAGCGGCACAAGAATAATAAAGGTATGAGTAAAAAAATAACAATCTTTTTTACCAAAAAAATGCAGTTGATAGTCCACAAGATACCCTGCTGGCTAGTCAAGAAGTTTCATAACCGCTGGCGCTGTATTTCGTTAGGCATAAATCACAGCGGGTCATTTGGTATGGAGCATTTTTTTGGTATACCCCACCGTTATCCAAAATTTCCTGTGGAAATTTTGGCGGCGGCCCTACGGGCAGAAAATACCAATGCATTTTCTGGGTTTAGGCGCAAGGCGAACGCGCTTGTTGAATATAGTGTTGTTTTAATGATTGTTGCGGGCGCGGTGTACGGGATGTTTACTGAACTTAAACGTACGGTTCAGATGAAGATAAAGAAAGAAAGCGATCAATACATCGGTCATGGGCACGGGCTTGAGTGGAATGGCGAAAGCCTCTCCATCATAACCTCAAACAGTGATTACCAGCGCCGGGAAATTCCCGGTGGAGAGATTGTTACGCAAGCAAACGCTGATATGGGGAGTGTTGTTTTGACTGCGCCGGTACCGTCGTTTCAAGGGTATTCGCCCATGATGCATAAGCAGGCGGGTTTGCACGTGCAGGATGCGGCTCAGCCGGCTCCAAAACCGGATAATCCTAGTCAGTCTAACGATGAGCCGAGTGAAGAGCAAGGGGTATATGAAGTTGGCGGCTACTAAGCGAGGAAGGCTATGTTGATGTGTATGTTGAAGAAAAGAAAAACACAGGCTATGCTTGAAATGGCTATTTTAGGCCCGATTCTTTTAACAGCCTTTGGTATTGTCGTAACCTACATCGTTAAAATGAATAATGATCAATATTATCTTATGGAAGCGTTTCGCAGGGCCCTTAAAGCATCCCATGACAGTAACAAGGCGGTAGCATATGGAACGTGGGACGATCGCCGCGGGGCAAACGTGCAAGATCCGGTTGTCGGCCAAAAGATCACTTCAAGCGGCGCGGGATATGTTTTGTGGGCCATACCGAATGTAGAAGAAGGCGGCGAGAGTAATGACCCGCAAGATACAACATACGTTAAGGTAAATGATGTCAATAGTATCAGAGGATTGCCTATTATATATAATCTTGGTCCCGGCCAGGGCGGTTCAATCGAAACGTACTATATTACAACAACAGGAAAAACTTTGACGGTTAATACCGATAATAATCGCATTACTTCTACGCTTGCGGGCGGAACCGGTGAAGTGATGATCTATGAGATTAATAAAAAGAAATATGTACAAGGCAGAGCAAGCGGCGGCGGCGGGACGTATTCAGGAGGAGACTGATGAAAAATAAAAAAACGCAAAGTCTTTTAGAATCAACCCTTGCCTATATCGCGGGGATGATGCTGTTAGGGGCAATTATCGCTATTGCGGCTATCGGCAATGCCCAGATACCCATACGGCAGATCACCTATGAGTTAAGCCGTATTATGGCAGGCACTCCCATGGGAAGGTCTGTGACTGAAAGAGGGGCAAATACGTTTACCGGCGCAAGCGGCGATGGTAAGGGGGCTCTGTGGCCGACATACGTGGCAGCCGGGTTCTAAAAATTGATTATGGGGAGGTTTTCCATGAGGAGGCAAAGTCCTTTCAGAGATCATAAAAGCCAGGTTACGGTGTTTTTCCTTTCCATCGTTGCTCTCCTTATTGTCGTTGCCTTTGCAACAGTCAATATCGGAAAAATTGCCCGGGATAAGACCAATGCTTCTAATTCCGCTGACGCCGGCGCTTTAGCTGCTTGCTCCGTTATGGCCACTGGTTTTAATCATGTTGCTGATAGGAATCAAGGTGAAACAAAGGGTCATAAGGATGATATAATTCGTGCTGGAAAGAAAAGCTCCGCCCCTCAAGGACAAAGTCAAGTACCATCGCAAGCAGTGCAGGCGCAACAAGCCCATCAATCAACGCAAACGAATACGAACACAGGTGCATTCCAACATAATTCGGGCAAGCCTTCCCCCGCTGCCATAAAAGGGGCGCAACAAGTGTTGGATGGTAATCAAGTACATGAGGAGGACTTTGCCGAGCAACTGAGAGTCGATGGTGAGAATGATCAAGCAACAGCGGATAATACCGCGGCAACCAAAGATGCGATGGACGGTGAAAGCGGAACGCAGAATAATTATTACGATAATGCGCTTGCCATGGGGTATCTGTACAACTTTTATAATAGCGGAACCCATCTTAAGGTTGCGGGAGCGAAAATTAATTCTAAACGCTATGAGGAATTTTTAAAACAAATTACCCCTAGTACCGTGCAGAATGGAGAACCAAAAACCTTTTTCTGGGTCGATGGTGCATTTCGGGCGCATGTAGTAACAGCAATTATTGAGATTCAGCCCGCAGACAATTGGAATGTTGAGACAGCACAAGATACACGCTCACAATCAAACGCTAAGGCGGCTGAAGGTACTGGTAACGCCCAAAGCGGGCAGGGGGAAGCCAGCGCTGGGATTGCTCATCATATTTTAGGTATTGCGCAGCCTTCGCTTGATATGACCGTTCATGCGCCTGCAGGCTGGGCGGATACAGAATCTGGGAGGGCTTCAGGAAACGCCGCCAATGGGAATGGTCAAGATTACGCCGAAGGACGAATGTCGTCTCGGGATAACGTTATGAAGAATGTAAAAATGCAAAGCGCCGATGAAAGCATTAAGGGTATTAATGATATTTATAATTCCCAAATGGTTTATTCCGCAAATTTTCAATTTCATATGGGTGGCCCGGTAAAAGGCATGCGTGGTGATGTCGATGTACCTACGTTTTATCCGCCGGTGGTGTCAAGCGCTATGGCGAGTTTTAACTATAATCAACGCGGTCACATTCGTAGTCAAGACCGCCAGGATGCTGACCCCTATTTTGAGTGTGGACTTATTAGCGCTTTCTAAATATATCAATGCGATTAATGAGGTTATTCTTACTATTATACTTGGTGGCAGTACCTTTTATTGCCTTGCAGGCTCAAGAAAATCTGCTTGGACAAGCTTTAGAGCCTGAGGTGCCTTACGGCACTGAGTTAATTGGGCAAAAAACTGTTAATAATGAAATAGCTATTATTACTCATCGACGGTATAGCTCGAGACTTTCATCAGAAGAAATCATTTCTTTTTATCGTGATTTCTTTCTGTCCCAAGGCTTCAAAGAGAAAAAAGTTGTTGATGTAAACCCCCGAAAAAATAACTATACAATCCCTGGTCAACTTAACCTCATAACTACTTTTACCCGTGGGAATTTAAAAACAGTTTTTCTGAATATTTATTACTACAGCGAGGCAAAGGACACTACGTATTATTTGCTTAATGAAACTGCCATGAAATATGCAATAACCTTAGGGCGCACGAGCCCCGCTCAACCGCAAAAATTGAGCTTTGTTCCGGTGGTTAAAGATGCCACGCAGTTATGGCCACTTCAGAAAGCAATCCCAACACATTTAGGGGTGTCATACTTAGTAAAAGGCAACGTCGATAGTATCATTAGTTTTTATCAACGCGAAATGGCCGGTTTTCAATGGCAGCTTGTTGGAACATATCCCCGTGAAGGTAAGCATAATCTTTACAATGCTTTATCGGCAGGTTTGGATCTTAGGGAAAGCCTAAAACGGATACCCAAAAAGGTCCTCGGCGATATCGATATTACCATTGAAGGGAATGATTTGGTGTATGTGGTTGGTGGCAAGCGTTATTCCATGGATGCTCAAGATATTTTTCCGGGGGTTGAAGCAACCGTTAAGGGCGTAACGCTCATCTTTGAAAAGGCGCAAAACAAAAAATGCATTATCAATATTAATCAATTTCAGGATCCGTCGGAATATTTACGGGAAGAAAAGATTATCGATCCTACGTATCTTGAAAAATATGGGAATATTTTAATTAATGTGGAATATTTTGAGTGAAGGTGCGATGACGGTGACGAAACATTTCTTGAGGGTGCAGTGGGTGCATGCGGCAAGCTTTGTCGCGGTATCATTTCTGTTTCTTGGTTCAGTCGTGGCATCAATTGATATTCCGTTGCCCGCGCAGACCGAAGCAGTTTCTAAGAGTCAGGAAACGAGCACCCCTACGGAGAAGCTTACTGTTTCTCAATATCGTTCAGGGCTTTCCCGTGATGAGATCATGGGTTTTTACGAACTGGAATTGTCTACGCGCGGATGGAAAAAATTTAATCCTCCTGAGGGCAATGAATATCTCTATAAAGAAACGCTCATCTATGTAAAGGAGGGAATTATTACTTTTACGCTTATTATGCTGCCTTCCTCAGAACAAGGCAAAGTGTTTTATAACACGGTGATCGCTGAGCCAAAAAAGATAGTGGTACTTCGACAGACTTTTAAGCCTCCCCGCCAACTTGATTTTATGCCGGTACCACCAAATGTTACTGAATTCGTATACAATACTTTCTATGCCCCGATGATTGGGATCGCGTATCTTACCCATAGCGATGTGTACGCGGTAAGCGATTATTATCTATCAAATATGTCAAAATTTGGTTGGAACTTAAAAGGTAATGTCGTCAATGAAGGAATGTACGCTTTCTCGCAGTGGGTTCTTATCATCGATCCTTTCACGAAAGCGATCCCTAGTTTGGAGGCTACCGGGTTTGCGCAATTGGTGCCGCCTTTGTCGGTAAAAGGTAGAACATTGACGTTTACTCAAGGGAAAAAAAGTTGCACTATTGCGATTTATAAATTCGATGATATTCTCGCTAAAGCAGTGGGAACGCTGTTTGATATGAGCTTTATGGCCGAGCATGGCACAACAGCAATTTGTATCTACTATTTCTATGATGAAAAAAAATAGGTCTCAGGCAATTTTGGTGTATGCTTCGCTCATCGCTTTTGTGGCTGTAGCACTGCTTGTTATGTCACGCTATATTCAGCAGAAAGTCCAGGGCGTGTATAAGCAAGCAGGCGATGGCATCGGCGGCGGCGAGCAGCTGGATTAATCATCTTATATAGGCGGGCAAAGGGGAGATGATATGAGCCGATTAAGAGGGTGTGTTGGTATTTTGCTCGTAGTGGTTGGGATATTGGGGTATCTTGGCAATGCTACCGCGAAGCCGATACCGCTTAATCTGGTGCCGCCCTCAACAGAGCTTATTGAGGAAAAGCAGGAGAATCAGACAGGCTTTTCGATCTTTAAGTTTAAATTTCGCTCCACCAGTTCCAAAAGAGAAATACTTTCATTTTACAGGACTATGTTTGCCAACGAAGGTTTTCAGGAAGTCCAGGCCACTCCCGAGAAAAAAAATCCCGAGCAAAATACATTTTTCTTTACCCGCGGCAACCAGATGATTTTAATGCATTTTGTCAAGGCTGTTGATGAAGGCGTTGCTACCTATTATATTCATGCCCATGAGGCTGGCCCTGTTAGGGCGCAGTAACGTTTTTTAGGTGTGGCTCCCTTTATGTAAAAGTAGAGAGCGTTAGAAGCAACAAAGGCATTTTCAACTGCCTTTCGTTGTCCCCTGCTCTCTACTTTTACTTTTTTACCCTCCGTTAAGCTCCAACCGCTGATTTTTCCTTTACAAAGCCAATAGGGTAGTTTACAATATAACAGGAGTGTGATCTTTTGCGATTCTATGATGCTATAATATTATGGATTCTTCTATCCCTCAGATAAACCCTTCTCTAACGATTTTGGGCTACGGTTTGCTGATTCTTGCCGCCGGCTGGGTCGGCTTTTTTGTCGTGGGCCAGTTATTGAAGCGGTGGGATGAAATACAAAAGAAAAAAGCAGATAAAACAGCAGGCCAGTTTGAAGAAATGTTTATTTTCTTCAAACGGAAGATACTTGTATATCTGTATATTGTTATCCCGGTTTCGCTTGCTTCTCTTGCCTATATTATTACCCGTAACTTCATCCCCACGCTTATTTTTCTGATTATCGGGGCAATTATCCCACTGTGGATCGTTAATATCCTCGATCGCCGTCGTCGGAAAACATTTATCGTGCAACTTGTTGATGGCCTGATGATTATGAATAGCTGTCTTAAGGGAGGCCTTACTCTGGTGCAATCATTAGAGGTCTTGGCAGAGGAGATGTCCCCGCCGTTGAGCCAGGAAGTTGGGCTTTTAAACCGCGAGATTAAAGTCGGCGTGCCCCTTGAGGAAGCGCTTATGAGGCTTGACAAGAGGATGCCTTCAGAAGAAATGACGTTGGTGTCCAGCGCAATCTTGGTCGCACGCGAGACCGGCGGCGATTTAACAAAAGTTTTCTCACGCTTGGTCGAGACTATCCGAGACAGGATTAAGCTTAAAGAGCTCGTTTCGACTTTAACCTTACAGGCGCGTTTGCAATCAATTATCATTTCTCTTTTGGGGCCGGTTTTCTTCTTTGTCGTCCGCAAAATTCGTCCCGATCATTTTGACATCATGTGGAACAATGAAATTGGGCGGCTTATGTTAATTATCGCGATTATCTTGCAAATACTGGGGATCATTCTTATTTTTATATTTGGAAAGGTCGAGATATAATGACAGGATTATTTATTTTCGCGATTATCCTCTTGGCTGCCGGAAGCATTTGGTTCTTTATCGCGCTCCTGCCACCGCCGGCGTCGACCATGTCGGTCTTTGGCAAGCAAGTTAAAGAAGAAACCTCGGCGTTTTCTTCAATCTTAAAACCTCTCAGCCCGCTGAATAAATACTTTTTAAAGGTTTTTCGTGCAGAACAAGCATTGCGTAACAAAATATACCTTGCGAAGTGGAAGGTGACAGCCGAGGAGTTTGTTAGCGGTAAGGTTTTGCTTGCGGCGCTTGCGTTTGGGCTTGCGTTTGTAGTGTTCGGTGTGCGCAATGTTTGGATTCTTGTTGGCGTTACTTTATTCGGGTTGGTGTTGCCTGATTTAATTCTTCGTTCCCGGGTAAAGAAGAGGAAATATTCTATTGTACGTATTCTGCCTGAAACTATCGATCTCCTGGGGCTTTGCGTTGGCGCCGGCCTTGACTTTATGGCTGCGGTGCGCTGGGTGGTTGATAAAGTCAAAATTAATCCTATGATTGAAGAGCTTCTGGTGGTGCTAAAGGAGATAAATGTCGGTAAACCCCGCGTTGAAGCTTTGCGTGATATGTCAAAGCGGCTGAATATCCCGGATGTAACCTCGTTTGTCAGGACTCTCGTGCAGGCAGACAGGATGGGTACGCCGGTTGAAGAGGCGTTTAAAATTCTATCTGAGGATACGAGAATGCGGCGTTTTCATCGCGGCGAACGCCAAGCTATGAAGGCACCCTTAAAGATGCTTATTCCGCTTATTTTCTGCATTTTGCCGGTAATCCTCATTATCGTGGCCGGCCCCATCATTATCCGTTTCACCCAGGAAGGTGTTTTCCAGGGCCTCAACCAAGTAGGAAATTAATCGTTTAGCGTTTTTTAAAGATTTTCAGGAATCTTCGAGCCTTCGTCATTATTGCTCCTGGTACAATCTTCAGGTATAATTTATTACGATTATACCTGATTATACTGATTTAAAACCGATTACAGGTTAAGAGTTTCTAAACGTTCTATGCTGGGTTCTCTCTAAAACAATCCGTGCAATTTTCCTCTAACCTTCTCAAATTAAGACATCCCGATCTTTGTAGTGTAGGATGTTTTCTTTTAACGTAATCCTGCCCCATACCTATCTTTTAGGATAATTGCTTCTATCATTCGTAGCCATCCCGTGGTTTCTGTCGTCGCGTCGGTAGCTTCTCTTCTAATTAAACCACTGAGTATCTTTCTGTTTATGCGGGTAAACGCAGGTTCAAGGCAGATCTGTGTAAACATTTTGCGAAGTAAAAGAGGATTTTCTTCGATAGGCAAGGGTAGAATGTGTGCAGATTCCGTTTGATTGTGCGATTCGATATACATAGGAATCGGGGCGATAATAATGGCTGTGCGTGGTGCACGGCGCGCGCCCGCGGTTGTTGTTTTCAGTATGCGTCGTGTGCCTACAAGGCGTTTTTTCTCCTTGATTTGCTGGCTGAGCATTACGATTTTCTCTATGATGGTCTCAGGCTGGGTGAATGTTACCAGAGAATATTTTAAAGGTACTTTCTGGGTAATTTCCTGAAGTGTGGACGGCATAATTGATTGATTCTTATTTTCTAAAAGCAATCCTGATTGTATCGACAAAGTATTCTGACGCCATATGTCTCTAAGAGTGAGGACTTGCGTAGCTGGGATGATTATTCTATTTTGTAAGAGCTGTATTGGTGCCTGATTCGGCAAGAGTCTGAGGGGTTTTTGAATCAATGAATTTGACGTAAGAGCCGGCGAGTGAAAATATTTTTCCCCGGTTTCAAATTGCTCGTGTGTTTTATGAATGTCGGAATTAAAATTCTTCAGTAAAAGGCTATCGGCAAAGAGGATGTTGTTATAAGTAGGAAGTTTTTTTCGATCCGCTAAACTCCCTGTAGCCTTCAGAGGGGCCGGCTCGACTAACGGTTTTTGCCTGAATGCCGGCAACGCGCTCTGACGCTGCACTTCCAGAGTGCGGGCTATCGGCGTAAACGCAGGCGTTGCCTGCGCGGGTATCGCCGGCATCTCGATCGCCGCTGCTTCGA
>JBDRAN010000003.1:0-134862 GCA_043823745.1 Candidatus Omnitrophota bacterium | reverse complement strand
AAATTTAAGGGGCGGCCCGTGCGCAGCCTATCCAACAGGATGTGCTGTTGCACTACCCGTCAGGGTATCCGGGTAAAAAATGCAACTGCAATTTTTTAATAAATATTTGCAATCTCAATAAAATTATGCTAAATTAATTATCTTTTCATGACACCCGGCCGAATCGCACCCGGCGCTTATGGGTATTGCGTTGGTGTACGCTTCTACGTTAGAACGGCCGGTGTGCGCCTGCTGCGCAAGGAGGATAGTATGGGTTTTGTTTCGCGCTTTGCTCGATTCTTCTTAATTGCCCTTTTTCTTGTCGGAGGGTGTTCGGGCCAGCAGTCATCGAATGCATCAAGCGCCGCAAAAAGAAAAATCGTCATCTGGCATTGGATGAATGATCGTAAATCCGCTTTTGACGCGCTTGCCCGACAATATACCAATGAGACCGGTATTACCGTAGAATTTAAGCTTTTTTCGCCTCCGGATATCTATGCTCAGAAAGTTATTGCTGCCGCACGCGCCGGCAATCTTCCCGATGTATTTGGAATTTTAGGCGAGAAAAAAACCATCGCATCTTTCATTAAAGCAGGGCATATTCTTGATTTGAGTCCGTTTATGACAGCGGATAACCGCGCCTGGCAGAACAGTTTCTACCCTCAGGCTCTCGATGTGACTGTTTTTAGCGAAGCGAATGCCTATGGGATTGGGCCGGGTGCCTACGGTGTTCCGATTGACACGACGATTATTCAATTTATTTACAATAAAGAGATTTTCCGCCAGGCAGGCCTTGACCCTGCACGACCGCCCGTCACGCTTGATGAGTTCATCAGCTATGCGAAAACGATCAAAGCAAAGACCGGGAAAAACGGTTTTATCTGCGGCTGGGGAGAGGGGTGGCTACTTAATTGTCTTGCTACTGAATGGGCATTTAATGTGATGGGGCAGGATAAGTTTATAAAGACGCTCAAAGGGGAAGTCCCGTACACCGACAGTGACTGGATAACTGTTTTTTCGCTCTTTGCACAACTTCGGCAGGCAGGTATACTTGCGCCGAATATTACCACGATGATTAACAAGGAATCCGAAGACGCTTTTTCTAAGGGCAAGTCCGGATTTTCGTTTAATGGAAGTTGGGCGGTGAACGTCTATAAGCAGCTCGGGCCAGAGCTTGATTATGATTTCTTTATTCTTCCGCGGGCGTCCAGTAAATTTCCCGTTAAGGTTTGGGGCGGCGCAGGCTCTTCATTCATGGTTAACGCGAAGTCTGCCAATGCCCCGGAGGCCGTAAAATTTTTACGCTGGCTTACCGCCCGGGAGCAACAGGTGTTTCTTATTAAGGAAACCAACAACCTTCCGTCAATCAAAGGTTGCGAAAAAGAGCTTACCGGAGTGCTCAAAACTCTTGCGGTTTCGTTAACCCAGCTTACCCATCCGAATCTTTGGCCTTACAACGAGGATTCGTTGGTTCTTGAAGTTATGAATACAGGCTTGCAACAAATTGTGATGGGCGTTAAAACCCCCGAAGAAGTCGTGCGTGATATGCAAGAGACAAAACAGCGGGTAATGAGGCGATGAAAATGACCGGATCGGCAGTTGAGAAGGCAAAAAACTTTTCTTTCATACTTCCGGCGCTGGCAATCTTTTCTATTTTTTATCTCTACCCCTTCTTTTATACCTTTATATTAAGTTTTCATCGGGGAGATGCCATCTCATCTTTGGAGTTTGTCGGTTGGGCAAACTTTCAGGATGTGCTTTTGTATGATAAAGCCTGGTGGCGCTCGGTGTACAACGCCGGGTTCATCACCTTCTGGGCGCTTAGTTTTCAGAATATCCTTGCCTTTAGCCTTGCCATGGCTGTTGATAAGGCGACGCGGACAGGGAAAATTTATCGTATTATCTTTTTTATTCTACCGGTGCTTTCGGAAATTATCATCGGTCTTCTTATGCGGGAAATGCTTATTTCTGACCCCGGGATTCTTAATAAAGGACTCACCAGAATGGGTTTGGGTTTCATAGCCCGCGACTGGCTTGGTAATAATAGCGTGCTCCTGACGACTGCCCTGGTGCATTCCTGGAAAGGTTTTGGCTGGGCATTTGTAATCTTTTTGGCGGGTTTACAGACGGTTCCCGAACAACTGTATGAAGCAGCGCGTATCGACGGCGCCAATGCCTGGCAGACGTTTAACCGGGTAACGCTCCCGTTGTTGATGCCGGTTGTTGCAATGGTTATCGTGTTGACGATTCTGGGCACGATGCAGGCGTTCGCCATGATCCTTGCGTTAACCAGGGGTGCAGGGGGGCTTACGGAAGTTCCCACGATGCGTATCTATAACCATCTTCGGGGTAATCAGGTAGGTCTTGCGTGCGCCGAGGGAGTTATTCTGGGGATAATACTTATTTTTGTTTCACGGCTTATTAATTTTATTTCCAAAGAAATTAGGAGACGCTGGGGTGTATTACCAACTTAAGAAAATCATACTACTGTTGTGCGTGCACATTTTTCTCTTAAGCGTGGCAGTAAGTTGTATCTTTCCGCTACTCTGGATGGTTAATGCTTCGTTTAAGCCTGAGGCGGAATTCCGCCAGGATTCAGGCTTAAAGCTTGCTTCGGGTTTTAACCTTGAGAATTATAAAACCGCTCTCTTTGAGGGTAATCTTGGCTATAACTTTTTCAATAGCGTTCTCTATACCTTTATTACCGTTGCCCTTATTGTGATTATTGCCTCCTTGGCTGCGTACGGGTTTTCGCGGTTGCACTTCCCGGGTAAAAATGCTATATTTTTTATGTTTCTTGCGGCTATGGCGATACCGCTCCCGGCGGGATTTGTGCCAGTGTATATTTTACTTAACAAATTGCATCTTGTGAATAGAACCGGCTACGTGTTGGCAATGACCAACATGGGGCTTTCCTTGAGCATTTACCTTCTTAAAACTTTTTTTGACCAGTTGCCTCACGATTTAGAGGATGCCGCGCGTATTGACGGCTGTAGCCGATTGCAAATTTGGTGGAATGTTGCGCTTCCCCTGGTTGCTCCTGCATTGGCGGTAGTTATTATCTTTAATGCGCTTACGGTTTGGAACGAATTCGTGCTTGCATCCCTGATGTTTACGGACGATAAACTTATGCCGCTTCAGGTCGGGCTCATGGAGTTTTACAACCGCAATATTATTCAACACACGCTGCTGATGGCGTCACTCACGGTTGCCGCGGTTCCGATCATCGCGTTGTATCTAAAGATGCAAAAGCAGATCATCAAGGGGTTGACCGCAGGGGCGGTGGTGGGATGAGGAAGACGGTCCACAGTCGAGTGCGCAAGCCTCCCCGAAGGGGACAGTCTAGTGCGCAAGCCTCCCCGAAGGGGACGGTCCACGGAAAAAGAACATTATTTTTCATTTTAGTTTTTGTTTTTTCTGCCATCTGCAATTTGTCATCTGCAATCTGTTATGCCGAGAATGATGTTTCCGAATACGTCAAAAACGCCTGGGCCTCGCAGAATAACCCTCCGAAACTCTATACGATTTGCGACGAATGCATAACTAAGTTTTCCGCTCAGGCTGACTCGCAGGCCCTAAGCCTTAAAGATTTTCCTCCCGCAAGCGAAGAAAGTAAATACCTGGTAATGAACAAGGTGGCAGTATGCTATTTTATTAAGGGCGAAGCCCTCTACGAAGGCGGAAACGGCGAAGAAGCAGTAAAAGTATTGAGTCAGATTGTCATCAAATATCCCTATGCCCAGGAGTTTGATTCCTCCCGCGGCACATATTGGCAGGTAGGAGATGTGGCTCAAAAAACGATTGATAAGATAAAAGGCAAGCAGTTGCTTGAGGAAGCATGGAGCACTGTAGATCCCGAAATTAAAGTTTCGCTCTATGACGAAGGCAGCGAGTTTCCCGTTGATTACAAAAAATATGGAGAGTTTACCGGCGTGGGAACGAAAGCGTATAAATATATTGTCAAAGATCCTATCGGGCTCTCTAAGGCAGTCGGAGAGGGGATCTATCCGAATACCGCATCGATTAAATTTGATCCTGACTTTGTAAACGTAAAGAAACAACTTTCCGGTATCGATCATTGGAAAGTTTTAAATGGCCGAGATCTAAAAACTGCCTTCTATAAATGGAATGTGGCGAGTGAGCCTGATGGGGTGCGCTTGTTTTATATCGCGGATATCTTGGAGCGTAGCGGCTATACGAAACAGGCAATTAAAGCCTACTACGCGATCCTGGTGCATTTTCCGCATGTTTACAGTAAAACATACTGGAATACTCCCTGGTATGTGGCAAAAGCAGCGCTTTACCGGATCAAGTATCTTTTGAAAGAGAATCCCCAGCTGGGTCTTAAGCTCCAGGGAGCATCGCTTAACGTGGTCAACGGATATGACAATGATGTGCGTAATGATTCATTCATTGTGAATCCCGGGAAATTGGTTAAAGTTTCCTTGTTTAGCCAAATCTCCTTAAGCGGCGATATTTGTTGCGCCAAGAAGCGCAAGCCCGGAGCGGTTGTAGCAGAACGGGGAGGCAGCCGCGTTAAGCTTGTCAAATACGCGAGTGGGGATTGGCAACTCCTTCTTGAAGGGAAACCTTTTATGATCAAGGGTGTTACGTATGGCCCCACAAAGGTTGGCGAGTCGCCGGATAAGGGAACTATGCAGAATTGGTCGACCCAGGATTTAAATAATAACGGGTTAGTCGATGCTCCCTTTGAAGCGTGGGTCGATAAAAACGCCAACAATATCAAGGATTCTGACGAACCGGCGATAGGTGATTTTGCCTTGATGAAAGATATGGGGGTTAATGCCGTTCGTATGTACCACCAGCCTTTTAAAATAAATAAGGCGTTAGTTGGACAAATGCACCAAAAATATGGTATATATACCATAATAGGCGACTTTCTAGGTAAATATGCCCTGGGAAGTAAAGCCGAATGGAATCCCGGGACCATCTACAGCGATCCAGTGCAACGAAAGAACATGCTTGAGAGCGTGCGGCAGATGGTGGAAGAGTTCAAGGATGAGCCGGGAGTGTTGTTTTGGATTTTAGGCAATGAGAATGTTTACGGGGTCGCCTGTAATGCCGATAAAGATCCCGAAAGTTTCTTTACGTTTGCAAATGAAGCTGCTCTTTTGATAAAATCGCTTGATCCCCAGAAGCGCCCGGTCGCTATTGCCTCAGGCGATGTGTTATTTCTTGATGTGTTTGCCAAGAACGCTCCTGATATTGATATTTTTGGAGCTAACGCGTACCGTGGGAAATACGGGTTTCTTGATTTCTGGGATGAACTTGCGCGTACGGCCGACCGACCGGGGATGATTACCGAATACGGCACCCCCTCGTGTGCTAAAGGTTACAGCGAACAGGAAGCAGAACATTTTCAGGCAGAGTATCACAAGGGTTGCTGGAACGATATCGTATGTAACGCTGCTGGATACGGCGCAGGCAATGCCTTGGGTGGATTTGTGTTTGAGTGGCTCGATGAGTGGTGGAAGGCCTATGAGCCGGCTCACCATGACCGGCAAGGGATCTTTACGGGCCCATTTTTAGACGGATATATGCATGAAGAATGGCTTGGCGTCTGCGGACAGGGAGACGGTAAGAGCTCACCCTTCTTGCGTCGTTTAAAGGAAGTGTATTTTACCTATAAAGATTTATGGAAAAAGTAACATATTCGTGTCGACAGTGTGCTTGTTTGGAGCGTCTAATTTTTAGTGAGGAGGTGACCGTACGCGGGTGAATATGAATATTATAGGAAATTTTTTTTCACAGAGTCAGGTCAAACAAAGGAGGAATACAATGGGTAAAAGATTAGGTGCAGGTTTCGTGGCATTCGTCGTGTTCTCGTTGGCCGTCCTGTTTGGGTCGGGCGCATACGCAGCGGAAGCAAAGCGTTTCAATGTTTTTACCGATAAAAATGCTGCGGATAATCATTACATCCCGAGTGGCTGGATGGGTGATTATGGTGATTTAAAGTTCAGTGATCAAGCAGAAGGAACGTCTGCCGGAAATACCGCCATGAAAGTTACTTACACAGCCAAAAAATCACAAGGTCAAGGCTGGGCGGGTATTTACTGGCAATCGTCTCAGAATAACTGGGGGACGAAGGATACCGGATTTGACTTAAGCGGTTTGAACAAGCTTGTTTTTAAAGCGCGCGGCGATAAGGGCGGAGAAGTTATTACCGTCGTTAAAGTCGGCGGGATCACCAATAATGCCGCCAACGGTGACAAGGTTCCTTTTGCGGATACTGCCAGCGTTGAGTCTGGTCCGATCCGCGTAACGAAAGATTGGCAGGAGTATTCTGTAAATTTGGTAGATAAAGACCTTTCCTACATCAATGGCGGCCTGTGCCTCATTTTTAACGCCGACCAGGCAGGGGGAGAACAGGTTGTCTATCTTGATGATGTTTATTATACGTATGATGCAACGTTAAAGAAGGAAGAAGCGGCCACGAATTTTCCTTTCTATGTGTACGCTGACGCAGGGTCTCTTGATAATCACTATATTCCCAGCGGCTGGATGCCTAATGCCGCGACCGGCAAAGATATTAAACTTGATCAGGCATGGAAGAATCTCCCTTTCAGCGGGGACACGTGTATTCGAATCGAATACAAGGATATCTCGGGGAACAAATGGGCCGGCATTTACTGGCAGAACCCGGCTAATAACTGGGGGACGGTGCCTAAGAAAGGTTTTAATCTGCAGGGTGCGATAAAGCTTACCTTTTGGGCGCGCGGCGATAAGGGCGGAGAAATTATTAATGAGTTTAAGGTCGGCGGCATTACCAACGGTGATTACCCCGATTCAGACAGCGCCAGTATCGTTTCGGTGCAGCTGACAAAGGATTGGAAGAAATACGAAATTGATTTGCGCGGCAAAGATCTTTCCTATATTATTGGAGGTTTCTGCTGGGCAACAAACTTAGAAGTTAATGATCCTGCGGGCATCCTGTTCTATCTTGACGACATCAAGTTTGAAAAAGAATAGCACGTAACATTACATAAGGGGCAAGCTCTCACGAGAGTTTGCCCCTTATTCCTCAAGATCATGAAGAGCATAAAAACAATTGTAATTTTTGTAGTGATGGCGGTTGCGGCCTGCACCGCAATGGCTGCTGACCGCGCAATTGAGCTTACGTCGGTTTCCACCTGCATTAACGGCTATGCATTCTACGTTGATGGAAAACCTTTTCTCATTAAAGCGGTAAGTTATAACCCGGTTCCCATTGGAAAGGGCTATGATTATGATTTTCTCGCCGATCCCGCCAAACCGTGGCTTTCTGACGGGAAGCTTATGAAAGAGATGGGGATTAATTGTGTTCGTCTTTATTCGGTAGGCACCAATGTTGAGAATGCCCGCATTTTTATTCGCGAAATGTACGAGAAGTATGGTATCTATTCGATTGTAAGCGATTGGCTTGGCCTTTGGGACGATCCACCGGCTAATTATGCCAATGAGGCGTTTTGCGCCAAAACGAGCGCGCGTGTCTTAGGAATCGTCGAGGCATTAAAGCAAGAAAAAGGTCTTCTTTTATGGGTACTGGGCAACGAGAATGATTATTCGTTTTCCGGAAAATCACGTTTTTGGACCTCACCGGATATAGAGAAACTTGTTCCGGCTAAGCGCGCACGCCGCCGTGCCGAAATTTATTACTCTTTTGTTAACGAACTTGCGGGGAATATCAAAACGGTCGATCCGCTGCATCCGGTGGCGTTGGGTTCCGGCGAGATTAATTTTTTGCGCGTCGCTTCAGATATCTGCGTCAATGTCGATGTGCTCGCTATTATTTTTTACCGCGGAAAAAATTTCTCAAATGTGTTTGAGAGTATACGTACGCTTTTTGACAAACCAATTTTGATTTCCGAGTTTGGCTGTGACGCGTATGACGCATTTCGAGAAAACGAGGACGAGGCATCCCAGGCGGAGTACGTATTGTCGCAGTGGAAAGATTTATATCGCAATACGATCTGTTCCGGCAATAAACAAGGTAATGCCATCGGTGGCGTAATTTTCGAGTGGACCGATGAATGGTGGAAGCATAACGAAGGGTATAGCGAAGACTGGAGTAACCACAATAAGGAAGCAGGCTGGTCGCAAGGCGCCTATACCTTTGATAATAGGGCAAAAAACCAGCTCAATATGAACGAAGAGTGGTTTGGTATTGTCGGTATCAGCGAGGAGCTTGAAAACGGCATCAACAAGAGAATTCCGCGTAAAGCATTTTATACCCTCAAAGAGTACTTTTCTTCCATGCCTGAGTATTTCTGCGTACTCGAAAAGCCTCAATAATACAAAGTGCAACCGTTTCAGCATCCGCAAATTCTGCACATGCATTGTTTGATGGGGCTATCTGTATATAATACGCGGCTTAAGTGGATAAGCCGGTACGCTTTTGCTGAGCAGTACCCGGCTGAATCTGAGTTAGTCGGCGCCTTGCCTTATTGGACAGGCCAAGCGCAGCCTTTCTGGCTAGTACGCTCTTCTGAGCGGTGTCCGGCTGAATCTGAGCACCCGGCGCTTAATATATACCTGGCGCTAAGCGGTATGGCGCCAGTATTGCCCTTCTGGGCAAGAATTGCGCCGGTAGCGCATAAGGCGCATACTTGCCATTCCTTTGAGGCGAGGTATGTACGCTTTCTGGGCAACACCCGGCGCCTAGTGGAATTGCGCTGGTAGCGCATAAGGCGCATACTCGCCTCGTCCTTTAAGGCGAGGTATAGCGCAGGAAGCGCATACTCACCAGTCCTTTGAGGCAAGGTATATGTGCCCCTCTGGGTTTTATACCCCGCGCTTAATGGTATGGCGCGGGTATTGCCCCTACTGGGCAAAAAAGTTATTTTTTCCCTTGACAAAAAAAGCTTTTATAATAGAATCTTACAGTCCGTCTCTTAAGCCTTCCTCGAGGAGGGTGTGCCCACGTGGCTCAGGTGGTAGAGCACTTCCTTGGTAAGGAAGTGGTCACCGGTTCAATTCCGGTCGTGGGCTAATAGAATAATACGGCACAGAGGTTAAAATCCCACACGAGTGGAGCGGGGATTTTTTAACTTTTTTACCATATACTATATAGGAAATATATGAGAGAGCTTATAGCGTTCGAATGCACCGCGTGTAAACGCAAAAATTACTATACGACAAAGAATAAAAAGAAACATCCAGAAAAAATGCTCATAAAGAAGTATTGCCGTTTTTGCCGCAAGCATCTTGAGCATAAAGAGGCAAAGCCTTAGAACGCGAATTTACGCGAATGAGGAGACGCTAATAACTGCTAATGAGTGAAAATTAGCATCTCTAAAATTAGCGAAAATTAGCGTTTAAGAATTAGCGGTAATTGGCGCTGAAAGGCGAGTAGCTCAATTGGCTAGAGCATCGGTCTCCAAAACCGGGGGTTGCAGGTTCAATTCCTGCCTCGCCTGCTTGTAGAATTTCAGATTATAGCAGAACCAGACGAGGCACGTTCGATAACACAGAGGCATATGCTTAAGAAGCTAAAAAAGATTCCCCAGTTTTTTATTGAGGTACGAGAGGAAGTCAAAAAAATTAGCTGGACAACACGCCATGAATTAATGGGTACCGTGGTGGTCGTGATTGTGATCACATCGATATTGACCGGATACATTACGCTTGTTGATCTTGGTTTGGCACAACTGGTAAAACGTTTCTTTGGTGCTTAATTTATGATGCAGTGGTATATTTTGCATACGTTGAGCGGTGTCGAGGATAAAGCGAAGGCAAATCTCGAGACGCGGATTAAAGCTCACCATTACGAAGAGCTCATCGACCAAGTCGTTATCCCTCAGGAACAGGTAACGGAGGTTAAGATGGGCAAGAAGCGCGTAATGGAGCGTAAATTTTTTCCGGGCTATATTCTGGTGCGCATGGAGATGACGGATGATTCCTGGCTTTTTGTTAAAAATACGCCGGGCATAACAACCTTTATCGGTCCCCGCAGGAAACCCTCGCCAATACCTCAAGATGAAGTTGATAAAATTTTAAAGAGAGCAGAAGAAAGTAAAGCCAAGCCAGCCCCGAAAGTGAGTTTCGAAAAAGGAGAAAGCGTGCGCGTCATCGAAGGCCCGTTTATTAATTTTAACGGTGTTGTCGAGGAAATACATCCTGAAAAAGGAAAGGTTAAAGTGAGCGTGTCGATTTTCGGGAGGACTACCCCCGTGGAGTTGGAGTTCTGGCAGGTAGAGAAAATATAAATGTACATTAACGCGATACACATTCGCGGACATTCGTTTTAAATTCGCGGTAATTCGCGTAGGAGCGAAGCGACTATGGCAAAGAAGAAAGGAAAAGTAATCGTACAAATTAAATTGCAAATTCCCGCTGGTGCGGCAAATCCTGCTCCCCCGGTAGGTCCGGCGCTTGGGCAGCACGGCGTCAATATTATGATGTTTTGTAAGGCCTATAACGAGGCCACCAAGACAAAAGAGGGCATTATTCTACCGGTCGTTATCAGCGTCTACGAAGATAAAACGTTCGACTTCATCATTAAAAGTCCGCCGGCATCGGTCCTTCTTAAGCGAGCAGCTAATTTAGCAAAAGCAAGCGGTCAGGCGGGTAAAGAAATTATCGGAGAGGTAACAAAGCAGCAGGTTATCGAAATCGCCAAAGAAAAAATGGTGGATTTAAATACGGTTGATATCGAGCACGCAGCGAGGATCATTGCCGGTACAGCCAGAAGTTGCGGTATAAAGGTGAAAGAATGAGAAAGGTAAAGAGCAAGCGCTATCGTGAAGCTGAAAAACTTGTTGATCATAAAAAGATTTATTCTGTCGAAGATGCGATCGCAATTTTGAAGAAAATGCCCGCGACAAAATTTGACGAGACGATTGAGATAAGCTGTCATTTAAGCCTTAACCCGAAAGAAGCAGATCAAGTTGTGCGTGGCTCAGTGGTGCTTCCCAGGGGTACGGGAAAAAAGATAAAAATTATCGTTTTTTGCGAATCAGAAAAAGAAGCAGATGCAAAAGCCGCAGGGGCGGATGAAGTGGGCGGCCAGGAATTAGTGGAACGAATCGTTAAGTCAGGTGATATCGGTTTTGACTATTGTATTGCGACTCCCGGCCTGATGCGCTTTGTCAGTAAGCTCGGTAAACTTCTTGGTCCCCGGGGACTCATGCCTTCGCCGAAGACCGGTACGGTTACCGATAATATTGTCTATGCAGTTAAAGAAGCTAAACGAGGTAAAATAGATTTTCGTATGGATAAATTTGCCTGTATTCATATCGGGCTCGGTAAGCTTTCGTTTTCGACGGAAGCGCTCATCGAGAATGTGCGCGCGTTTCTTGATGCACTTACCGGCGCGCGCGCGAGCGCCACCAAAGGCGATTTCATCAAAACGATGTTTCTTTCGCGCACTATGAGCCCTTCACTGAGGATAATGTTATGAAAAAAATCGGTATACTAACCAGAGAACGGATTGTTGAGGAAATTCAAGACAGCCTCGCGAGATCAGAAGCCTGTGTGTTTGTTGGTTTTCCCAAAACGAAAGCCTTCGCGATCAATAAAGTGCGTAATCAACTTAAGAATGCAAACGCTCGAATGTTTGTGGCAAAAAACACACTTCTTGAGAAAGTGTTCAAGGAGGCAGCCTCGTGCGATATCGCCGGGCTCATTGAAGGCGAGACCGGAGTCGTGTTTGCGTACGACAAGGATGTTGTTGCTGCCTGTAAGGTGCTTGTTGATTTTTCAAAAGGAAACGAAACGCTTAAAGTTAAAGGCGGCTTTCTAAAAGATAAAAAGATCTCTCAGGCACAGTTACAGGAATTGGTTAAGTTACCGCCTAAGGAAGTATTGCGTGCGATGGCGGTAAGTAGCTTTGCTGCGCCGTTGACGGGTTTTATGTCTACGCTCAATCAGGTGGTTCTCAAATTTCTCTGGACACTGGAAGAAGTTAAAAAGAAAAAAGAAAATTAACCGTTTGTAAAGGAGGGTGCTATGTCTAAAGTCGAGGATGTCTTAAAGATGGTTGAGGAGATGACGGTTTTGGAGCTTTCGGAGCTGGTCAAGGCCTGCGAAGATAAGTTTGGCGTAAAAGCTTCTGCTCCGATGATGGGTGTTGCTCCGATGGCGAGCGCTGCTGGCGCAGCGGGCGCAGAAGAGAAGGAAGAGAAAACTTCTTTTACCGTGGTGCTAACGGCAGCCGGTGCAAACAAAATTTCCGTAATTAAGGAAATCCGCGTAATTACCGAACTCGGGCTTAAAGAAGCCAAAGAACTTGTTGATGCGGCTCCAAAGTCTGTAAAAGAAAACGCAACGAAAGAAGAAGCAGAGGAAATTAAAAAGAAATTGGAAGCAGCGGGCGCTACGGTTGAATTGAAGTAACCTTCTAGGAGGTTGATTTGAGGAAAGTAAAAGAGTTGTCTTTTGCCAAAATCAAAAAGAGCTACCCTATACCAAATTTGCTTGAGCACCAGATCGGTCCGTTTAAGGAATTTCTCCAAATGGACGTGGTTCCCGAAAAGCGAAAGAAATTTGGTTTACAGGAGATTTTCGATGAGGTTTTTCCCATTGAGAGTCCCGATAAGCAGTACCGTCTTGAGTTCGTTGCCTATGGGTTAAGCCGTCCGCGCTACAGCGTTGAGGAGTGCAAGCGGCGCTCACAAACCTATGCCGCCCCTCTGCGTGTACGCATGCGTTTGGTTGGTCCCGCGACCGAGGTCAGAGAACAAGAAATTTATCTGGGAGATATGCCGCTTATCACCGATACGGCTTCCTTTATTATCAATGGTGATGAGCGCGTCGTGGTTAACCAGTTGCAGCGCTCTCCGGGAGTATTTTTTGAAGAAGAAATGCATGTCGCCGGGAAGCGTCTTTACTTTGCGCGCATGATTCCGTATCGGGGATACTGGCTTGAGTTCCGCACTGATTTAAACGACACCATTACCGCCATTATTGACCGGCGCAAAACATTTCCCGCATCACAAATTCTAAGGATTATGGGGCTTTCGTCAACCGACGATGTTTATAAAGCCTTTTCTGATAAACGATACCCTGAAATTGTTAATACGATCAAAAAAGATTATACAACCAATACCGAAGAAGCCTATCTTGATTTTTATAAGAAGATGCGCCCAACTGAGCCGATTACCCTTGAAGCTGCCAAGGAAGTCTTCAAAAGGATGTTCCTCGATCATAAACGATACGATTTAGGCCGCGTCGGGCGTTACCTTATTAACAAAAAACTAGGGATGGAACAATCGCTTACCAAGCGCACCATTGATCTTGATAGTCTTGTTGAAGTCATCAAGCATCTTTTGAAAGTTAAAGCAGGCGAAAAGCCGATCGATGATATCGATCATCTGGGTAATCGCCGCGTAAAATTAATCGGAGAGCTCATTCAACATCAGGTTCGCGTGGGACTTTTGCGCGTTGAGCGTACCTTCCTTGAACGTTGCTCGCTTATTTCAACTCACGATTTTTCTATTCAGCATTTAATTAATTCACGGGCTTTCTCCACGCAAGTTCAGGATTTCTTTGCTCGTTCACCGCTTTCGCAGTTTATGGATCAAACCAATCCGGTCGCTGAAATTACTCATAAACGCAGGCTCTCGGCCATGGGGCCCGGAGGGCTGTCTCGCGAGCGCGCAGGCTTTGAAGTTCGTGACGTACATCCAACGCATTATGGACGCGTTTGTCCGATTGAAACACCGGAAGGTGCCAATATCGGGTTACTTTCATCGCTTACGTCCTATGTGCGTATTAACCCGCTGGGGTTTCTTATCGCGCCGTATCGCAAGGTTGAAAAGGGCGTCGTTGGGAATGAAGTTGATTATCTGACGAGCGACGAAGAGGAAAATAAGATTATTGCGCAGGTTACATCGAACGTGGACGAGCATGGTAAAATCCTGGATAAAGAAATTTACACTCGCTTTAAAGGTAAATTCCCCAAAGTAAAACCGACGGAAGCCGAGTATATGGACATATCGTCGCAGCAGATTATTTCAATTTCTGCTGCGCTGATCCCGTTTTTGGAGCATGATGACGCAAACCGGGCGCTGATGGGCTCTAACATGCAACGCCAGGCTGTGCCGCTTCTTTTTCCTGAGGAACCGGTTGTTGGCACCGGAATGGAGGAGAAAGTAGTCAGAGAATGTGGGACCGTGGTTCTTAATAAGGAAGAAGGGAAGGTGGAAGAGGTTGATGCCGCGCACCTTAAGATCGGTAATTTTGTTTATAAGCTCAAGAAATTCGAACGTTCAAACGCGGATACCTGTGTGAATCAACGCCCCATTGTCGAGAAGGGCGATGTTATCAAGAAAGGACAAACAATCTCCGATGGTATGGCTACTCAGCATGGAGCGTTGGCTCTGGGGCGTAATCTTTTGGTTGCGTTTATGCCGTGGCGTGGGTACAACTTTGAGGATGCGATTGTTATTAACGAACGCTTAGTTAAAGAGGATGTACTGACATCTCTCCATATTGAGAAGTTCGAGTCTGAAGCAAGAGAAACCCGTCTGGGTAACGAAGAAGTAACGCGCGACATCCCCAATGTCAGTGAAGAAATATTGAAAAATCTTGATGAAAGCGGCGTGGTTCGTGTTGGTGCGGAAGTAATGCCTGATGATATATTAGTCGGCCGCGTCACGCCGAAAACCGAAAAAGAACTTTCACCGGAAGAACGCCTGTTGCGCGCAATTTTCGGCGAGAAAGCAGCGGATGTCAAAGATACGTCCCTGCGCGTTCCGCCCGGTGTTTATGGAGTTGTTACGAACGTCGAAGTCTTTCAGCGAAAAGACCGCGGAAGGCGGTCTCGCAAAGAAAAGGGCGAGGAACTACAAAAATTAAAAGATATCGAACACTATTACGAAGAGGAGCGTCAATTGCTTGAGCGCGAAAAAACCAAGCGGCTTGCAGCAATCCTGGGTAAAGACGATGGGAAGATTAAAGCGTCAGATTACGAAGACAATGAGGAAGCGCGGGCGATTGTCACTATTTATGATGAGCGCCTGCAGGATTTGGCGATTGAGCAGGAGCTTGAAACTGCCAAGATCAAGCGTGGCGATGAACTTCCTACCGGGGTGCTCAAGCGTGTTGTGGTTTATGTTGCCATGAAACGTAAGATTTCCGTCGGTGATAAAATCTCCGGCCGTCACGGCAACAAGGGTGTTATTGCCAAAATTCTTCCTGAAGAAGATATGCCATTCCTGGAAGACGGAAGTACAGTTGATGTAATGCTCAATCCTTTAGGTGTTCCTTCCCGTATGAACGTTGGACAGCTCCTTGAAATGCATCTTGGGTGGGCTGCGCGGAAACTTGGGCTACGGGTGCTGTCGCCGGTTTTTGACGGCGCCAAGCAAGAAGATATCAGGCAGTTGCTTATCCAGGCTAATCTTCCTGAGAGTGGTAAGGTTACCCTTTACGACGGCCATACCGGCAGAGCATTCGGCCAGCAGATTGGCGCCGGGTATATGTATATAATGAAATTAGTGCACATGGTTGACGATAAGATCCATGCCCGGGCGATCGGCCCCTATTCGTTGATTACACAGCAGCCGCTCGGCGGTAAAGCGCAATTCGGCGGCCAACGATTCGGTGAAATGGAAGTCTGGGCGTTGGAAGCATACGGCGCGGCGTTCACGTTGCAAGAGATGCTTACCGTTAAAAGTGACGATGTTGAGGGTCGTAACCGGATTTACGAAGCGATTGTGCGCGGCGAGCAGAAATTTCATCCTTCGGTACCTGAATCTTTCAATGTACTCGTGAAAGAGTTGCAAGGGCTGTGTCTTGATGTACGGACAGAAAAGGATTCTAAATAAACACCCCAGCCTATCGGACGGCCTGAGTGTTCCACAATCTGTGGAAGGAGTGAATAATGATTGAAGAAACAAGCTTTTTTGACCGCATAACCATACGATTGGCCGCACCGGGGACCATAAAGAGTTGGTCCTCAGGGGAAGTCAAAAAGGCAGAGACGCTTAATTACCGGACCTTGAAACCGGAGAAGGACGGTTTATTTTGTGAGAAGATTTTTGGTCCGATTAAAGATTGGGAATGCCATTGCGGGAAACTTAAAGGTATTAAGTTTAAGGGTACCAAGTGTGATCGCTGCGGGGTTGAGGTCTTACACTCATCGGTGCGACGCCAGCGGATGGGGCATATTGATCTTGCCGCGTGCGCCACGCATATTTGGTTTTTTAAGGTTATTTCTTCGCGTATCGGCGCAATCCTTGATTTAAGCATCAAGGAACTTGAAAAAGTTATTTATTACGAGGAACATATCGTTATTGATCCGGGTGTATCGAAATTTAAAAAAGGCGAGCTTTTAAACGAAGAAGAATACCGTAACGGGTTGAAAGAGTTTAATAACAATTTTGTGGCAAAAATCGGCGCGGAAGCGATTCGCGATCTTTTAAAAGAAGTCGATCTGGATAAACTTTCAAAAAATATACGTAAAGACCTCGAGGACTCTACCAGCGCCGCCAACAAGCGCCATTTAAAGCGCTTAAAAATAACCGAAGACTTGCGTCGCTCAGGAAATCGACCGGAATGGATGGTGATTGAGATACTTCCGGTTATTCCGCCCGATTTACGCCCGCTCGTTCCGCTTGAGGGCGGCAGGTTTGCGTCATCCGATCTTAATGATTTATACCGCAGAGTGATCAATAGAAACAACCGCTTAAAGAAACTTATGTCTTTGGGGGCGCCTGATATTATCGTGCGTAATGAAAAAAGAATGCTTCAGGAAGCGGTTGATGCTATTTTGGAGAACGGTCGTCATGGACGTCCGGTGATGGGTCCGCAGAATAGGCCCTTAAAGAGTCTTTCCGATATGCTTAAGGGCAAGCAAGGTCGTTTCCGTCAGAATCTTTTAGGAAAACGCGTTGATTATTCCGGACGCAGCGTTATCGTAGTCGGGCCTGAACTCAAACTTCATCAGTGCGGTATTCCGCAGCAGATGGCGCTTGAATTGTTCGAGCCGTTTATCATTAAGAAGCTGCGCGAGAAAGGTTTTGTGCATACGATAAAAGGCGCCCGGCGCATGGTTGAGCGCGCCCGCGTTGAAGTATGGGATATTTTAGAAGAAGTGATCAGCGGCCATCCAGTGTTACTGAACCGCGCGCCGACGCTTCATCGTTTAAGTATCCAGGCATTTTACCCGATTCTCGTTGAAGGCAAGGCGATCAAGCTGCATCCGCTGGTGTGCGCCCCGTTTAACGCGGACTTTGACGGTGACCAGATGGCGGTGCACGTGCCGCTTTCTCTTGAAGCCCAAGCTGAAGCAAAACTTCTCATGCTTTCAGTCAATAATATTTTTTCAACTGCTGACGGCAGGCCAATTATCACGCCAAGCCAGGATATGATTATTGGGTGTCGGTACCTTACGCTTGAGAAACCGGGGGCGATCGGAGAAGGGATTATTTTTTCTTCCTACGAAGAGGTTATGACTGCCTATCAAGATGATGAAGCTGAGCTACATGCGAAGATTAAGTTGCGCATTGAAGAGTCTGGTAAAACGAAAATCATTGAGACCACGGTCGGGCGTTCTATTTTTAACCAGATTCTTCCCAAGGGTTTTCCCTATGTCAATAAAACATTAGGTAAAAAAGATGTCTCAGAGGTTATCGCCGGATGCCATAAACAGTTTGGCCACGCCGAAACTATTTTGTTGCTTGATAAAATTAAAGATTTGGGGTTTGAGTATGCCACGCTTGGCGGAGTAAGCATTTCGATTACTGATTTGCATATTCCTGAACAGAAAAAAGAGGTACTTGATGATGCCAACGACGAGTTGGCGCGCGTTGAGGATCAATATAAAAAAGGTATCATCACCGAACGCGAACGTCATAACAAGATCATCGACGTCTGGACCAGGACGACTGATCGCGTTTCCGAGTATGTATTTAAGAATATGGATACGTTTAACCCTATTTTCATGATGGCTGACTCCGGTGCTCGCGGCTCGAAACTTCAGGTTCGTCAGCTTGCCGGAATGCGCGGCCTTATGGCAAAGCCCTCCGGTGAAATTATCGAAACCCCCATTACGTCAAATTTTAAAGAAGGTCTTACGGTGCTCGAATACTTCATTTCAACGCATGGCGCCCGAAAAGGCCTTGCTGATACCGCGCTTAAAACAGCGGATGCAGGGTATCTTACACGACGTCTTGTTGATGTGGCGCAGGAAGTAATAATTATTCTTCCCGATTGCGGCACGGTTAATGGTATTACGGTTGCTGAAATTGTCGAAGGGGATGAAGTCGTTGTTTCTCTTAAAGAACGTATTATCGGCCGTATGGCGCTTGACAATATCGTTGATGTGGTCAGCGATGAAGTGGTGGTGAAAGCCGGCGAGGAAATCAACGAGGAAAAAGCGGAGAAGATTGAACGCCTCGGTTTAGAGAAGATTCGTATCCGCAGCGTATTAACCTGCGAAGCAGAGCGCGGTGTCTGCGCTAAATGTTACGGGCGGAACTTGGCTACCGGAAAGCTTGTTGAGATCGGTGAGGCGGTCGGTGTTATCGGTGCGCAGTCTATCGGTGAGCCGGGAACGCAGCTTACCATGAGGACGTTTCATATCGGAGGTACCGCTTCGCGAGTCGCCGAGCGCGCGTTCATAAAATCGAAAGAGGCGGGAACGGTCAAGTATCACGGCATTAAAGTTGTCGCGCAGGGAAAACAATTTGTTACGCTCAACCGTAACGGTATGATTACGATCAGTGATGACCGGGGAATCGAGTTGCAGAGAAACCCTGTGCCGCAAGGTTCTTTTGTTTTGATTGTTGACGGCGAGCGCGTCGAGAAAGATAAAATCTTTGTGAGATGGGATCCTTACTCATCGCCCATTTTAACCGAAGTTTCCGGCAAATTAAAATACGAGGATATTATTGATAAAATATCCATACAAGAGGAAATGAATATAACCACACAAAGAAAAGAGCGTGTGGTTGTTGATTTTAAGGGAGATTATCACCCGCAACTGGTGATTCTTTCCGACAAAGACGAAGTTGCCGGAATTTACTCGCTTCCTACCGGAGCGCATATTATGATTGAAGATGGTGCTGCTGTCCAGGCGGGCGATGTCATCGCCAAGACCCCGCGGCTTGTGGCGAAAACTCGAGATATTACCGGCGGTCTTCCGCGCGTAGCCGAGCTTTTTGAAGCACGCAGACCCAAGAACCCTTCAGTTATTAGCGAAATTGACGGTTTTGTCGAATTCAAGGAAGAAAAGGGAGAGCGACAGATTATTGTGCGTTCGCCAACGGGCATGACGCGTGAGTATGATATACCCGCAGGCAGACACCCGATTGTCTATCGCGGCGATACTGTTGTTGCCGGAGAGCAGCTAACTGAAGGCCCGACGGTCCTGCAGGATATTTTACGTGTGTGCGGCGATAAAGTGCTTCAGGAGTACCTGGTGAATGAAGTTCAGGAAGTCTATCGTCTTCAGGGCGTTAAAATTAACGATAAACATATTGAGGTTATTATCCGCGAAATGCTTAAAAAAATTCGTATCGTCGAATCAGGAGATACAGGATTTTTACCGGGTGAAGCTATTGATAAATGGGATTTTCGCAACGAAAATGAACGGGTGATCAAGAAAGGCGGAAAGCCTGCGACTGCATCGCCGCTCCTGTTAGGTATCACGAAGGCATCATTAAGTACCAAGAGTTTTATCTCGGCGGCGAGCTTTCAGGAAACAACTCGTGTTTTAGCTGAGGCGGCGGCGAGCGGCAAGGTTGATGAATTACAGGGATTAAAAGAGAATGTTATCGTAGGCCATCTTATCCCGGCAGGAACGGGACTAAAGGCTTATCGGGAGGTTGAGGTGGAACTATGCCAACAATAACGCAGTTATTACGTAAGCCACGATTATTGAAAAAAAGAGGAAGCAAGTCCCCGGCCCTGCACCAGGCGCCCCAGAGGCGCGGCGTATGCATTCAGGTTAAAACGATGACACCTAAAAAGCCTAATTCCGCGTTGCGGAAAATTGCACGCGTTCGCCTTACGAATCACGAGGAAGTAACATCATATATTCCGGGCGAGGGCCACAATCTTCAGGAGCATTCGATCGTGCTGGTACGCGGCGGACGCGTTAAAGATCTGCCCGGCGTGCGCTATCATATTGTACGCGGGACCTATGACTGTCAGGGAGTGCAGAACCGGAAACGTTCGCGCTCAAAATATGGAGCGAAGAGAGGCCTAAAGCATTATGAACAATAGTATACCCCTTGCCTCTTTATATGCGGAAAATTTATCAATCAAAAGATCTGATAAATTTTCCGGAAAGGCTTCGGGGTTAATTTCCCGGCGTATGCGCCGGGAGAATTAAGGAGTGACACATGAGGAGACATAGAGCGCCAAAACGAAAAAAAGGAACTGATCCAAAATATAATTCGCCGGTCGTTGGCCAGTTTGTCAATATTATCATGCAGGACGGCAAAAAGAGCCTTGCGCAGGGAATTATTTATGATTCTTTTGATATGATTGCCGAAAAAACAAAAGAGGACCCACTGAAAATTTTCTTTACAGCAGTCGATAACGCGCGGCCGCGCCTTGAAACCAGGCCCCGTCGTATCGGTGGCGCCACCTATCAGGTTCCCATGGAGGTTCCTCAGGACCGCGGTATTGGTATTGCGCTGCGCTGGATCAGGGACCTTGCAACTGGTAAAAAAGGAAAGCCCATGCGGGTTAAGCTTGCCGAAGAGATTATGGCGGCCTATAAAAATGAAGGAACATTGATCAAGAAACGAGAAGACACCCACAAGATGGCAGAATCGAACCGGGCGTTTGCTCACTTTAAGTGGTAATGACAACAATGACAGTAGTATGTGATAGCCGCGATCGTGCCATCGGCGGTAATAATAACCAGACAGCGTATTCAATGAAGGAATTAGAAGCGATACGTAATATTGGATTTGTGGCTCACATTGATGCCGGTAAGACCACGACCACCGAGCGATGTTTATTTTATACAGGGCGTACCTATAAGATCGGTGAAGTGGATTCTGGCACGACTGTTACGGATTGGATGGTTCAGGAGCGCGAACGCGGGATTACGATTACCAGCGCCGCAACCTATTGTACCTGGAAAAAACATCATATTAATATTATCGATACCCCCGGCCATATTGATTTTACCGTTGAGGTTGAACGAAGCTTAAAAGTACTTGACGGCGTGGTGGTAATTTTTTGTGCCGTTGGCGGCGTTGAGCCGCAGTCAGAAACCGTATGGCATCAGGCAGACAGGTATCATGTTCCTAAAGTTGCTTTTATCAATAAGATGGATCGCACCGGCGCTGATTTTTATATGGTGCTGGCTGACATGAAAGAGAAACTTAATACCTTAGTCGTTCCGGTGCATCTTCCGCTTTATGAGAACGATGAATTCGTCGGGGTAATTGACCTTATCAAAAATAAAGCGGTGTATTTTGAGAATGAGCATGGAACCGACGTTGTCGTCAAAAGCATCCCCGAACATATGCAGGAGCGTGCAGCGCAGTACCATGATGCGCTTATCGAGAAACTGGCTGAACTCGACGATGTATTTATGCAGCGGGCTATTGAGGGTACAAAAATCACCGAAATAGAAATGATCGCGGCCATCAGAAAATATGTTTTAGCAAATCGTTTTGTGCCGATTCTGTGTGGCTCCTCGCTTAAAGATAAGGGAATCCAGCTGTTGCTTGATGCTATCTGTGATTATCTTCCTTCGCCCCTTGACGTGGGCGCGGTAAAGGGATTTGGCCGTACCGAGGTAGATATCCAGACGCGGGAAGTTTCGACCTCAAGCCCGCTGTGCGCCTTATGTTTTAAGATTTTTACCGATCCTTTTGTCGGTAAACTTTTTTATACCCGCATGTATTCGGGCGTTATCAGTGCTTCAGGTACCCTCTATAATGCGACCAAGCGCACCAAGGAAAAAGTAAGTAAGATTTTGCGCATGCATGCCAATAAACAGGAAATCGTTACCGAGGCGCGCGCGGGCGATATCGTATGTTTAGTCGGTTTTAAGGACGTTACCACCGGCGATACGCTTTCTGATGAAAAAAACCCGATCATACTGGAGGCAATTAAATTTCCGTTGCCGGTAGTTTCTGTTGCGATTGAACCGCGTACCCAGGCTGATCAGGAAAAATTATTCGCCGGGCTTAAGAAACTCGAAGAAGAGGACCCATCATTTAAGGTCGCCTACAATCGCGAAACAGGACAAAATATTATTTCCGGTATGGGGGCAGTTACATCTTGAAATCATGGTCGATCGCCTCCTGCGTGAATTCAGTGTGCAGGCAAAAATTGGTAAACCGCAGGTTGCCTATAAAGAAACGATTACCCGGAAAATAGAATCAATAGGAAAGTTTGTGCAGCAGACCGGCGGTCATGGCCAATACGGGCACGTCGTGTTTTTAATGGAGCCTCTGGAAAAAGGTATGGGTATTGTTTTTGAAAATAAAGCAAAGGGCGGCGCCATACCGAAAGAGTTTTTTGGGGTGATTAAAGAAGGCGTACTGGAGGCTTCCGAAAGCGGCATACTCGCCGGATACCCGGTCGTTGATGTGCGGGTCACGCTTACGGACGGCTCATACCATGAAGTTGATTCTTCCGAGCTCGCATTTAAGATCGCCGCTCAATATGCAATCAAGGATGGCCTGCGTAAGGCTGGACCGGTAATTTTGGAGCCGATTATGGAGTTGGAAGTGCTTGTTCCCAACGAATACTTAAGCCAGGTGATAGGAGATCTTAACGCCCGGCGCGCACGGATTTTATCAATCTCCGAGCGAAAAAATATAAAAATCGCTCGTGCCGAAGTTCCGCTGTCAGAAGCCTTTAATTACGCTGATATATTAAGAAACTTGACACAAGGTCGAGCTTCGTATACAATAAAACCTTCGTATTACGAGAAAGTTCCGGGAGAAATGTTGGCTAAGATACTGGGTATGTAGGTAAAAACGTATACAAACGCTGTTTAAAAAAGGACGTCCTTATTTTAACAAGGAGGTGTATCCATGGCAAAAGAGAAATTTGTAAGAAGTAAACCGCACGTAAACGTTGGAACGATCGGGCACGTTGATCACGGGAAGACCACGCTCACCGCCGCGATTACCAAGGTAATGGCAGGACGGGGTCTGGCTACGTTTATTCCGTATGATCAGGTTGCGAAAGCGTCAGAATCGCAGGGTCGCCGCGATGAGACGAAAATTCTTACCATTGCGATTGCTCACGTTGAATATGAGACTGATAAGCGTCATTACGCGCACATAGATTGCCCCGGGCATGCTGACTATATCAAAAACATGATTACGGGAGCAGCTCAGATGGACGGCGCGATCCTGGTTGTCTCTGCCGTTGATGGACCGATGCCGCAGACCAGGGAACATATTCTTCTTGCGCGTCAGGTTAATGTTCCCGCAATTGTGGTGTTTATCAATAAGGTTGATTTAATGGATGACGCGGAGCTTGTTGAGCTTGTCGAGATTGAGGTACGTGATCTCTTGACTAAATTTGAATATCCCGGCAAGGACATTCCGGTTGTACGCGGTGCTGCCTTCAAGGCGCTCTCATGTGGCTGTGGTAAAGACGAGTGCGCCAATTGCAAGCCCATTCTTGAGCTCATGAGCAAGGTCGATGAGTATATTCCTACTCCAAAAAGAGAAACAGATAAGCCGTTTCTTATGGCAATTGAAGATGTATTTTCGATTTCAGGACGTGGTACGGTTGTAACCGGAAGAATCGAGCGCGGAAAGATTAAAACCGGCGAAGAAATTGAACTCATCGGTCTTCGCCCCGAAACCAAGAAAACGATTGTTACCGGCGTTGAGATGTTTCGAAAGCTTCTTGATGAAGGACAGGCCGGCGATAACGTTGGATTACTTCTACGCGGCGTTGAAAAGAATGACGTCGAGAGAGGAATGGTCGCGGCAATACCGGGTTCCATTACGCCGCACACCAAGTTTAAAGCGCAGATTTACGCCTTAAAGAAAGAGGAAGGCGGCAGGCACACGCCGTTTTTTGCGAATTACCGTCCGCAATTTTATTTCAGAACCACGGACGTTACCGGTTCGGTGACGCTGCCGCAGGGTGCTGAGATGGTGATGCCCGGCGATAACGTTGAGCTTGAAGTGGAATTGATTCAGCCGGTTGCGCTTGAGAAAGAATCACGCTTCGCTATCCGTGAAGGCGGAAAGACCGTCGGCGCCGGCGTTGTGACGCAGGTGGTAAAGTAAACGTGAGGAGGAGATCTCAGGCCACTCGATAGAGCGGCCCGCGATGTATAGAGACTGTGCTATGTTAAAGTTACGCATAAAACTCAAGGCATTTGACCATCGCATCCTGGATCAGTCAACGCAGGAAATTGTAGAGGTAGCGCTGCGCACCGGTGCTACGATCAGCGGACCCATTCCGCTTCCGACGCAGAAGAAGATTTATACCGTTAACCGTTCGACGAACATCGATAAGAAATCCAGAGAGCAGTTTATGCTTGCGGTGCACAAGCGTATTGTTGATCTGGATAATCCGACACCCAAGACTATCGACGCGTTGCGAAAACTTAATCTTCCTGCTGGAGTGAATGTCGAAATAAAACAGGAAGTCTAGCGCAAATTACCGCACAATTCCGCTTTTAACTCCTGTCTTGTTGCAGGCGTGCCGCGGCAAATCAAGCGTAATGAGCGTAGTCAAACAGAGGGATATAGGTTTGATATGTTAAAAGAAATTTTCGGAAAAAAAATAGGAATGACGCAGATTTTTAGGGATACGGGCGATATGATCGGCGTAACGGTGCTCGAAGTTGAGCCGGTCTGTATCCTTGAGAAAAAAGAGTATTCCGGGCGCGCAGCCGCAAAGATCGGCTGTTTTAAGGTGCGCGAGGATCGTGTAAACCGCGTGAGAAAACCCGAGGCAGGCTATTTTAAAAAACTTGGCGTGAGCGCCTATAAAATGGTTTGTGAAGTGGCAACGACGGGAGACATCGAGGCGAAGAAGGAAATCGGCGTTGAAATGTTTAATGAGGGTGATATTGTTGATGTGCGCGGAAAAATAAAAGGCCGGGGGTTTACGGGCGGCATAAAGCGTCATAACTGGAGTTGCGGCCCGCAGGCGCATGGGTCAATGACGCATCGGCGCATCGGCTCCAACGGCGCCAACACCGATCCCGGGCGTGTCGTGCGTGGGCATCGGATGCCGGGTCATTATGGAGACGAATATCAGACGATTCGCAACCTACGCGTAATGAAAATCGACAAGGAGAAGAGTCTCCTTTTTATCGAAGGTGGTGTGCCTGGGTCAAGAGGAACAGTTTTAAAGGTGAAGCGGCAGAAAGTCGCAACGGTGTCCCAGGCTGCCTAACGAACGAAAATACCATGGTTGAGAAATCAGCACGAAAGAACAAAACGGAATACTCCCTGCGTATTGATATGCTCAATACGCAGGGTAAAAAAGTAGGCGTGTTCGATTTAAACGAGCGTGTCTTTGACGGGAAAACAAGCGACTCCCTGATGCGTCAGGCAGTCGTGGCTTACCTTGCGAATCAACGTCGTGGCCTTGCGCATACGAAAACGCGCGGTGAGGTTCGCGGCGGCGGGAGAAAACCGTGGCGCCAGAAAGGAACAGGACAGGCCCGTGTGGGTTCAACCCGTTCTCCTTTATGGCGCAAGGGCGGTATTACCTTTGGTCCTCGACCGCATTCGTTTTACACTGAGTTACCGCAGCGCATGAAGGTCAACGCTTTAAAGAGCGCATTAAACGCTAAATTGCGAGATAACGAGATTGTAGTGCTTGAAGGCATCGCGCTCAAGACTCCTAAAACGAAAGAGTTTTTTGGGGTGGTTAAAAACCTGAAATTAGAGGATTTAGTCGCGCGTTTTATCGTAAGCGCCTGGGATAGTGTCGTGCGTCGGGCGTCTCGCAATATTCAGAAAGTTCAGTTTACGCTGGCCAAAGATCTAACGACCTATGAGGTCCTTAACTGCAAACAATTAGTATTTACAAAAGGGGCGATCGAGGAAGTCCAGGCAAGGGTAGAAAAATGGGTCAAATAAACGATACACTGTATTCAATTATAAAGGCACCGCTTATTACCGAAAAAGTTGCAGCGCTTAATCCGTTGCGTAAGTACATGTTTCTGGTCGATAAACGGGCAAACAAGATCGATATAAGGCGGGCAGTTGAGAAAGTGTATAATGTTAAGGTCAACGATGTTAATTGCATGATTGTCAAAGGTAAAACAAAGCGCGTACGCTGGCAAGCAGGAAAAACCGCTTCATGGAAAAAGGCGATTGTAACATTGAAGGAAGGTTCCGAGATAAAATTTACCTAAGGAATTATTATGGGAATTAAAACATTTAAGCCACTGACGCCGATACAGCGCTTCAAGGTCAGCCCTGATTTTTCGGAAATCACCAAAGATCGTCCGGAAAAATCATTAACGCATAGCGCGCATAAAAGTGGCGGTAGAAATAATCGCGGCAGGATCACGCTGCGTCACCGCGGCGGAGGCCATAAGCAGCGCTATCGTTTAATTGATTTTAAGCGCGATAAATTTGACGTTGAAGGTAATGTGCTTGCCATTGAATATGACCCGAATCGCACCGGACGTATCGCGCTGATCGAATATCCCGACAAAGAGAGGCGTTATATTATTTGGCCCGACAAGCTTGCGGTCAGCGACAAGGTTACCAGCGCCTCCGACAGTCAGGTCGATATAAAGCCCGGCAATGCCATGAGGCTTAAGCATATGCCGCTGGGGACACTCGTGCATAACATTGAGCTTCAACCGGGAAGAGGCGGCGTGATGGTTCGTAGCGCCGGGAGTTGGGCGCAGGTTATGGCTAAAGATGCCGGCCTTGCGCAACTTAAAATGCCTTCCGGGGAAATACGGTTAGTTAAACTTGACTGCCGTGCGACGGTAGGGCAAGTTGGTCTTATTGAGCATTCTTCATTTATTTCGGGAAAAGCCGGACGAACGCGTTGGTTAGGGATTCGTCCTACCGTACGTGGTTTAGCGATGAATCCGGTGGATCACTCTCATGGAGGCGGTGAAGGTAAGGCCGGGCAGGGTAACCCTCATCCGGTTTCACCATGGGGGCAGCCCGCAAAAGGCGGGAAAACAAGACGTCCGAAGAATTTAAGCAATAAATATATTGTGAAGAGGAGAAAGTAATACCATGAGCCGTTCATTAAAAAAAGGCCCTTTTATTCAGGAGAAACTGCTTAAGAAAGTTCTTAGAGCAAAAGGCTCTTCGGAGCGTAAACCGATTAAAACATGGTCCCGGCCTTCGGTTATTACGCCTGAATTTGTCGGTCTTACCATTGCGGTGCATGACGGGAGAAAGCATGTGCCGGTGTTTATCACTGAAAACATGGTGGGCCATCGACTGGGAGAGTTTGCTCCCACCAGAACATTTCGCCAGCATGGCGGCATTAGAGTAAAGAAGGCAGAGGAAAAAACCTAACGATAGAAGAGTATACCTATGATAACGCGCGCGCACGCACGATATTTACGAGTTTCACCGTTTAAGATCCGTCAGGTTATAGACTTGGTACGCGGTAAGTCCGCTACCGTCGCGTTAGACTTTCTGGCGCAGATGAATCAAAAGGGCGCGTGGATGCTGGCAAAAATAATAAAGTCAGCAGTGGCAAATGCCAAGCAGAAGGGCCATGAGCCGGAATCATTGGTTATATCGAAAGTTACCGCTGATGGCGGCCCGATGCTGAAGCGTTTTAAGGCAATGAGTTTTGGTAGAGCTGGTGCGATCCGTCGACGGACGGCACATGTATTGGTTGAGTTAGATACCACCGAGAAAATTATTGATGTGAAGTCGAGGGCAGCCAGCAGTACCCCGGCTCGAAAAACCATTAAGAAAGGAAAGTAATAAGAGGATAGTATGGGTCAAAAAGTTCATCCGTATGTTTTACGATTAGGATTTGGTAAAGATTGGCGTTCTCGATGGTTTACGGCACGTAAGCGTGAGTTCGCTGATTTCCTTGAAGAAGATATTCGTATACGCGAAGTGGTCAGGAAAAATTATCCCAAGGGTTCCATTTCCGATATTATCATCGAGCGTGTTTCGCCAACCTTGATCAAAGTGTTCATTAAAACTTCCCGTCCCGGTGTTATTATCGGTAGACGTGGCCAGGATATCGAGAAAGTAAAGAATGCGCTCAGAGAGCTTACGAAAAAAGAAATTGATGTGCCGGTGCAGGAAGTATCAGAGGCAGCGCTTGACGCGCAACTCGTGGCGGAGACGATCGCATTCCAGCTCACCAAGCGGGTTAATTTTCGCCGCGCGATGAAAAAAGCGATGCAGCAGGCGCAGAATCTTGGCTGTGAAGGAATGAAGATGCGCTGTTCGGGACGCCTCGAGGGTGCAGAAATCGCCCGTGCAGAAATATATCGATACGGAAAAGTTCCCCTGCAGACTTTCAGTGCCGACATTGATTATGGTTTTGGTCTTGCGGCAACAACCTATGGCACCATAGGGGTGAAAGTGTGGATTTATCGTGGCGTAAAGCCTCTGGGGGCATACATGATTCAGGAAGCAGCACCCCAGCAAGATCGACAACGGCCACGGTACTCGCCGCGGCAATCCGAAGGCGAGAGATAAGCTATGTTGTTTCCTGCGCGCGTAAAATATCGTAAAACTCAAAAAGGAAAACGTCGAGGAATCGCGACCGGTTCCACGGTTTGTTTTGGTGAATACGGATTAAAATCGCTCCAAGCCGGCTGGCTCTCGGCAGCGCAGCTTGAAACTGCGCGTGTTATCTTAACGAGACGTTTGCGTCGAGGCGGAAAACTGTGGCTGAGGGTATTTCCTGATAAGCCGATTACTAAACATCCGGCAGAAGCGCGTATGGGTAAAGGAAAGGGCGAAGTTGAGCGGTGGGTTGTCGTTGTCAAACGCGGTATGGTGTTGTTTGAGTTGGGGGGTATCCCGGAAGACTATGCGCGCGCATCGTTCCGTCTGGTCGCGTATAAGGTTCCTTTTAAGACAATGTTTGTAATGAGACGGAAATGAAAGCACAAGAATTACGCGTACTATCAAAGGAAGAGCTACAGAGTAAAATCAGCGATTTGCGCAAGCAGCGCATGGAGCTTGAGTTTAAACGTAAAACCGGGGCGGAAAAGCCCCATCTCTTCGGGCAGGTGAAACGCGATATCGCGCGGATCCTGACAATACTGAAAGAGAAATCAAAAGAGGCATAAGATGGGTAAAGGAAAGATTTTAGAAGGTACCGTGGTTTCGGATAAAATGCAGAAAACGCGCGTTGTAGTGGTTGTCACGCGTGTGGTGCACGCGTTTTACGATCGTCTGGTTATCAAGAAAAAGCGTTATAAAATACATGACGAGGAGAATACGTGTAAGACGGGAGACCGCGTTAAGATTATCGAGTGCCGCCCGTATTCAAAAGATACCCACTATAAGCTTTTTGAGGTCGTGAAATGATTTTTATACGTACAAAGCTTGATGTTGCGGATAATAGCGGTGCCAAAGTTGTTAAATACATCGGTACGATCGGTAAAAAAAATAAGAGTTTTGGCATTATCGGTGATGTTATCACGGCAAATGTTAAACAAGTCAACCCAAATGCGCCCATCAAGAAAGGTGAAGTGGTGCGCGCGGTGATTGTGCGTACGCATTTTCCGATTCATCGAGCCGACGGCGTAACGATCAAATTTGATAGCAACGCGTGCGTTATTATCGATAAACAAAACAACCCTCGTGCGACGCGCGTGTTCGGGCCTGTCGCGCGTGAATTGCGTGACCGATTCGGTAAAATACTCTCTCTTGCACCAGAGGTTATTTAGCACACCCTAATAAAGGAAACTCATGAGCTTGATGATTCGAAAAGGAGATAAGGTAACTATCTTGAAGGGGAAAGATAAAGGAAAGCGCGGAAAAGTGTTAAAGTGTATCCCCGAGAAGCACACAGTTATTGTTGAAGGAGCGAATATTGTTAAAAAACATATGCGCCGTCGCTCAGAGACCGAAACGGGTGGTATCAAGGAAATTCCGGCGCCGTTGCGTATCGCGAATGTCGCCCTCCTTTGTTCCAATTGCAATAAAGGCGTTCGTTTTGGCGTTAAAGTGATGACCGATAAAAGTAAAGTGAGGTTTTGCAGAAAATGTCAGCAGGAGATATAACAAATAATCCTAAGGCTCAATATACTCCGACGCTCCTTGCGCGTTATCGCAGCGAAATCGTACCGGCGATGAAGGTTCAGTTTAATTATTCCGCGGCCCTGGCGGTGCCTCGTCTGGTAAAAATCGTGATTAATATGGGCGTTAAAGAAGCGGTTAATGATGCCAAATTTACCGAAAAGGCAGCAGAGGAGCTTGCGGTTATTGCGGGGCAGAAAGCAAAAATTTGCCGGGCGCGTAAGCCTATTTCTAATTTTAAGCTGAAAAAAGGCATGCCGATTGGGTGCTGTGTAACGATGCGGCGCTACCGTATGTATGAGTTTCTCGAGCGTTTTATTGCAACGGCATCCCCGCGTATCAGGGATTTCAGGGGATTTTCGTCGCATGGGTTTGACGGTAGAGGAAGTTATAATTTCGGGTTATTAGAGCAGAATATTTTTCCGGAACTTGAACTTGATAAGATTACGCGTACGCAAGGTATGACCATTACGATTCATACCTCCGCGAAAACCGACAAGGAAGCAAAGGCATTGCTTGATCTTTTGGGTTTTCCGTTTAGAAAGCAAGCGCGATAAAGACGAGGAGACAATGGCAACAACGGCTAAGATTGAAAAGTGGAAAAGAGAAAAAATTAAAGTGAAGTTTTCTACCCGATATCGTAATCGGTGTAGGTTATGTGGTAGGCCCCGGGGGTATATCCGTGATTTTGAACTCTGTCGTATTTGTTTTCGTCAGCTCGCATGGCAGGGTATGATACCGGGAGTAAAAAAAGCGAGCTGGTAAAAATCGGAAGGCAGGAGCGACTATGGCTGATTTAATCGGAAGCGGGTTTACGGTAATACGAAACGCGGTGCGGGCGCAGAAGGATGATACCTTGATCCCGTATTCAAAAATGTTTGCGCGTATTTGCGAGATACTGAAAGAAAACGGGTATATCGAAAATTATAAAGACGTTGAGCTTGAGGGTTTTAAGAAGATAAAAGTCTATCTTAAGTACGATAAAAAAAGAAGCGTGTTAAAGCAGATTAAACGAGTGTCGCGTCCGGGAAGAAGAGTGTTTGTTACCAACGACACGATTCCCCATGTCTTGCGCGGATTTGGCATCGCGATCATTTCAACATCACAAGGGGTCATGACCGATACGCAGGTAAAAGAAAAGAAAATAGGCGGCGAATTGTTAGGGATGGTGTGGTGAGATGTCAAGAGTAGGAAAACAACCTATTGTCGTGCCGAAGGGCGTCAAGGTAACGCTTCTTGATGGTTCTCTTCTCGTTGAAGGCCCAAAAGGAAAACTCTCGCTTGCGATCCCGGAAGCAATCAAGATCGAAGTTTCAGCTGATAAAATTGTGGTTACGCGCATCAATGACCAAAAACAGTCCAGGAGCCTCCATGGAACGATCCGCGCGCTTATTTATAATATGGTCAAGGGGGTTACTGAAGCGTATAAACGTGAACTTGACGTGGTTGGCGTCGGGTATAAAGCTCAAATGAAGGGTGCCACGCTGGTTCTTAATCTTCAATTTTCTCATCCTGTCGAGGTTGCGATTCCGGCGGGTCTTAAAGTCGTTACACCGAATCCTAACCGTATTGTTGCCGAAGGGATCGATAAACAACAGGTGAGTGAATTTGTTTCAAAGGTTCGTAAAGTATTTCCGCCTGAGCCTTATCAGGGGAAGGGGATTCGTTTTGTGGGTGAAACAGTCAAAAAGAAGTTGGGCAAGGCCTTAGCGAAGTAGGGCTTACAAAAGGGATAACCAATGAAAACAGTCGCTCGAGAACAACGGCACGTGCGTATTACGAAACGAATGGAGGGTACGGCGGCAAAACCCCGCGTAGTTGTTTTTCGCAGTAATAAAAATATGTCAGTGCAGTTCGTTGATGATAGTCAAGGAAAAGTCATGACCGGTTGCTCGACGTTAAGTAAGGCCTTCAGGGCACAAAGCGCAAAAACTGCCGACAAAGAGGCCGCGAAGGTGCTCGGTACCATGGCAGCAGGTTTAGCGGTGGCCCGCGGAATCAAAGAAATTTGTTTTGACCGCGCAGGGTATAAGTTCCATGGAAAGGTAAAAGCCCTGGCAGAAGGTTTACGAGAAGGAGGATTGAGATTCTAATGGAACCAACCATTCAGCAAGAAAATGTATTTATCGAAAAGGTGATTTCAATCAATAGAGTTACCAAGGTCACCAAGGGTGGAAAGAATATGAGCTTTGCGGCGCTGGTTGTCGTTGGCGATGGCAAAGAGAAAGTTGGGTATGCCCTGGGAAAAGCGAACGAAGTTGCCGAGGCTATTAAGAAAGGAATCCGACGTGCAAAAAAGATGATGGTATCGATTAAAAGAACCGAGACAACGATTGCGCATGAAGTGCGGGGAAAATTCGGCGCGGTTGAAGTGTTTTTAAAGCCCGCCGCCAAAGGGACGGGAGTTATCGCTTCAAGCCCGGTTCGCGCGATTTGCGAAGGGGTAGGAATCCATGACATCCTGACAAAAGTTATAAAAAAGTCAACAAATCCTATTAATGTAGTGAAAGCAACGGTAGTTGCGTTGCAGGATTTAAAGGGATAACCAATGGATCTGTCAAAACTGACCTCAAAAATATCAAAAACGCCTCAGCGTAAGGGGCGGGGGTGTGGTTCGGGTTGGGGTAAAACTGCGGGCCGCGGCAACAATGGGGCAGGACAGCGCAGCGGAAAGAAACTTCCCTATATTGGTTTTAACGGCGGGAATATCCCGTTTGTCCGCAAGCTTCCCAAGAGAGGCTTTAATATATATAAGCGCGATGAGTATCAATTGGTTAACCTTGCGGATATCCAGGTTCATGCGAAAGGAAAAACCGCGCTAGACCCAAAAGTGCTTTGTGAGCTTGGTCTGATCGGTGACGAAACAAAAGCGGTCAAAATTCTCGCGAGAATCAAAGATGCGTTTTCTTTAAAAGTTACGGTCAAAGCGGATAAATTTTCTCAAAAAGCAAAACAAACCATTGAAGGTGCCGGCGGCACTGCTCTTATCTTGGAACGTTCCTAATCCGAAACGATGTTTGGGGCATTAGCTAATATATTCAGGGTAGAGGAATTACGCAAGAAAGTTTTTGTTTCACTTGCATTGCTGGTTGTATATCGTATCGGCTGCTATATTCCAACGCCGGGAATTGATACGTCAGCTCTTTCAAAGTTCTTTGAAATGTACGCGAAAGCCGGAACGCAGACGTTGCTCGGTATTATGAATCTTTTTACCGGCGGCGCGCTCACGCGTTTAAGTATATTCGCACTTGGTATCATGCCCTATATCTCAAGCTCGATCATCATGCAGCTTTTGACTGCCGTGGTGCCGGCGCTTGAGAAGTTGGCGAAAGAGGGGAAAGCCGGGTATGAGAAAATAAACCAGTATACGCGGTGGATGACGTTAGTATTATGCGTAGTGCAGGGGTTCTTTTTAGCGGTCTGGCTTGCGAATGATGGTAATTTTAAAGGCATCAGGGTTGTGCCCGATAAGGGGTTTCTTTTCTTTCTGACCACCATTTTGACGCTTACTGCCGGGACCGTGTTTATTATGTGGCTCGGTGAGCAGATCCAGGAACGCGGCATCGGTAATGGAATGTCGCTTATCATTGCAACCGGTATTATTTCCCGTGTTCCTATTTCGCTGCAGCAGATGTGGCTTTTGTATTCGCCGTTTGATGCCACCAAGCGTCAAATGTCGACATTTACCGTTATCGCGCTTGGTGTGTTATTTATTGTGGTCGTTATGGCGGTAATTCTTTTTACGCAAGGCCAGCGTCGGATCCCTGTCCATCATGGAAAGCGTATTGTCGGACGCCGGGTGGCTATGGGGCAGAGTACCTATCTGCCGATACGCGTGGATATGTCAGGGGTGATCGCGATTATCTTCGCGCAAAGCGTTATTCTTTTTCCTGCGACAATCGCGACGTTCTTGCCGGCAAAATTACCATTCATTCGGGTTCTGCAGACCATGATGGCTGAGCGCGGTGTTGCCTACAATGCGCTCTATATTATTTTAATTATATTTTTTATGTATTTCTATACCGCTATGGTCTTTAATCCGCAGGAGATATCGAACCATCTTAAAAAAAGCGGTGGATTTATTCCGGGTATACGGCCGGGTACTCCTACCATGGAGTATCTTGATTTTGTTGCAACGCGTATCGTTTTCGTGGGCGCAATGTATATATCAGTGCTGGCGATTTTGCCAAATATGATTATGCATTTGTTTCGTGTTCCCTCGTATGATGTGGCTTCATTCTTTGGTGGAACGACGATTCTAATTCTTGTTGGTGTGGTGCTTGACACGATGAAGCAGCTTGAGGGGCAACTTTTTATTCGTCATTACGAGGGTTTTATCAAGGGCGGAAGCCTGCGGGGAAGGAAATGAACCCCGTTAGACCTATGTATAACTCGTGCATTTTACTAGAGAGCATAAAAAAAGGTTTATCCAGAGAAAACTATCGGTACAGGAATAATGATAAGGGGGAGGTCTAACGGGGTGAAGATAGTTCTTTTTGGCGCTCCGGGTTCCGGCAAGGGGACCCAGGCGGTTGTTTTGAGCGCGCACTATAACGTGCGTACGATTTCTTTGGGTGATATCTTGCGTCAGGAAGTAAAAAGCGGCAGCTCCGTGGGGCAGCAGGTGAAAAGCTACATGGAGCGGGGATTGCTTGTTTCGGATGAGCTTGTTTCGCGCGTTATCGAGGAGAATGTAGATAATGAAGGCTTTATCTTGGACGGATACCCCCGTAATCTTGCCCAGGCGAAAGTTCTTGACAGTATTTTTAAAAAGAAAAAAATAGAATATGATGCTTTTATCTATCTTGAGGTCGATGAAAAAACGCTGATCAACCGGCTATCGAAGCGCTTGGTGTGCAAGAAGTGCGGCGCTAATTATCATATTGAGAATATGCCGCCCAAGAGCACCGGTATTTGCGATCTTTGTGGTGATGAGCTTATCCAGAGAAAGGATGATACCCCCGAGGTGATACGTAAGCGCCTCGAGGTTTTCGTTGGCCAGAGTCAGGCGATCCTGGATTTTTATAAGAGCCAAGGTAAATTTATCGAGGTGAACGCTTCAGCAGAAAAAGACGAAGTGTTTGCGCGGATACTGAAGATTCTAACGTGAACGAGTACCTACGCGATGACGAGCGAGGCGCGATGCGGGCCGCCGGAAAGGTCGCCGCACGCTTTTTGAAAAAGTTACGCTGGGTTATTAAGCCGGGCATCACAACGGCAGATATCGAAGTTTTCTTTGAAAATTTTCTCACACGATACCCGGGAATGGAAGCGGCGTTTAAAGGCTTTAGCGGGTATCCGGCAGCCCTGTGTGTCTCGCTTAATGACGAGGTTATACATGGAATTCCGTCCACAGAGCGTATCGTGCGAGCAGGTGACCTGGTCAGTGTTGATATTGGCATACGCTACCGGGGAATCTATGTTGATACCGCGCGGACCTACGCGGCCGGAAAAGTATCGGCCCAGGCCCGCACGCTCCTGCACGTGACGCATAAGGCGCTGCGTGAAGGCATCAGGAGTGCACGATGTGGTGCGACGGTTGGCGATGTCGGGTGGGCCATACAGCGCTGTGTCGAGTCGCACGGTTTTTCGGTGATTCGTAAATTCGTGGGGCATGGAATCGGCAGAAATTTACATTGTGCTCCTGAAGTTCCCAATTTTGGCTCAGCCGGCGCTGGAAGCGTCTTAAAAGAATATACCGCCATCGCTATCGAGCCAATGGTTGCCGCAGGGCATCATGATGTGCACGTGCGTGGTGATGGCTGGACTGCAACAACGAGTGATGGGTCACTGTCCGCGCATTGGGAGCACACGGTACTTATCACCGCGCGCGGGCCGTGGGTAATAACTGAGTAGAACGTTTTTAAATATCAGTATGAGTAAAGAAGAATTAATTGAGGTTGAAGGAGTAATCGTTGAAACGTTGCCAAATGCGATGTTTCGCGTTAAGCTTGAAAATGGTCATGTTGTGCTTGGGCATGTTTCCGGGAAAATGCGCATGCATTTTATACGGATTTTACCCGGTGATAAAGTGAAAATAGAACTTTCCCCGTATGATTTGTCACGGGGTAGAATAACCTATCGATATAAGTAAAAAAGGCAGTTGTCAATGAAAGTGCGATCTTCGGTACGAAGAATTTGCGACAAGTGTAAAATTATTAAGCGAAAAGGTGTCGTACGCGTTATTTGCAAAAATACGAAACATAAGCAGCGTCAAGGATAGCTCGCGAACGTTACGCGCGTGTGTAGGTTTTGATGTTTGTGTTTGATTTCCGTGCGAATACGGTAAGAAGGAGAGAACAATGCCAAGAATTCTCGGTGTAGATCTTCCAAAAGAAAAGAAAATTAAGATTGCGCTTTGTTATCTGTACGGCATAGGGCCGACGAATAGTATGCAGGTATTGGCCGCAGTCGGAATCGATCCCGAAAAGAGGGCATCGCAACTCAACGAAGAAGAAGTTTCAAAGATTACCGCTCATATTCAAACAACGTATAGAGTTGAGGGAGAGCTTAAACGTGAAATCACGCAAAATATCCGCCGATTAGTTGAAGTGGGAGCATATCGCGGGACACGTCATAAAAAGGGGCTTCCGGTAAGAGGGCAGCGTACACGGTGCAACGCGCGCACACGTAAAGGTCCTAAACCGCGTGTTGGCGGTCTTAAGAAACCGATAAAAAAGTAATTAAGGAGATAGCATGACGACGGTTCAGAAAAAGAAAACTGAAAAGAAAAAAAAGGTTCGCTTAACGTCAAGTGTCGGCATTGCCCACATTAAAGCGACATTCAATAATACGACTATTTGTATCACTGACGTACAGGGTAATACGATTGCGTGGGCGTCATCGGGAACCGTTGGTTTTAAGGGAACTAAAAAGTCAACTCCCTATGCGGCACAAATTGCGTCATTAACGGTTGCCCGCAAGGCTAAAGAAATGGGATTGAGCGATATCGATGTGCTCGTAAAAGGACCGGGTCCGGGAAGAGAGGCTGCAATACGGTCTCTGCAAGCCGCGGGGCTTAACGTTAAGCGCGTCAAAGATGTTACGCCGAGCCCGCATAACGGCTGCCGGCCGCGCAAGAAACGCAGAGTGTGATTACAGAAAAAGCGCGAGCCACGGCTATTCGTAAGGATAGAACGCGGTTTTTTCTGTTATTGATAAGTGTGAATAAAATATAAGAGAGGGATTATTATGGCACGATACGTAGGTTCGGATTGCAGGCTATGCCGCAGAGAGGGAATGAAGCTTTTTTTGAAAGGAACGCGTTGCGGGACAGAAAAGTGCGCTTTTAATAAACGTCAGACTCCTCCCGGTATGCATACCCGGCAGAAAAGGAAGCCTTCATATTATGCGATACAGTTGCGCGAGAAGCAAAAAACAAAGCGCATATACGGAATGCTCGAGGCGCAGTTCAGGCGTTTTTTTAATCTGGCAAGTCACTCCCGGGGAGCTACCGGAAGAACGCTGGTGCAGCTTCTTGAGCGGCGCATTGATAATGTTATCTACCGCGCGCTCTTTGCTTTTTCGCGCGATCAAGCCCGTCAGATGGTTTGTCACGGGTCTGTTTTCGGCGCCAAGGGCCGCATTGATATTCCTTCATATATCGTTAAAGAAGGAGAGGTTTTCACCATTACGGCAAGCGATAGTGTTAAAAAAGCTATAAAAAGCACGATTGAGACAAACAGCAAAGAGCGAAGCGTCTCTGTGTGGCTTGACATTGACGCTGAGGCCCTTACGGTTAAGATTGTGCGTCTTCCCGAAAAAGAAGATCTTGCGATCGCTATTAATACGCAGTTGATCGTTGAATTGTATTCGAAATAATTCGATACGATTGTCTTCGTCATTTTTTCCGTCATCTACACAGAATAATAAAAGAAGATTATCTATAAGGAGGTACCGAATGGGAATAACATGGCGTGATTTTCAATTTCCAAAGCGCATTACCGTAGAGCAGGAAAGCTATTCCCCTAATTACGGAAAGTTCATTGCAGAACCTCTGGAGCGTGGGTATGGCGTAACTCTCGGTAACGCGTTGCGGCGTGTGCTTCTTTCTTCGATTGAAGGCGCGGCAGTTACGTCAGTGAACATTGAGGGAGTTTCTCATGAGTTTACGACCATTGAAGGGGTCATGGAGGATGTTCCCGAGATAATCCTCAATATAAAGAATATCGTGCTTCGTTCCTATTCCAAAGCACCCAAGAAAATTTCGATCAAGGCCGATGGCGAGGGTATCGTTACCGCCAAAGATATCATTACCGACGAGACGGTTGAGGTGGTTAACCCCGATTTACATATCGCTACGCTTACCTCAAAGAAGGCCAAGTTTCATGTCGAGATGGACGTGGGCCGTGGCAGAGGATTTGTTCCGGCTGATGGCAATAAGCGTGAGGATATGCCGGTAGGGGTCGTTGCGGTTGACTCAATTTTCACTCCGGTAAAACAAGTTGCGTTTAAAGTTGAAGGAACACGAGTGGGTAAGCGTACCGATTATGACAAGTTGATAATTGAAATCTTTACGAATGCCAGTATCGAACCCAAGGAGGCCTTGATTTACGCGGCTAAGGTTTTAAGCAGGCACTTAGAGCTTTTCTTTACCCTTGGCGAGATACCCGAAGAGCAGGTTGAGGAGTTGACGCCGGAAGAAATTTCCCTCTATGAGAAGCTTAAAATACCCATTTCAGAGCTTGAGCTTTCCGTTCGCAGCGCCAACTGTTTGCGAGAAGCAAATATTAAAATTCTTGCTGATTTAGTGGAGAAAGCAGAGGCAGAAATGCTGGCCTATCGGAATTTCGGGAAGAAGTCGTTGACCGAAGTAACGAATCTTTTAAAAACCATGAACATTACGTTGGGCATAAAGATAGACAGAAAGAAATTGGAAATGGTGTAATCTACTACGAGAGGCATAAGGAGAAACCGGAGTTATTATGAAGCATAGAGTAAAGAGTGAAAAATTTTCCCGGCCCCGAAGCCAACGTAAAGCGCTTATTAAGTCCCTTTTGCGCAGCCTTATCATCTATGAGCGCATTGTAACCCAGGAGGCCAAGGCAAAAAAGATGAGACGTTGGGTCGACCGCGTTATGACGTGGGCGCGCCAGGATACGCTTCATCATCGCAGGCTGGCATATCAGATACTCGGTGACCATAACCTCGTTAAGCGCCTCTTTGAAGTGCTGGGACCGCGGTTTAAAGATGTGACCAGCGGTTTTACCAGGATTTACGCCATCGGCGCGCGACGGGGTGATGCCAGCGAAATGGCAATCTTTGAGTTCACCAGAAGGGAAAAGAAAGAAAAATCCCATAAAGCAAAGAAAGAAAAATCAACAATTAAAGAAGAAGCTCACGAGCACAAAGAAGAGCATCGCGCCCCGCAGGCGTCTGAGGGGCCAAAGAAGAGTTTGCTTTCAGGCGTGCGTAAAATTTTTAAGCGTGAAAGGGATTCCCTTTAAATCTTTCCTTAACGTTTCCGGCCTCAAAGGCGGAGATAGAGATTTGCGCAGTGTATTTTGCTTTTGGAGAGGGGGCACCGGTTTTGGCTCTTGCACGAGCGTCCAGGTGGGAAGACCGTGAGGCTCGACTACGTACGAGTATCGTTAGTAACGATCTCCGATGACTATAAATCCGCGAGTCGCCGCACTGAGTGCATCAAGCACCTTAAAGATAACCGCGCTTGCCAAGAAACTTATCAAGGACGGCAAGGATGTCGTAAATTTTGCGGCCGGTGAGCCTGATTTCGATACTCCTGATTTTGTGAAGATCGAAGCAAAACGGGCTATCGATGAAGGGTTCACCAAGTACACTCCTTCCTCGGGAATGATTGAGCTGCGTGAAGCGATTGCCGCAAAATTGCAGCATGAAAATCGTATTCCCTGTTCCTCAAAAAATATCATTGTTACCACAGGAGCCAAATACGCTCTTTTTGCGGCCCTGGTTACCCTTCTGGCGCCGGACGACGAAGTCGTTATTCCATCGCCGTACTGGGTAAGCTATCCTGAAATGGTGACGCTCATCGGCGGTCGCATTACCTACCTTCATACTCGTCCCGAGAATAATTTTAAGATTCGTATTCAAGATTTAGCCGCCTCGATCGGGTCAAAAACCAAAGTAGTTATTTTGAATTACCCCGCTAACCCTACCGGTATGTCCTATACACGCAATGAGCTTGCCGAACTGTATGAGTTTCTTCGGGATAAGAAAATTTTTGTGTTAAGCGATGAGATCTATGAAAAACTTACCTATGATAAAGCGGAATTTACCAGTTTTGCCAGTTTTCCCGGGGCCGACCGGTGGACCGTCACCGTTAATGGGTTTTCAAAGTCATTTTCCATGACCGGCTGGCGTATTGGGTATATGGTCGCTGATGAGGCTATCGTCCGCGAGACTTCCAAGGTTATTGACCATACGACAAGCTGTGTTTCTTCGGTGTCTCAGCGCGCAGCCGTCGCCGCATTAAAAAATAGTACCTGGCAGGAGCAGATGTGCGTTGATTTTCAGAAAAAACGCGACGCGCTATATCAGGGCCTGCGTGATTTTAAAAAAATACTACCGTTGCGACCACAGGGCTCTTTTTATATGTTCTGCGATATTACCAAGACCGGGCTTTCCAGCGAAGAATTTTCATCGCAACTTCTCGAGCGACATCAGGTGTGCGTTATCCCGACCAATTCTTTTGGCGCCGAAGGGTATGTGCGCTTAAGTTTCGCTACTTCCTTTGAGGATATTGCGAAGGGTATCGTGCGTATAAAGAAGTTCTTAGCAGAATAATTGGGATACGATGGGAAAAACAATTATAGAAAAAATTCTCTCTTCTCACTCGAAAACGCCTTTGCGCGCCGGTGACGTGGGTATATGTACCGTCGATTTTTGTTTTTCTCAGGATGGAACGACTGCCTTGGTGCTTGATGGTTTAGCCAAGATCGGCGGTGCGATTAAAAATCCGAGGCGCTATGTGATGTTTATTGATCACTCAAGTCCCAGTCCAAGCATCGGCGTATCTCGAGTTCATAGCCGCATGCGTCAGGCGTCCCGGGAGAGCAAGAATAAACTTTATGACGTTGGGTGCGGCATTTCGCACCAGTTAGTGGCTGAAGTTGGGATCGCCGCCCCGGGGAGGCTTATTCTTGGAGCTGATTCGCATACCTCAACCGCGGGCGCTCTTGGCGCCGCTGCGTTTGGCGTTGGCTCAACTGATTTGGCAATCACGCTTACAACCGGAAAGAATTGGTTCAAGGTTCCACAAACCTATAAGATTATTCTTAAGGGAAAACTCCCTCACGGAGTGTACAGCAAGGATGTCATCCTGGCAATTATCCATACTATCGGCGCTGACGGTGCGACGTATAAAGCGATCGAATTTGAGGGGACGGTAATCGATAATTTTTCGCTCGACAGTCGCCTGACCATTACCAATATGACTATTGAGTTCGGCGCGAAATGCGGTTTCATCGCGCCTGACAAGAAGGTATTTTCCTATCTATCAGGCATTGGAGTTACCCGGTATACACCGGTGTATTCTGATCATGACGCTCAGTATGAAAAAGTTATTGAGTTTGATGTTTCAAAGGTTTCTCCGTACGTCGCACGCCCACATAGTGTTGATAATGGTGCGACTGCCGAGGAACTCTCTTCTGTGAAGATTAACGAGGCATTCGTGGGGACCTGCACCAATGGAAGGCTCGAAGATCTCGAGATTACCGCCCGTATATTATCCGGCCGTAAAGTCCATCCGGATGTTAAGCTCCTCGTTGCGCCTGCGTCAGCAAATATCTTCCTAAAAGCGCTCAAGAAAGGTATAATAAAGACTATTGTTGAGGCAGGAGGTGTTGTACTTCCGGCAGGATGTGGTCCGTGCGTGGGAACTCATCAGGGAGTGCTTGCTGACGGAGATGTTGCGATTTCAACCGCGAACAGAAATTTTAAAGGGCGGATGGGTAATCCGAACAGCTTCATTTATCTCGCTTCTGCTGCAACCGTTACCGCGTCGGCGATCGTAGGAAAAATTACCGATCCGCGCGCGTACATAAAGCGTTCTTAAGATACAGAGATAATCGTCTATGGGAGGGAGGTATGCATGGTTAATATAAACACGCTTCTTAAGCTAACGATGGAGAAGAGGGCGAGCGACCTTCATATTACCGTCAATACCCCGCCGGTTTTACGTATCGATGGGAAACTGTACTTAACTGATTTTCCGGTCTTAGAAACCGAAGATTCAAAGTTTCTTATTTATAGTATTCTCAATGATGATCAGAAGGCGGCGTTTGAGCGCGATAAAGAGCTTGATTTTTCCTGCGCCGTAACCGGGATTGATCGTTTCAGGGTTAACGTTCATTACCAACGAGGCAATATCGAGGCGGCATTCCGAAGAGTTCCGGAAAAAATCCCGAGCTTCGAAGAGCTAGGAATACCTAAGGTCGCCTATGATTTTATTCGTAAGCCCAACGGCCTGGTGCTTCTTACGGGCCCTACGGGTACGGGTAAAAGCACAACGCTGGCTGCGATGATTGATATCATCAATACGGAACGCCAGGATCTGATTGTTACCATTGAGGATCCGATCGAGTTTGTGCATTCCAACAAGAAAAGCATTATTAAGCAGCGTGAAGTGTACGCCGATACACATTCATTCCCCGAAGCCTTAAAGCGAGTGTTGCGTCAGGATCCGAATGTTATTATTGTAGGTGAAATGCGAGATCTTGAAACTATCGGCACAACATTGACTGCCGCTGAGACGGGACATCTTGTTTTTGCAACTCTTCACACCCCGGATGCGCCACAGACGGTCCAACGAATTATCGACGTGTTTCCACCGCATCAGCAGAAACAGGTACGAATCCAGCTTGCGGATTCTTTGCAGGGAGTGCTTTCGCAGCTGCTTCTTCCGCGTGCTGATCGGGAAGGCAGAGTTCTTGCTACCGAGGTGTTGGTGGCAACATCAGGCATCCGTAATCTGATCCGCGAAGGTGAGGTTGCTCAGATCCCGTCGCTTATCCAAATGGGAGCGCAATATGGAATGTACACAATGGATCGATGCTTGAAGGATTTGTATCGAAAAGGTATTATAAGCAAGGAAGTGGCCTTAAGTAAAGTGCGCAATATCGTTGAGTTCGAAAATTTATAGACGCGAATTACCGCGAATTTTAAAGAACGCTAATTTACGCGAATATAGAGAAAAGCGCAGACAAAAATATAAATGCAACAAAGAGGAAATAATGGTGCTACAAGGAAAGGTTTTTAAATTTGGCGATAATATTAATACCGATTGGATTATTTCCGGCCGTTACAAGTTTTCTATTACCGACATGAAGAAGCTGGCCCAGTATCTTTTTGAGGATATACGGCCACATTTCTACAAAGAGGTTGTTCCCGGTAAATCAATTATTGTTGCTGGGCAAAATTTTGGTATGGGTTCATCGCGCGAGCAAGCCCCCTGGGTTATTAAAGAAGCGGGTATCGTCTGTATCGTCGCTAAATCTTTCGCGCGCATCTTCTATCGAAACGCGTTTAATATCGGCTTACCCTTGGTTGAGACTGACACGGAGAGCCTTTCTGAAGGAGATGAACTCACTGTCGAGGTCGATAAGGGTATTGTAACGAGTGCCCCCGCCGGTGTCGTTCTTCAATTTAACCCCTGGAATACGTTCCGTAAAGAACTTGTTAACTGCGGCGGGATTATCAACTACCTCCAGAAGCATAAAGATTTCAAACTCAACTGATTCATGAAATATACTATTAGCCTTATTCCCGGCGACGGCATTGGTCCCGAGGTGACTGCCGCGGCGCGGGCGTGCGTTGACGCCCTTGGTGTTGATATTATCTGGGAGGTCGTTCAGGCAGGAGAGCCTGCGCGCCAGATGTGCGGAAGCCTTCTTCCCCAGGCGACCATTGATTCTATCAAGAAAAACAAAGTTGCTCTTAAGGGCCCGATTACGACGCCGGTTGGCGGAGGATTTCGCTCAATTAACGTTGCCCTTCGCCAAGAGCTTGATTTGTATGCGTGCGTGCGTCCGGCACGGTATCTTGAAGGTACCAACTCTAAATATCCGGGAACGAATCTCGTAATTGTTCGTGAGAACAGCGAGGATCTCTATGCCGGTGTTGAGTTCGAGGCAGGTGATCCTGTAACCGAGGAGCTTATCGCGCGCATCAATGCCGTAAGTATCAAGAAAATACGGGTCGGGAGCGCCGTCTCGATGAAGCCGATATCTCGTTTTGCGTCGGAACGCATTATTCGTTTTGCGTTTGAGCTTGTTCGTCGCCAGCATCGCAAAAAGGTTTCGTGCGTCCATAAGGCGAATATCATGAAATATACCGACGGCCTTTTTTTAAAAACGTTTCGTGATATCGCGCCGGATTATCCGGAAATAGCGGCTGTTGACGTTATTGTCGACAATTGTTCGATGCAGCTGGTGATGCGGCCACAGGAATTTGATGTCTTAGTCCTTCCGAATCTTTATGGTGACGTTATTTCTGATCTTTGCGCCGGGCTTATCGGTGGGCTTGGTATCGCTCCGGGAGCAAACGTGGGAGACGGTATCGCGCTTTTTGAGCCGGTTCATGGTTCTGCCCCTAAATATGCCGGCGCCAATAAAGCCAATCCGGTTGCCACCATTCTTTCGGCTGGACTCTTGCTTCAATATATCGGCGAGGAGAAAAAGGCAGCAATACTTGCCGATGCGGTTTCTTCGGTGATTCGCGCCCGGCGTGATGTTACCTATGACTTAAAACCAACACGCACGGATCCTACGGCGGTCGGAACACGTGAGATGGCCGCTGCGATTATTAAAGAGATCGCGTTATTACGCAAAACCCATGATTAAAAAAGTGTCTATTATTGGAAGTGGGGCGGTTGGCTCAACCCTGGCATTCCAGGTTCTTTCGCGGCTTACGATTGACGAGCTTTCTCTGCTTGATATCGCGGCAGACCTCGCTCGCGGTGTCGCGCTTGATCTGGAAGATACCCGATCGTTGCTTGGTTTTTCAACCCGGCTTGCCGCGGGCAACGACTATGCGATCATTGATCAGTCTGATATCGTTATTGTTACGGCGGGTATTGCCCGCAAAGAAGGTATGAGCAGGGCTGATCTTTTAAAAATCAACGCTGCTGTTGCACGTGACGTTGCCCACCAGATACGAGCGCGTGCTCCCGGCGCGATCGTTGTTGCAGTCACCAACCCTCTTGATATTATTACCTATATTATTGCGAGAGAAACAGGTTTTCCTCGTCAGCGTATTCTTGGTATGGGCGCGTCTCTTGATACGGCTCGTTTGCTTGGTCTTTTTTCGCATGCGACAGGGTGCGCGCCGTCGGCGCTCGGCGGCTTTGCGTTCGGCCCTCATAGCAATGAAATGATCGTCTCAGGCGAACGTCTGCGCGTACAGGGAGAACCTGTATCAAAATTCTTATCAGAAGATGCGGTTAAAATGCTGCAGGAGCGCACCGCGTTACGGGGAGGAGAAATCGTAGGTTTTCTTAAGAACCGGAGCGCCAGCTTTGCGCCTTCACTTGCATGCTGCCGCCTCATCGAGGCGATCGTGCATGATGCGTGTGATGTTATTCCGATCTCGGCGTTTCTTTCGGGTGAATATGGTTTACGCGATATTTGCCTGGGTGTTCCATGCGTCATCAATCGTAGCGGCATCGCCAGGATTATAGAACTTGAGCTATCTGCCCCAGAGCGTGCTGCGTTTATCCAGGCTGCCGCAAACGTGCGTCGCGACATCGCCACTTTGTAATATATGTATGATATAGCTATTATCGGTGCCGGAGCAGCGGGTATTGCCGCTTGCAAACGAGCCTTGGCGCATCAGCGTAAGGTCATCCTTATCGATGAGTCTTTTGAGCGTTTTGGCGGTACGTGTATTAATCAGGGCTGTATCCCTACCAAATTTTTCATTCGATCTGCTGTGGCAGGGAAATCGTGGCCTGAGATTTTTGATGCCGCGCGCGCGCTTATCAAAAAAATTAAAGTACCCTTGCACGTTTTTTTAGAAAAACAGGGTGTTCGGGTAATGTATGGGGCCGCGGTACTTCTTGATGGCCACAGGATTCGTGTAGCCGAGACTATTATCGAGGCTCGCGCGATCATTATCGCTACCGGCTCACTTCCCCGGACAATCGTAACACATCCGAGTGCTTTTTTTGCACAGGAATTGTTTTCCCGTTCCTCAATCCCGGAAAAATTTCTTATTGTCGGCGGTGGCTCTATCGGCATCGAGGTGACTTCTCTTTTACGGCGTCTTGGAAAAATAGTACATGTGGTTGAGAAAGAAACGCGGATACTTCCATCGTTTGAGGAATCCGTATCAAGCCGCCTTAAAGTTATTCTTGAGCGTACCGGAGTTACCTTTGAGTTAGGAAAAGATGTTTCAGGTATTGATTTGTCAAGTTTTGACGCCATCATTATGGCCGCGGGCAGAGTTCCCAATACCGTCGATTGCGGACTTGCGGTTGCGGGGGTCGCGCTTGGCCCGGGAGGTTGGATTAAAACGGACGAACGCGGGCGCACCTCGGTTGACACGGTATACGCCTGTGGCGACGTCACCGGAAAAAAGCTTCTTGCCTATACCGCCGAATATCAGGCGAAACTTTGTGTAGATACAATCGCAGGAAAGAATGTCGTTGTTGACGATACGGGGATACCTGAATGTGTATTTTCTTTACCGCAGATTGCCTGCGTGGGAATGAACGCTTCAAGCGCCCGGGACAACAATATCGCACACCGTGTCATAAAGTCAAATTTTCTCAAGTTTTCTTCTGCCTACGTCTATGACGATACCGACGGATATGCCCAGATCGTGCTTGCGCCTGGCGGCACCGTGCTTGGAGCCACGGTTATTTCTCACGCTGCCGGTGAATTGATTAATCTTCTTTCTCTCTGCGTCAGGAGTAAGCTCCCGGTTACGGTATTGAGTCAGGCGATCTTTATCCACCCAACGCTTTCCGAAGTCATTCCCGCAATCCTTGAGGCAGCCGAGCTTTCGTAGCAAGCAGGGCTTAGTTTACTTAATTTTGATCTGTGCTATAATTTTTTATTATGAAAGGCTACGGCGTAGTTTCTGTAGTAATCTCGGTGGCATTCCACGTCCTTGTTATTTTTTTCTTTTCCTGGTTGCTGGCATCGAGGCCGCCCCAGGCAAAGAAACGTGAGATTATTCGGGATATTAGCGAATTAAAGGTTATTCCCGAAGCGTTTGATTTTAAAAAAGAAATGATACCTCAGGCCTTACGTACCGGCGATGATTCTGCGCCGCCTCCTTTTATGAGCGATATGACCACGGTACTCGATTTTGATTTTAGTCAGGCGTTTTCGCTTAAGAATCCTACCCTGATGGAGGAGAGGGTGAGCGAGGTTGTGGTTGCCTATGACAACGTTGATGCGAGTTTGCGTAAAATGCCCGAATATATGCATTATTATCAGGCAATCAGGGCAAAACTTGACCGGGCAGCGCGTAAGCTTTATGATGGACGGGATGGGGGGGTTGTCATGGTGAGTTTTATCGTATCTTCCGACGGCCGGCTCCAGAGTGTTTCACTTGAAGCAGACTCGGTAAAGAGCCAGCGCCTTCGCACGCTTGCCCTTAATACGGTGTATGATGCGGTGCCATTTCCGCCGTTTCCCGAAGAGCTGAAGAATCGTACGAATTTACCGTTTACGATTACGATAAACTTCAAAAATAATTGACATTTGTATGATAGTTGTTAATCTATTAACGCTGCCGGTCGTAACTAAAAAATGCCGGCTCATGGTTCGGTGTTTCTATGCTGCGTAAGCCAGTCGTAAGCGGACAATTCTATCCGAGTGACCCTGGGGAGCTTGCGGGGTTGATAAACGAACTTGCTCCTGGGGGGTTCCCGAAGCGTGTGGCGCGGGCCATCGTTTTGCCCCATGCCGGTTATCGGTATTCTGCGAGAGTAGCTTTGGCAACCCTTGCGCGGGTTTTGCCAAAAAAACGTATTATTATTGTGGGGCCCAAGCACACTGATCTTGGTTGTGATTTTTCGTTAGTGAAAGAAGGTGCATGGGAAATTCCTTTTGGTCAGATACCCATTGACGAGGAGCTTGCGGCGTCAATTATGACCAACGCGACCCTGATACGAGAAGATACCCGCGCTCATGAGCGCGAACATTCTATCGAAGTGCAGCTGCCGCTTATCCATCACTGTTTTGGAAGTTTTACGTTTGTGCCAATTGCCTGTCAGCGTGCTTCGATTAAAACGTACCAGGCCGTGGCAGCGGAAATATACGAAGGCATAAAGACCCTGCCGGATGAGGTGCTCCTGGTCGCTTCAAGCGATATGACCCACTATGAACCTGAAGCTCGGGCCCGTGCACAAGATCGTTTAGCGCTTGAGTACATAGTGAAGCTTGACGCTGAAGGGCTCGTTGGTTGCGTACGTCGCGAAAATATTTCGATGTGCGGTGTTGCGCCTGTCGCGATTGTAATAGAGTGCGCTAAGCGTATCGGCGCGCGGAAGGCAAATATTGCATTATACCAGACCAGCGGCGACTCAAGTGGCGACTACAACTCGGTTGTTGGTTACGCCGGTATTGTTATGAGCTCATAAGTAAGATGACAGATTTATCCAGTTTTAGAATCATAGTGACAGTTCTTCCTATTTTCTATATCGTTTTACGTCCATGGGTTGCGAGGCTTCGTTTCGGTTGCGTTACGCGTCAACCGTTTTTATTTCCCATGTTCTTTTTGACACAACCTTTTAGTACGTACAGCGTGACGAGCAGCGCACCAGCGCGTTCCGTAGGGGGCTGCACCCCAAGTGCTGCGCAACCGCAACCGTTATTTTAGAGAGGAGATGCCTAAAAAATATTAATCTGTGTAATCAATTTTAAATCAGTGCAATCAGGTATAATCTTGGTAAAATATACCTGAAGATTATACCAGGAGGATATATGAGTGATGAGAACAAAAAGAAGGTTGACGATGCATGGAAGGATCAGGTAGGCAAGGAGAAGACAGAAGCGACCACGCAAAAGGAGGCCTACTATGAACCGACATTTGCGATTTTTATCTCTTCTCTTAGCATGCAGGCGATGATTGCGGCGGGAAAGCTTAAGAATCCGGTTACGGGCGAGCTAGAGAAGAATCTTGACCAGGCGCGTTTTCTCATTGACACATTAGGCGTTATTAAAGAGAAAACCAAGAATAATTTAGCACCGGACGAGGAGAAACTTCTGGAGGAATCGTTGTATAATCTGCGGCTGGTGTATGTGGAGGAGAAGAAAAAATTATGATTGATCCAAAACTGCTTGAGATCCTGGCGTGCCCTTTATGTAAAGCTGATGTAACACTCAAAGAAGATACCATTGTCTGTACGTCCTGTGGCCGTAAATACCCTGTACGTGACGGTATTCCCATTATGCTTATCGAGGAGGCTCAAGCTTGATGAAAAAGAAAAAAGCTAGGATACTTGTTATCCATGGGCCTAATCTGCATTTATTAGGTAAACGGGAGCCGCAGATCTATGGTAACGTAAGCCTATCGCAGATTAACAAGGAAATCCAAGAGGCCGCGAAAAAACACGATTGTGTGATTGAGATTATGCAATCGAATTCCGAGGGTGATATTGTTGAGGCGATTACGACGCGCGTATATAATTTTTTAATTATTAACCCGGCAGCGTATACGCACACATCGGTTGCGATACGCGATGCCATCGCGGGGGTCGATATTCCCGCGATCGAAGTGCATCTTTCTAATATTTATAAGCGCGAACAATTTCGTAAGAAATCCCTTATTTCCGATATTGTAGTGGGTATTATCACGGGTTTAGGACCCATCGGGTATCTTCTCGCAATCAGTGCCGCGCGCGAATTTTTGACGAAATCCCGCGAGGATCAGTGAAGAAGAGTATCACACAGTGTGCTAGAGGTCTCGCCGGGCTCTCCTGTGATGCGCTTCTGGTCTCAGACCCTGTAAATGTTGCCTACCTAAGCGGATTCTCACGCGCTGACGGATATTTATTGGTCGGTCGCGATGAGAGCCTCACCTATTTTACTAATTTTCTCTACGAAGCGCAGGCGAAACAGGTAAAGATTTGGAAGGTTGTGGCGCGCTCTGATATTTTCGCAGGGATTAAGGCCGAAGTGCGGCGCCGGGGTTTTACCAAGATAGGATTTGAGGCAAAGCACCTTCCTTTTTTAGAATACCAGAAAATCAAGGAAGATTGTAATGCCCACGCGGTTGATTTCGTCCCCACGAAGGATTTTATCGAGAATATCCGGGCCATTAAGAAACCGGATGAAATTGCGGCTATACGTGCCGCAATAGCAACGAGTCTTAAGGCTTTTGAGTTTATCCGCGAAATCCATGCAGGTTGCCAGACCGAGAAAGACTTAAGTATCGAGATTGAACGTTTTCTAAAACTTACCGGGGACAATGAATTGGCGTTTGCGCCTATTGTTGCGGGAGGTAAAAATAGCGCCTACCCTCATTATGAGCCCCAATCCGTTGCGCTAATTCATAATTTTTTCCTAATTGATTTAGGCTCAAAGCATTGTGAATACTGCGCTGACTTGACAAGGGTATTTTTTAACGGTAAAATAACCCGCTTAGTTCGTAAAATATATGATATTGTTAAGATTGCGCAAAGCGCCGCGATTAAAAAAATACGCGCTGGGGTAACCGCGAAAAGCGTGGACATAGCAGCGCGCTCTATTATTGAAAAAAAGGGTTACGGAAAGTATTTCGGCCACGGACTTGGCCACGGAGTGGGAAGGGCTGTGCACGAGGCACCGTACCTCAACAACCGGAATGAACAGATATTGAAATCCGGCATGGTGGTTACGGTTGAACCGGGGATATACCTTGAGGGAAAATTCGGAATTCGAATTGAAGACATGGTGCTTGTCGGTGAACATGGTTGCATCGTGTTAAGTGATCGGTCTTGAGGCTACTATGCATATACAAGCGGTAAGGGGACGCGTGATAATCATCAGGGAGGGTATATGGAATTAGAAAAACTGAAAGAGTTCATTGAGTTTATGAATACGCATAGCCTTTCCGAGCTTGAGATTGAAGAAGAGGGTAAGCGTATTCGTCTTAAAAAGTTCAGCTCAGATCAGCAGGTTGTCGTTTCTCATGCGGTCATCCCCGGTCTAGCTGCGGGCGATGAAAAGAAAGAAGGATCTTTGGAGATTAAATCCCCTATGGTCGGTACGTTCTATCGCGCTCCCTCTCCGGGTGCAAAGCCATACGTTGAAGCCGGTGACATCGTTAAGCCCGGCGATGTCGTCTGTATTATTGAGGCAATGAAACTTATGAATGAGATTAAATCTGAGGTAGGCGGAAAAATAACTCAGATCCTGTCTGAGAGTGGAGAACCGGTTGAATTCGGTAGAACCCTTTTCCTTATAGAGCCACTGTCATAAACGAACACAATAACCACGTAAGCATGTTTTCAAAAGTACTTATCGCTAATAGGGGAGAAATTGCTATCCGGGTTATGCGCGCCTGCAAGGAACTGGGTATTAAAACAGTTGCAGTGTATTCCGAGGCGGATAAAAATTCACTTCATGTCGAGCTCGCTGACGAAGCTATTTGCATCGGAAAAGCTCCTTCATCAGAAAGTTATCTTAATATTTCAAGTATTATTAGCGCCGCCGAAATTACCGATAGCGACGCGATCCATCCGGGATATGGTTTTCTTTCGGAAAACCCTTACTTTGCAGAGGTTTGTGACTCCTGCGGGATTAAATTTATTGGCCCTACGGCTGAGAATATCAGGATGATGGGTGATAAGATCAGGGCCAAAGAAACCATGCAGAAAGTTGGAATTCCTTTGATCCCGGGCAGCAAAGGTGGTATTAAATCCAAAGACGAAGTGCTTGCTATTGCCAAGAAAATCGGATACCCTGTGATTCTTAAAGCAAAAGCCGGCGGCGGCGGCCGTGGCATGCGTATCTGCCATAGCGATGTTCGTTTGGTGAGCGCGCTTCTTACCGCGCAGTCAGAGGCAGAGGTCGCGTTTGGTGATTCTGAAGTGTATATGGAGAAATATATTGAGGGACCGCGGCATATTGAGGTACAGGTAGCCGCTGATAATTATGGGAATGTAATTTATTTCGAGGAGCGCGATTGTAGCATCCAACGCCGTCATCAAAAAATTATCGAAGAAACTCCTTCGCCGGCCGTCGATGCTCGTTTGCGAAAAAAATTAGGAGAGGTAACTATCAAAGGTATCAAGAGCATTAATTATCGCGGAGTCGGGACGGTTGAATTCTTGTTGGCCCAGGACGGTAAATTTTACTTTATGGAGATGAATACGCGCATTCAGGTTGAACATCCTATCACCGAACAGGTAACCGGCATTGACCTTCTTAAGCTGCAGATTGCTATTGCCGCAGGGGAGAAGTTGCGCATAAAACAGGATGCGATCAAGTTTAAAGGGTGCGCGATTGAGTGCCGTATTAACGCTGAAGATTCCGAGAATGGTTTTATGCCTTCACCGGGCACGATAGAGTTTTGTTACCTTCCGGGGGGCAAAGATATTCGTGTCGATACGCACATCTATTCCGGTTATCGCATCCCACCCTATTACGATTCGCTTATTGCGAAAATTATCGCTACCGGTAGCGACCGCGCTGATGCGCTTACCAAAATGGCGCGCGCGCTGGATGAGGTGCGCATTGAACCGATTAAAACAACTGCTTCATTTTGCAAAAGTGTGATTACCAATCCCGATTTTAAGCGAGGGAATTACCATACTGGTTTCTTGGAGAAGTTTTTAGCCAAGGAGGAGGAATGGACAGAAACATAAGTTCAGAGTTCGGCCAGATCAAGATCCATCGAAAAGTGATCCGAGAAGTTGCCGAGGCTGCAGCTGCCAGCGTCAAAGGCGTCAGGTTGGTTGGATGGGAGTGCTCGGGGCCTTTTAGGGGTGGGGTGTTGAAGTTTTTTGGTATCCCCGGAACGAAAGTACAGCTTGATAAGGAAATTAAGATCGTTGTTCCCATTACGGTCGCCTGGGGGGAAAATGTTGTTGACGTCGCCTGCGAGGTTCAGAAAAAAGTGATTTACCATATGCAAAATAATCTTAATATCGATTCAATAAACGTTGATGTCAAGATAAAGCGGGTGGAAAGGGGGTAAGTATGGTATTCTTGATAAGTCTTATTTACGTTTTAATGTCGTTTGTGCTTGGTTCAGTATTAATCGGTCTTGCCTGGAACACGCAACCGTTTCTCTTATATATTCATAAGCAGCTTATGTTCGTAGAGACCAACGCGGGTGATATGATTTTTCGTTTACAGTTTACGTTTATCGGTACGTTGGTTATTCTTCTTTGTATCAGATATCTGGAAACATTTTTTTTCCGTTCACAACGTGAACGATCGGTAGTTTTAGAATCCCCGCAAGGCCGTGTAAGCATTACGCTTTTTGCGATCGAGGATATGCTCAAAAAAACGCTTGAGCATCATCATGAGCTTTCTCACGTGCGGCCGCGCGTGATTGCCGGGAAAAGAATAGTCGAAGTCGTTATTAGGGGGAATCTTACTTCGGAGCTAAATTTAATCGAGTTTACAAGCACTATTCAGGGGGAGCTGCGGGAGAAGTTGCAGCAATTGTTAGGTGAAGATAAAGAAATTAAAGTCCGGATAGAAATACGAAAAATGTCCTTTAGTCGAGGGAACAAGAAACTGGTTGAGGAAGAACCGGAAATACCATTTCGAAATTATTAGGCATGCTGCACAGTGATTCTTGTGCGTTTGTATCAAAATCATAGTGGCATTAAAAATGTACTTCCACGCGCTTGATGTTGAATGACCCGCATGGCTGCACAATCTTCGTTCTTCGAGCAGAATATTTTGCAGCAGTCGTTCGAAACGCTCGCACGGCGCTCGTTGCGCCAATGTTTGACAATAATAGTATTGTTATCCCTTGCGCATGCATACCTGTTAAATTTCTGCGAAATTTAACACGAAGCGCTTCGTGATTAAATTTTCGCCGAAGGAAAAAATTTAAGGAGGATTATAATGAAAATAGGGATTTTAACAGGCGGAGGCGATTGCCCGGGGCTTAATCCGGTAATTCGCGGAGTGGTGAGAACGGCGATTAACTCAGGCGATGAAGTGGTAGGTATTAAATATGGCTGGAAGGGGCTTCTTGAGAAGGATTATATCCCGCTTGACCTGCGTTCGGTGTCAGGAATCTTGCACCGGGGCGGTACGATCCTGGGTACTTCCCGTACTAATCCTTATAAGAAAGAGAACGGAGCAGCGATAGCCAAGGATAATTTAAAGAGTCTCGGCCTTGATGCCTTGATTGTTGTTGGCGGCGAAGATACGCTGGGCGTGGCGACAAAGCTTGCCAAGGAAGGTGTTAAGGTTGTCGGGGTTCCTAAGACCATCGATAATGACCTAGGGGCTACTGATTTTACGTTTGGTTTTGATACGTCAATCAATATTGTTACTGAGTGTATTGATCGGCTTCATACGACCGCTGAGTCACACAATCGCATCATGGTGGTTGAGGTTATGGGGCGTCATGCCGGCTGGATTGCTACCTATTCAGGTATTGCCGGCGGCGCCGATTATATTTTGATTCCTGAAAAGCCTATTGATCTTGATGAAGTGTGCGATTCAATAAAAAAGCGTCTTGCGCGCGGGAAGAATTTTAGCATTATTGTTGTTTCAGAGGGAGCAGCGTTCAAGGAGACGGATCTTGCGGTTCAAGAAAAGAAACTTGATGAATTTGGCCATGTTCGGCTGGGTGGGATCGGAGAGCAGCTTGGTAAATTGATTGAACAGAAAACCGGTTTTGAAACGCGCGTGACGGTGCTTGGTCATATCCAGCGTGGGGGAACGCCAACGGCGTTTGACCGGGTGTTGGGAACTCGTTTTGGCGTGCGCGCGTATGAGCTTGTTCGTGAGGGGAAATTCGGCACCATGGTTAGTCTTCGCGGAGCGGACATTGTGGCTGTTCCTCTTGAGGAGGCAACGCGCGCGCTTAAGACCGTTGATCTTAAGTTATACGACATCGCGAAGATATTTTTTGGTTAACATTGATATATAAACGCTAAATGCGGTCCGTGCGGCGTGGATGCAGTTAGCGTTTTTTGTGTTTACCATAAAGGGGATTGTATGAATAGAATAATGAGAGCTTCGATAGAAAACCATCGGCATGCGCTCGCGAGCCTTGAATCAAACCTTGCGGTTATCGAGGCTATCGCATCTCTGTTTATTGAAGCTCTGCGAAAGAAGGGAAAGATTATTTTTATGGGTAACGGAGGTTCCGCTGCCGATGCCCAGCATTTAGCTGCTGAGTTTGTGGGCCGCTTTAAGAACAATAGGATCCCTCTTGCGGCACTCTCTCTTGCGAGTAATGTGTCTAGTCTTACGGCAATCGGCAACGATTACGGGTTTGATGAGTTATTTTCGCGCCAGGTACAGGCGCTCGCGAGTGAGCACGACATCGTCGTGGGAATATCGACATCGGGAAAATCAGAGAATGTTTTACGGGCGATTGCTGCCGCAAAACAGTTAAACATCAAAACGGTCGGGTTCTTGGGTCGAGACGGTGGAGCACTCAAGGAAATGGTTGATATTGCTTTTCTTGTACCCAGCACCGACACCCCGCGGGTTCAGGAGATACATATCCTTGCAGGGCATATTATTTGTGAAATAGTGGAAGAAGCCTTCCTTTAACGTTTTAATATTCAGCATTTATGGGAAAAATAAAGTCACAAGCTGTTTTGCGTGGTATCGTGAAGCGTCTTAAAGAACGTGGCAAACGTATCGTATTTACGAACGGCTGTTTTGATATACTCCATCCCGGGCATATAAAAATTTTAACTGATGCGAAACGCCGGGGAGATATTTTAATCGTTGGCCTTAACTCCGATAGCTCGATCAGGCGCATTAAGGGAAGTAAACGGCCCATACTCCGAGAGCGCGCTCGAGCAGAAGTTCTTGCGGGGCTTAGTGTTGTGGATTATATTGTTGTTTTTAAGCAGGATACGCCGCTTACGGTGATTCGCGATCTTTGTCCTGATGTTTTAATCAAAGGCGGTGATTGGGAGCTCAAAGGCATCATCGGTCGCCAATACGCAGGCCGGGTCGTGCGTGTGAAACTCTATCCCGGTTACTCGACTTCAGCTATTATTGAAAAGATTCTTAAGGCGCGCTAGGGAGGGACTCTATGGCACCGATTACATTAGAACATAAAGGAATTTTAAGAATTCTTGACGCTAACATCAATCGCGCGAAAGAGGGTTTGCGTGTTGTTGAGGATATTGCGCGCTTTATCGCTCACGATAATGCGCTGCGCATACGATTGCGGCGCCTGCGTCACCAACTTGATGTGATTTTACAGATCAAGGCATTGAGGAACGCTATCGCCGCCCGGAATTCGAACCGTGACCTTGGTCGGCCGACGGATATCCTTGAGTTGTCCCGCGCACGGGTCACTGATGTTCTCTATAGCAATTTGGCCCGCGTCAAAGAATCATTGCGGGTTATCGAGGAGTTTTCTAAACTTATCGCGCCTTCCGCAGTGGCTCAGGCAAAAGAAATTCGCTATCGGTTGTACGCTCTTGAGAAAGAGGTTCTGATGCGTTATGGTTTTAAGAGGATACGTAAGAAATAAAATATATGATATCTAAAAACTTTCTTAAAGAATTAGCCTTGGTTGAAAAAGTGCCCCTGTCATATCTTTCCGCGGGGCTGGTAAGCGGCCGTATCGTTATTCCTTTGAATAAAATACGAAAAGGGATCCGCGCCTGCGCGATCGGAGAAGGGCTGAAAGTAAAAATTAATGCCAATATCGGCACTTCCCCTGACGCAGTCAATATTAAAGAAGAGCGTGCTAAGATCACCGCAGCGGTAGAGGCTGGAGCTCACACCCTTATGGATTTAAGTATCGGTGGAGACCTGGCGGGGATACGTAACCAGATACTGCGGGCCTCGGGGGTACCGCTGGGGACGGTTCCGGTATATGAGGTAGCAACGCGCGTTAAGCGCCAGCGGGGTAGTTTTGAAAAAATAACCTTTGCGGATATCAAAGAGGTTCTTGTCGATCAAGCTCGTGCCGGTGTTGATTTTTTTACGATTCACTCTGGAATTTTGCGCGAGGCCCTGGCCATGATCGAGCGGCGTAAGCGTGTCTGCGGGATTGTTTCACGCGGCGGCGCGATTCTCGCTCGCTGGATGTATGTTAATAAAAAAGAAAACCCTTTCTATGAGCATTTTGATGAAATTCTTACGATTGCCAAGGAGTATAATATAACCTTAAGTCTCGGTGATGCATTGAGACCCGGCGCGATTGCTGATTCAACCGACCAGCTGCAGCTCTCGGAATTATATGTGCTTGGCCAGCTTGTGGGGCGCGCGCGGCGAGCCGGAGTCCAGGTTATGGTTGAAGGCCCGGGCCACGTGCGTATTGATGAGATCGCACAGAATATGTACTTAGAGAAAAAAATATGCGATCGCGCACCTTTTTATGTCCTGGGGCCGCTTCCAACGGATATTGCCGCCGGCTACGACCATATTACCGGTGCCATCGGGGGGGCGATTGCCGCACTTGCCGGCGCTGATTTTCTATGCGTGGTGACGCCGGCTGAACATCTGAGGCACCCGAGCGTTGAGGACATACGAGAGGGCGTTATTGCTTCGCGTATTGCCGCGCACTCGGTTGATGTTGTGCGTTTTAAGGATGAATGGGCCATCGATGAGCGGCTTTCGTTGCATCGCGCGCGGCGTGACTGGAAAAAGCTTTTTTCACTTTCCATTGATCCTGCCAAGGCCCGGCGCTATCGCAAGAGCTTAAGCCCCGGTCTTGATATGTGCACGATGTGCGGCGATTTTTGTTCTTTGAAGATTATCGAGAAGTGTAATCTATTAAAGTAGGCTCTAGGCTCGAGGCTCCAGGATTTGGGAGAGGATTCTCAGATATCAAATGGCAGATTGCAGATAATAGGGGGTATTGTGGGCTGATGCGTGGCGGAGCAAAAGATTTTTAGTACTTTTCAGTGGTTTTGCATCAGGGGTGACAGCGACGCGAGGGGTGGACTTCCGAGGGTATACTCACGAGCGGAGCGTCAGAGGGGCGGAGCACTATGAAGAGTCAGTAGCGCATACGACATTGATGGGAAAATCATCTTTCCGATAACGCTTATTTTTGCAATAGGGAACAATATCGTCAGGAAGTGCGAAAGCACTCTGGCTCTGTGCGGGCGTAGTTCAGTGGTAGAATGAGAGCTTCCCAAGCTTTAGATGTGGGTTCGATTCCCATCGCCCGCTTTTAATGAGACTGTGATTTTTACGCCGTAGGCGAAGAAAAATCACATAGTCGAATTATCCCCGTTTTTGCCTCCATTGATTTTTTCGCAATTTCGAGAAATTGCAAGGGAATCTATCGGGTGCAAAAACGGGGCCAATTCGCAGCGTATAGTTAAAGTGCATCTTAGACGCAATACGAACGACGAGATACGGAATATGATAAATGGCCCGATATAATTCGGTTGAACCCAAAATTTGCGTTAAAGAACTGTTAATGTTCATAACTCATGTATGATCGTATGGTTAGAGATAAACCCCGTGTATCAAAAAGATACAACGCAAATTTTGCCTGCCTTAGTATTTATATTAAGGATGGCCGCCCCAATTTTATAAACAAAAGCTTGGAGGTTGTGTCCAAGCCAATAAACGAATTAAATATTTTCCTTATTACTCTCCTTTTCAATAAAATTGGGGCGGGGTTAATCCCGCCCTTTCGTTGAAAGGGCGGCCCTTCGGGCAGATTTTTCATTAGGAAAAATCTGGGTTGAACTTTTTTCTTATTTAATGTATAGTACTGTAGCCAGCTTTCTTTGATAATATGAGAATTTTGTTTTTATTTTTTATTATCACGCTTGCCGGTTGCGTTTCCCATCACGCACCAGTACAGCAACCCTACGTTCCTTCGTCCATATCAGCCATACAGATGCATGTTGTTGCGCGGGGTGATACATTATGGAGTATCGGGCGTACGTACGGAATTAGTTTGGAGGCGTTACGTCGTAGCAATAATTTTTCCCCCGGAGTAGAGTTGCGTGTGGGGCAAAATATACGAATTCCAGGAAGCGGTATACAGGCGCTCGGCAGCGGTGTGTTTCGTTGGCCGTTACGAGGCGTGATTGTCGGCACCTTCGGATCAAGCTCGGGTAATCTTAAGAACAAAGGGCTCAATGTTAAAGTCGGCTCACTTGAGGTCGTAAAAGCGTCGGCGGCCGGAAAAGTGATTTTTGTTGATCATATAAAAGGTTGGGGGCAGACGATTGTTTTGGAGCATCCCGCAAATTTTTATACGGTCTATGCAGGGGTACAGGATATTTCAATTGCAGATGGGGCACGTGTTGATCAGGGTCAGTCACTTGCTCGAGTTGCGTGCGGACAGGACGGTACCTATGTTTTACACTTCGAGGTTCGGCGCGCACACAATCCACTAGACCCGTTACGATACCTAAAGTAGGGTGTATATGAGCGAGCCGTGGTCATGGGAGAGCAAGCTCTCGGTTTTCGATAAACGTCTGAGAGCTTTTAACGAGGGGTATCGGCAGAATTTAGTGCTTCTCGCTGATGATCGTGACGAGATCAGTTATTTGTTGACCAGCTATTTTAACAGCGCGCCCACCCAGAATTTTACGTGCGTTCGTGTTTATTCCCGATATCTTGACCGGCGCGGTTTCCTGAGGGCGATTGCGTGCTCTCTTTTGCGTGATTACGCCGGGATTGATAAGAATCTTGATGAGCTCCTGCACGCAAGCGAGATAACACTACCGCTTACAGCTTCCCTCCTTAAAGAATTATTCAAAAAAGAGAATGTTTCGTTTCTTGAAATCATAGAGGTTATTAACAAATTTATTAACGAAACTGGCAAAAAATGTATTTTAATCATTGAGGATTTTCTTGCGCTGGCGGAGCTCTTTCCTTCATTTTTCCAGGATTTCTCCAAATTTCTAATTTTGCAGCGTAGTTGCATGACCGTTCTTACTTCCTCTGCCCCCGCACGAGCGGAGAAGGTTATTGGCAACGAGCTCAATCTTCTTTTCGGCAATTTTGAAAAACTATATATAAGTGAACAAGACTTTTTTGCCAGCTACCGATGTCTTAAAAATTCTCTTGCGCCCATTTCGCCCTCGCCTTTATTTACGGCTTTTTTTGTTAATATGGTAGGCTCTCATAGTATGCATTACGATCTTATGGCCCGCGCCATCCGCGTTCATTATCGCGCAGATGATGAAGGCGGATCGTTGATCAAGATCCTTACGGAAACGTTGCATGAGCCTGAAGCGTATTTTTTTCAGAAGTTTATTCAGCGAATCGATCTGGTAAAGGTGTCCCATAAAGATGCGACGGTGATCATCAGGATTTTATTGGCACTCGCGCAGGGCTATGCGCGATTGCGGGAGATCGCAAGTGTGGTTGATTGTGATGCGAAAAGTCTTGCCGTGCGCCTCGAGAAGCTTGTGAACACACAGTATATAACCAGCTATGGTGATATTTATAAAATCAGCGATCCACTTTTTTCTTTTTGGCTTTCGCGTGTTTTTAAACCACGTTTTTTGTCGGCGCTCTTCGATTCAACTAAATCCCAGGCGGCATGGAGGATGACGGTTGAAAATGATTTCGTTGCTTTTAAGGAGGAGTTTATCAAAAACGGCGTTACTCGCGTTCTTGAGCTGGTGGGTGCGTTCAAAGATGATTACATTCGTACCGGAAAGCATAAATATAATTTACCGTTGATACATAAAACAAAGATAGTCTCATACCCGGAAAAAAATACCCATATTTTTATTGGGGAGGGCAAAGAAATTATCTTTGCCGCCATCAAGGAAGGTTCGGCTCAGGATGGCGACGTCATCGAATTCATCGAGCGCGCCCGAGGCTTCAGGAGTCGGCGCGTCAAAAAAATCTTTATTGCCATGGACTCATTTAGTTCTTCGGCACGGTTAATCGCTAAAAACCATAAACTCGTCACCTGGGATGCCAGCGACATCAACAGATTGCGCGCCCTTTATAATAAGCCCATGATGCCTCATTCTGAAGACAAGGATTACCAAAACGAACATGCGAATTCTAGTACTTTCTGATACCCATATTCCCGTTGCAGAAAACGATTTACCGACCGTAATTCTTGAAGAAGCGAAAAAGAGTGATTGCTGTTTTCACGCAGGCGATTTTATTAGTTATGATGTATTCCGAAAGCTCGCCTCGCTGACAAAGACGTACGGTGTCTGTGGAAATATTGATGGCCGCGATATATGCGAAAAACTGCCCTTGAAACAAATTATTCCCTTTGAGGGGGTGCGCCTTGGGTTGATCCATGGGCGCGGCTCTCCCACGAATCTTATCAACTATATTTGTGGTGAATTTTCAGGAGAAGTGTCGTCACTTGCTATGGTTGTGTATGGTCATTCGCACTTTGCGGCTGAGCAGGAGATTGACGGCACTATTTTTTTTAATCCCGGCTCTCCCACAGATAAAATATTTTCACCGTATCGCTCATATGGTATTCTTGAGATCAGCGGAATGCATATCCAGAGGAGGATAATTAAAATTGAATAAACTTTGGGCGCCCTGGCGCATCGGATATGTTGGGCGGGTTGCGAAGCAGAAGGGGTGTATTTTGTGCCGCCTGCGTAAACAGAACAGAGCGAGCCGTAACAATTTTGTTGTGATGCGCTCAAAGCATTGCTATGTGGCGCTGAACGCCTTTCCTTACAATAACGGACACGTCATGGTTGTCACGAACCGGCACGTAGCGACATTGGAGCATTTAAGCGATCAAGAGCTTCTCGACGTCAATAAAACATTAGTTCGAACGGTTTCCGTTTTGCGTAAAATTTTACGAGCCCAGGGATTTAATATCGGCATTAACATGGGCAAAGTCGCCGGGGCCGGTCTTGATCGGCATCTGCACGTGCATTGTGTTCCGCGATGGCTTGGGGATACAAATTTTATGCCCTCCATTGCCCGTACGAAGGTGATTTCGCAAAGCCTCGAGGAGTTGTATCGGAAGTTTAAGAATGCTCTTTGATCAGTTCGTGCTATGAAAAAACAAAAATTTCGTTCTGCAAATATATCTGGTTCGGAAAAAGCACTATCGCGTCAGGAGCTCGAACTGCGCGAGGAGAGGATGCTTGCACCGTACGCAATGAAGGCACGTGACTCCAGAGGAAGGCTTCACGAGGAGGAGGAGCATCCGTATCGTTCTGCCTATCAGCGTGATAGAGATAGAATTATTCATTCAGCGGCTTTCAGGCGCCTTGAGTATAAAACGCAAGTTTTTGTGTATCATGAGGGCGATTACTACCGTACGCGGCTTACTCATACGCTCGAAGTAACTCAAATAGCGCGTACGATCAGTAAGATATTAGGGTTAAATGAAGACCTTACGGAGGCTGTTTCTTTAGCGCACGATGTGGGGCATACTCCGTTTGGCCACGCGGTCGAGGCAACGCTCAATGGCCTTATGGCTCGGGATGGAGGGTTTGATCATAATACTCAAGGGTTGCGCGTCGTGGATATTCTTGAGGAGCGTTATCCAAGTTTTAAGGGGCTCAACCTTTCCTGGGAGACGCGCGAAGGCATTATTAAGCATAGCACAACGCGCGTTCATCGGTACCCCAAAGAATTTCTGAAACGAGGGCATAAACAGCCGCTACTGGAGACACAAGTCATGGATGTTGCCGATGAGATTGCGTACGATAGCCACGATCTTGATGACGGTATAAAATCAGGCATGCTTACGGAGGATGACTTACGGTCTGTTGCGCTCTGGAATAAGGCGTGCGCTCAAATAAAGAATGAGTATTCAAATATAAGCCGCGAATTACGCGTGTATCTGGCGATCAGGAACCTGATTAACCTGCAGGTGGGTAATTTAATAGATACGACCATCGCCAATATCAGGAAATTTGATATTAGAAGCGTGAGCGATGTGATACAATGTGCCCATCGAATGGTGACATTCGGAAAGGAATTGCGCGATTTGAGAGCCGAGCTCCGCTCGTTTCTGTATAAGCGATTGTACTGTCATTGGAGAGTTGTACGTATGTCCGATAAGGCGAAACGCTTTGTAACGGAGCTTTTTAGCGTATATCTGAATAATCCGGAACTTCTTCCTCCGGGTGCCTCGCGGGGCAAGAACATCAAGCGGAACATTTGCGACCATATTGCGGGTATGACCGACCGGTATGCGCTCCAAGAATATAAGCGATTATTTGACCCTTATGAAAAAGTATAAAACTGTATTTTCCGCATTCCATACTATTTATCGTCTCGTAACTACGTCCGCTGATGTTACGAATTTCCTAAGCGGCGTCTGTCGCGTGTATCGTGGCGCTTTCCGGAGCGATAAGGTCGTTATGGTCTGCAAAAACCTCAACGGTCAGGGGTTTATTAAGATACGTCTTGAGGACAAAACGCACTACATCAAGAAGGGCGGAGTTTCTATCCTGACCCATCGAGAACGGGATATTCTAACTCAGGAAAAAGAAATTTTCCTCGATAATCGCCTGGTATACCCGTTTATTTTTTCCGATACGATGGGGGCTGTTTATATTAAACGTAAAGAGCGCGGCGCAATTTTTAATGAGTTTGAACGTAGGTGGTTTCTTTCGATTTGTGAAGAAGTAAGCATCGGCCTTAAAATTTTCGCTCTGTATCGTGAAGCGCGGCGCGCGATGATCAATTACGTGAAATCGTTTACGAAACTTCTTGATCAGTATGTCCCCACATCACATTTACATACCAAAAGTGTTTTTCGTCTCATTAAGGTTGTTGGTAAAGAGATGAAGCTTTCTGAGTCAGAGATTAAATCCCTCGAGTACGCGTCCCTTCTGCACGATGCCGGAAAAATCCAGTTGCCGTCTAAGATTTTAAAGAAACAAAAACCGCTCACTGACGAGGAGTATAAACTTGTAATGAAGCACCCGCGCAAAGGAGTTGAGCTCATTAAGGATTTAGAATTGCTCAAACCCGCAATCCCTATAATTTTACATCACCATGAGCGTTATGACGGTAAAGGGTATCCCGGCAAGCTTAAGAAGGATGGTATTCCGTTGGGATCACGTATTCTGGCTGTATTGGATGCTTTCGATGCTATGTTTTTCGGTCGGCCCTACCGCAAGCGACGGTATCTGGAGGCCATCGAGAGTGAATTCCGCAGTAAGGCCGGAAATCAATTCGATCCCCAGGTAGTGGAAGCTTTACTTAAAGTATTAAGGCGCAAGGGGATAAGAAAATACTTGCAATCCTTCTTATAATTAATATAATACTGCCATGGATGAGAAGCAACTGCATCTTTTTGGGGTTGACGAGGGTAAAAATACCAAGAAACGCTATACGGTGATTTTACCTTTGGATACGCTGATCCTGCTGCTTATCGTCGCGGTACTGCTTTTTACGCTATCGTTTTCGTTAGGCGTGGAGAGAGGAAGGAAGATTGTTTATTTGAATGCTGACGATAAAGTAAAGAACGTGTCTCTTGATGAGGCGCTTACCAATGGTACGGTAATGGCGCTTGCGTTTAAAAACAGCACGGTAGCGACAGCTCTCTCGACGCCTGCGAGTGGAGGGGTAGGTGAGGTGGTGGTGCCGGTCGACCAAAAGCCCGCGGAAACGATCTCGGTGGTCAAGATAGAAAAGAAAGAAACAGCAAAAAGTGGTAACGTCAAGAGGGGTATCCCCCGTGCGAGCGCGCGCGGTGCCCGGTACGTGATTCAGGTTGCTTCTTATAGCGGGGAAGATTCTGCAAATCGGGAGGCCCGCAAGCTTGCGAATAAGGGGTATCCGGTGTATGTAGAAAAAAAAGGCAAATATGTCGTCGTTTTTGTCGGCGATTTTCAGAGTAAGCAGGAAGCGCAACGCAACGCAAAACTGCTTGGACAAACGTATGGCCCCTGTGTTGTGCGCACGCTTTCATAGCGCAGTTCAATCCAATTATTACAATCGGTAAGGAGGTATTACATGGGGTTACATTCATCTTTAAAAAGAGCAGAGAAAATGACCGCGTCGCGTTCTGTTATGAAACGCAGCGAGCGGATCAAGTGGCTGATGGAAAAAGGCCTCTGGAAGGAAAAAGATCGTGTTCTTGGCCTTCCAAAGATTAAAGTGATTAAGCTTAAGGCCGTCAAGAAAGAAAAGGCAAAAGAGGAAGCCAAGCCCGAAGCTGCCGCCGCAACGTCAGCGATCAAGCCTGCAAGCGGCGCTAAGTCAGCAGCGAAATAGAACCTGTGCTTTCACGATGCCATGAAACAAGTAAGCCGCGTTAGTTTTTTATTTTTGATTGTGTGTTTGTGTGTTCCTGCGCTCTTTGCGGCAACGGCACGTATCGCGCATCCGGTAAAAAGTGACATTAACGTACGCGTTGACTCAACGCCTATGTCAGAGGTCATTGGAACGCTTCAGAAATCGGATGAGGTCCAGATCGTTGAGGAACGGTATGGCTGGTGCCGCGTCCGCCTCCCTAAAAAATTTACCTGTTATGTAGCCGCAGAATTTCTTGAAAATATGGGTGACGGCAAGGGCCGTGTCAGCGCCTCGTTGCTTAATGTGCGTAGCCAACCAGGGGTTGACTCCTATGTGCTCGGCACGGTGCGAAAAGGCGATGTGCTCAGTATTATTGAGCGGGTGGACGGCTGGTATAAAGTTATCGGGTATCCGTATGTGTTAGGCTGGGTTCATCGAAATTTACTCGCGCTCCTGCCCCGCGCGCGCCTCGTTCATCAGGAAGGCGTTATTTTGTATCTTAAAGCGCAGCGTGAGTGTCCGGCAAATTGCCTTTTGAAAAGTGATCAAAAGTACCCCCTAAGAATTTCTTCACCACACCATCAGAAATTTATTAATAAAAAAGTACGAATTATCGGTCGGCGCGTAAGAGGTACCTGTGATTACGTCGTGGTCAAAAAACTATCCTTTAAGCGGTGAGTATCGAATCGGGGTTTGCAACTCTTCTTTTGCTCGTATTTCTTTTCTTATCCATTACGGTCCATGAATTTTCTCATGGTTGGGTAGCGGATAAGCTTGGTGATTCTACCGCTCGGCAGGCCGGTCGTTTAAGTTTAAACCCCCTCCGGCATATTGATGTTTTTGGAACCCTGATCCTTCCGGTGGTGCTTCTGTTGGCCAGTCATGGCTCGTTTTCTTTCGGGTACGCGAAGCCGGTTCCGGTGAATCCGTACCATTTCCGTAATCCCCGTCGTGGCATGATGTGGGTAGCATTAGCCGGCCCCGCGGTCAACGTGCTTATGGGGATTTTTTTTGCGCTCTTGCTTAAGGCGGGCTGGCCCTTTTTTACGCAGGCGTTACTTACGGTTATGATTATTAATTTCGCGCTTGGGTTTTTTAATATGGTGCCGATACCGCCGCTTGACGGTTCAAAAATTGTCGCAGCGTTTCTTCCGCCGCGTGCATCATATAAATATTTGAAGATGGAAATCGCCGGTATTATCGCGATTATTATTCTCCTGCAGGCAGGAATTTTTAATTGGTTTCTTGAAAGTTTTCTCACTATAGCGCTTAAATTTCTGGACGTGAGAATATGACGGGTAAGACAATAACGGTTTGCACGCCTGAAAACACATATCCTATCTATATCGGGGCACGCTGCGTATTCCGTATCGGGTCTTTTGTGGCCGCGCGTAAGCTTGGTAACGTCGCGGTAATCGTTACCTCGGCCCGAGTGTATACCCTTCATAAAAAAACAATCGAGGCGGCATTCCTCCGTCTGCCGCACCGTATCGTTATCGTTGATGACGGAGAGAAAGCAAAATCATTTCCTGAGTTTCTCAAAATTATTTCGAGCCTTCTGGAGGTTGATGGTGTCGGAAAAGCGCTATTTCTTGTATGTATCGGTGGAGGAACCGTTGGAGATGTTGGCGGCTTTGCTGCTTCGGTGTATAAGCGCGGGATACCGTATATCCAGGTTCCGACTACGTTGCTTGCCCAGATCGATTCTTCCATCGGGGGTAAAACCGCAATTGATTTGCCCCAGGCAAAGAACATACTTGGGACATTCTATCAGCCAAAAGCTGTTTTTATTGATCCGGCATTTCTTTTGACGTTGGGCCCTCGGCAGGTGCGCGAGGGGATGGCTGAAGCGATTAAATACGGTGTTATCGAGGATCGCGCCTTTTTTGATTACCTGCGGCGGTATTCGGCTGATATCCTGGCATTGCGGTATCAAGCGCTTAATCATGTGATTCAGTCTTGCGTTGCGATTAAGGCTCGTATCGTGTCGCGCGACGAGCGGGAAAAAAAGGGGATACGCACAATTCTTAATTTTGGTCACACCCTGGCCCACGCACTTGAAGCCTCCGGTGCCTACGCGCAGCTTACCCATGGCGAGGCGGTGGCTCTGGGGATGTGTTACGCCGCCAAGCTTTCTTTTAGCTTAGGCACCTGTTCTGCTGCCGCGGTACGCGAACTGCATCATGCGATTAAACTTTTCGGCTTGCCAACTGTATGGGCAAAGCCATCGCGTGGAGTTTTGAAGGCGATGCGGTACGATAAGAAATTTACATCGGGTGGAATGCGTATGGTGTTGTTGCGTCGCATCGGTAAGGTCAAGGTAATCAACGCTATTGCGCCTGCCGTCGTTTCTCGAACGCTGCGCAGTTTTTGTGTTTCTGGACTCGGGAGCGGGGCGTAGAGGGTGTTTATTTGACAAACAGCAAAAAGTATGTTATATTTTGTGTATCATTATATGAAAAATTTTTTTATTTTCGAATAGTATGCAAGAACGTCGAAGTGATTTCAGAGCTGGTGTATCGTTTCCCGTAGAGTGTAGTAAACTACCTGCGCGTAGTTATTTCTATACGGTGAGCCGTGATTTAAGCGCCACAGGCGTGCGTATCGTGAGTAATGATTTTCTCGCATGTGGAGAGACATTCAAGCTTAACATTAACCTTATCGATGCGATTGTTGATATAAAAGCGAAGGTAGTTTGGTGTGCGAAAGAGAGTGTCGCGGATCGTTACTCCGCGGGGTTACAGTTCGTCGAGGTGAGTGAATCAAGCAAGGGCGCCCTCACGCGTTTATTGAGCAAAATGTATAACGCATAAAATACTATGGCAAAAACCGAGGAAAAAAGAAAAAATTGTTTAAGCTGTAACAAGTCTATGAAACGAGTCTCCTGGTACTATCGGGACAGCGGTTATTTCTGCAATAAATCCTGCTTTAAGGAATTCTTGAAAAAGAAGAAGCAGCCCGCCTAAATATTCGCATGAAAGATAAACGACAATATCCTCGAATTATCAAATCGGTGTCTCTGAAGCTTTCTGACGTCGATTTTGACGTGGTTACGGAGACCAAGAATATCAGTGGTAACGGGGTTTACTGCGCGGTCAGCAAGCCCTTTGAGGCGATGACCAAGCTTGCCATTATTATTTTGATTCCGCTCGCCAACGCCCGCGGACGCTCAACCGTTAAAAAGATCCGCTGCCAGGGTGTTGTAGTCCGCACGGAGCATGTACGCGATAATGGTAAATACGCGTATCATGTCGGCATCTATTTTAACGACATAAAAGAATCTGACCGCAAAGCTCTCGTTTCTTATATTAATAGTCACGTTCATCACCGATCGGTTTTTCCTACCGCTAACGCATAAATGCTTACAAGGCATTTTCCCTTGCCGGTAAAATTTTTCGCAAGCCTCATCTATACCAGCGAAGATCTCTATCAAAAGGCAAAAAAAGAACTTATAAAAATTGGCGGCGCGCTTGATTATGAAAGCGAACGTTTTGAATTCACCTTTACCGAGTATTATTGTCATGAAATGGGTAAGCCGCTTTTTCGCAGGTTCATTGTTTTTCGGCGCCTGCGTAATCCGGAATACCTTGTCGTGCTCAAAATAGCTTCGATGAGGATTGAGCGCACCTATGCGCGTCAGAAGCGCCGGAGCGTTAATATCGATCCGGGCTATCTCAATGAGGCAAAACTTGTTCTTGCCACAACGAAGGATTTTTACCACCGTTTATACCTGGGAAAAGGGATTTATGCCGAGGTAACCCTTTGTTACCAGGATAAAGCGTTCTGCAGCTTTCCTACGACCTATCCTGATTATAAGAGCCAAAGCCACCTGGCACTTTTTCATACGATAAGAGAATTGTACCGGGCTCAAATTCACGATGTGCTCAAGAAATGATAAAATACAGCGCGTTGCGGCAATCCGTTCCGGATTGCGGGAACGGTTATCTTCCTGCGATATATGCCCCCGTAGCTGTCGGGTTAATCGCGGGAAAGGGGAGCGGGGTGCCTGTGGCCTGGCAGGGGAGATGCGCGTGTATACCGCGTTCCTTCATCATGGGGAGGAGCCGGCGATAAGCGGTATAGGCGGGAGCGGGACTATATTTTTTTCAGGTTGTAACCTGCAATGCGTGTATTGTCAGAATTATAGGTTTTCGCATCAAGGTGCCGGCAGGATTTTGAGCACCCGGGAATTAGCCCATGTTATGCTCAGTCTCGAGAAAAAGGGAGCACATAATATTAATCTGGTGACTCCAACCCACCTGCTACCCCAGATAGTAGAGGCATTGGATATGGCCTTAGCCCAGGGGCTTGCCAGCCCCATTGTGTACAATACGTCAGGCTACGAAAGTCCCGCAATCATTCGGCTTCTTGAAGGCATTGTTGATATTTATCTTCCTGATATGAAATACATAAGGCCTGAAACGGCGAAGAGTTATTCGGCAGCCCCGGATTACCCCCGTATAAATCAGGAAGCGATCATTGCCATGTCTGCGCAGGCGCAAACGGCGCTATGGGATGGCGACCTGTTACGCAGCGGCATTATTGTGCGGCATCTCGTTTTGCCGGGGCATGTCGATGAAAGCCTCGCCGTGATTGCCTGGCTCAAAGAACACCTTCCGAGAGCCCTGGTGAGCGTGATGTTTCAATACCAGCCCTACCATAAAGCTTCAGTGTATCCGCGTTTGACCGAGCGCATTCGTCGCCACGAGTATCAGGCTATCCGTGACCAGGTTGAAGAGCTGGGGTTACGTGGCTGGGTGCAAGAGTATGAGAGTCGCGAGGACTTAGCCGGTGTTCATTTTACCCCTGAAGCGTTAGATGAGTTGCTGTAGAGGAGTGGTATAATTTTCTTACCCTAAAAGAGCGGGGGCTCAATAAGTGAGGGGGGGGAGACGGCAAAAAAATGAAATTTATACGAACGTTTTTTAAGAAGCTTTTTAAAGTTAATGATACCCCTCAGCGGGTGGCCGCCGGCTTTGGTATCGGTGTTTTCTCGGGTATTCTTCCGGGCACCGGACCCTTGGCGGCATTATTTCTTGCGACGTTATTTCGGGTTAATCGCGCGAGCGCGCTCCTGGGAGGCCTTCTTACCAATACATGGCTCAGTCTGGTTATCTTTGCATTCTCGGTTACCGTCGGTGCGCGAATAACCGGATTTGATTATGAGACGGTGCGCATAAACTGGGTTGTTTTTTTCAGGGATTTTCATTTTGTTAAACTATTCAGCCTAGCCGCCTTAAAAATAATTTTCCCGGTTATCGTTGGCTATTGTGTCGTGGCTGCCTGCTGCGGGATAGTTTCTTATATTCTCGTACTTATGGTACTTACCATAACTCAATATTTTCGCACGCTGCACAGGCGTTAAATTCTTATTTTCATTCTTCCTTGAAACTTTCCAAAAAATATAGTATATCTAAATTGCCGATAAGGGTAAACCTCGAGAAATCGGGGGGCGCAAAGCCACAGGCCTAAAGTAGCTCCGGAAGCCGTTGCTCTTTAAGTGGATGTGCCCATGATGGGCAAGTTAGGCACCGAGATGGCTATTATGGCGGCTGGGTTGCAAATCGGGTTTACGGGCCCTTATCGGCCCTTTTTTTGTGAAGAAGAAAAAAGCGGGATCAAAATCCCGCTTTTTGCTTTTTTGACCACCCACAGAGACCCTCAAACTAGCCTCTGGATACCCCTAGATTGCATTGATATGGAGAGATGGTGTCTTAGGTGGCTTGTGTTTAATAAAGAGTATGTGGTTAGGCCAAATAGCAGATCAATCGAGTAAAGGAGAAGAAAGAAAGAGACCGGTAAGTATGGAAGACCGAATTCACAGCATTTTATATTATTTACACAACTATTTGCACCACAAGTGGATAGGGGAGAAAAGACCATACAAAAAAGGTAACATAATGTATATTATAGGAAGTATATAGGGTGGTCGTTCTTTCTCAATGGATAAGCGTTTTTAGGGCTACTCGGAAGTGTTTGTTTCTGGTCTGGTTCCCGGTTATTCTTTAGGGGTACTTTCTCTGAAGTATTTTAGGGCGCTGGTGCTATTATGCAACAGCGCCTGATTCCATAGATTAAAAAAGATTACAGCGATTAAAACACTAATATTTTCAATCATTGTAATCACGAATTAATCGTTGTAATCGGGGACTGACGCGTTTCGCGACAGTCCCTTTAGGTATCCTTCCTTGGATGACTAAGGGTGCTTTCCTGACTATAGTTGTGATAGGAAATCGACACTCTTTTTATGGGCTTTTTCCGTTTAAGGCCGTGTTTTTTGTGTCTTAAGGGGGGTTTATACGGCATCAATCTCTGATATCATTTCGTGATAACCTCGTACATATTGATAAAATCCCTACTCGCCTCTTATTTCAAATATCTGTTTTATTTTAGCGTCTAATTCTTCCAGGTCAAAAGGTTTGGTTATATAATATTCCGAATATAGGCCTGAGGCTTTCACTTTAGATTCATCATCGCCTCTTCCGGTAAGCATTATCACCGGAATAGCTACTGTCTTTTCGGAATTTTTGAGTTTATCTAAAACCGCAAAGCCGTCCATCTTAGGCATGTTAATATCGAGAAGTATTAAATCCGGCCTACGATGCTGAGCGATTTTGATGCCTTCCTTGCCGTTACGGCAGCGTATCCCTTTTTCTCGAGAAATGTGCTTACCAGCGAGCAAATATTTTCCTCGTCATCAATAACCAATATTTTCTTAGCCACGGTTTTCTCTTTTTTAGTAACTTCTAATCACTTCCAGCTATAACCAACTTCGACATCACCACGAGCTCAAGATACATAAAATCGCAAGGCTTCAATACGTAGCTATATGCCCCTAATTCTAACGCTTTTTTGACCTTATCTTCATCTTCCACCGCAGTAGTCATAACAACGCCAAGTTTAGGATTAATCTCTAAGAGCCTCTTTAGTGTTTCTATACCATTCATGCCCGGCATTTTCATGTCTAATAAAACTGCTGATATTTTTTCAGAACGTGCAAGCCCAAGTGCCTTCTCACCGTTTTCTGCCTCAAAAACTTTATACCCCTTACGCACAAAAAACTCTCTCAAGACTCGGCGGATGCCTTCTTCATCATCAACAACAAGAAGTGATTTTTCTTCCTTTGTAAGAGGTTTCTGAAAAATCCTGTTTTTAGCATTTACAATCTTTCCTATTTGCGCTACAAGCTGAAGCACATCAATATCTTTACTTAATACTTCATTCGCGCCGGCTTCTCTCGCTTCTTTATCAAGTTCAGGCGTAATGGCACCTGAATAAACCACTATTGGAACTTCTTTTTGGTATTCTCTGACCTTCCTTAAAACAGAAAGGCCGGATTCTCTGGAGAGCCTAACATCTAAAAGCAAAAGGTCAAATGGCTCTTTAAAGATAAGCTCCAATGACTGCTCGGTTGAAGGAACACTAACAACCTCGTGTCCTTCTCTCGTAAGGGCTTTTCGAAGAAGTTCCCTGATACGGGCTTCATCATCTACAATAAGAATTTTTGCCATAATTAATCCTCATTTCGTAAAATAAATTGATATAGTTACAGGACCGCTGCTTAAAGTCCTTTTTTGCGATTCCATAGAACCATACTCTGAAAGAGAAACCCCGGTAGCCTGTATTCGGTTGCGCAATTTCTCAATTTCTGGTTCAGGAATAGATAGAATCAATAATTCATCTGATTCATAATCAATTGTGTTGCTGAGTTCTTTTATAATATCAAGTGTATTGGTTTTTTTGCTTGGTATGATAGGATCGATATGCCAATGGAGAGGCCCAGCCTCATCATGTTCAAGATAGATAGAAACCCTGTTTTCTTTATCCGGTACTGTAAGGACATTGGTCGTAAAATTACGAAAATTAGACGAATTTTCAGAAATAAACAGAATCTGTTCAATAACGCCTTCGATTTTCTCGCCTGAACCGGTGAAAACTAAGACATCATGTTTTTGATAGTCCGGCCCAATACCAAGAGCGGTAAGGGCGTTGAATAGTTTCCTTTTGCGCTCAGATTCATTTCGGCGTTTTTCCTCAACGCTTTGGCGTAATGCAGATTCTAATTTCTGTTTTTCTTCTTCAAGGTGCTTTACATTAATATCCAGTTCTTCCAGGTTATCCAGTCTTTTTTGTAATTCAACCTCTAATTGTGGTTTCTGCTTCGATACGGTTTCTTGAATATCTTCAGAATAATGCTGTCCACGCCCTGTCTGGCGAATTTGTTCCCTTAAATGTTCTATTTCTGTATTTAGTGCTTCTTTTTTCTTGAGTTCCTGCTCTATTCTTAGCTCAATCCGCTGTATTTCCTTTTGTGATTGCGCGGTCTCAACCTTTTGAGAATAACAAAAATGCCAGTGTAATGGTCTTATCTTTGGAACCACAACTTTGTTATTAATTTGGGGCTCTTCTGCGACTAAACCCTTTTTATCAACAACGCTTTCTTTCTCAAGGTCTACGTCGGGAGCTTTATCTTTTCCGGAAATCCCCAACTTAGCCGCAATTATCTCTAGCTGTTTAAGGAGCGATTGTGCTTCACTATCACTCGGAGGTTTTTGTGTACGAACTATCTCTGTTCTGATTATAGGGATATTTTCTCTATCATGGGGGTGTTGTTGATTTCTAAAATAATTAATTCCGAAAAAAGCCGTAATTGCTAATAAAACCAAAATAGAACCTATAACAATATGCTTTTTTGATATTACAAATTTAGATGGTTGGGTTTTTTCTTTAGGGTGAGTGAGCTTATACATTATTGTAGAGCCGAGATCTTCCGGAACTCTGACTTTGCCCAATTTCCATAGTTGATTTGATAATGCGCCAATAGACCGTACGTGCTCGCTGCATTTGCCGCAATTGTCGATATGGGCGGAAAAGGCCTTATACTCGTCTTCTGCGAGCAGATCATCCAAGAAGGGCTGTAGTTTTTTCTTAATGTCATCACAACTCATATTAATTTCATTATGCATAATGCAATGTATCCTCGATCATTTTTCTAAGCCGGGCGCGCGCCTGGGTTACTTTAGGCCTCGTAGTACTTTCAGAACTCCGCATGATTGCTGCGATCTCGCTATAAGAAAGATTTAGCTGATCCCGTAAAAGCACTAACGCCTTTGCGTCAAAGTCCAATGCCCGAAGGGCCTTTAATACCATGCGAAGAGGTCCTTTTTCCGCATCGGGAAGCTCCAACAGGCCAAGCTCATTAGAAACAGGGATTGTTTTCGCGGCGCGGGATCTTTCAATAGCAATACCTATAAGCGTAATTAGAAATGCCTCTTCGTGTTCCAGGGACGAGCGTACGCGCGCTGCCTCGGCAAAACTTGATGCGCAAATGTCGTAAGTCTTATCCTGATCGCCGCCTATCAAATAGAACACCAATGCAAAGACTTTCTGTTGGTAGCGAATAATAAGCGATTGTAGGCGTTCTTCGTCATTATAATTCATATGATATACGCTGTAGCCTATGCCGTACAAAGTGTGATGACGACATTCGTGCCTTTTTCTTTCTCACTCGTTAGCGTTATGTTGCCATTATGCAGATCTATGATTTTTTTACATATGGCAAGCCCCAACCCGAGACCTTTATGATGATGCGCCAGATCACCTGCGACAAACGGCATGAATATTCTTTCTAACGTGTTATTCTCAATGCCGTTTCCATTATCGGATATAGTAATTGCCGCCATGTAGTGCCCATTTTTTCCCTCTTCGCGCAGTCTGATAATAATCTCTGTCCCCTCGCCGTTATGATACGCTGCGTTGTGTATAATGCGGGCCAATAGGTCAGAAAATTTATCCTTATCGATAGCAACGAGCGCATGTTCCGCCACAAAATCTTTTTTCAAAATCGCCTTATTCTCCGGCACGACATGTTTGAAGGCGTTAAAATTCTCCTCTAAGAAATTCTTTACGTTCACCTTTGCCATATTCAACTCTATATGGCCCCTGCAAAGGTCCATGTAATAATTTATATCTTCAATAATCTTTATCAGCCTGCGGTTACTTCTCTCTATGCCTGAAAAAATTGCGGACTTATCTTTTTCGCTTAACGTCTTACCATTTTCGCCACTAGGAACAGCGGCAAAATCTTTTAAAAGACTAAAACCATCTGATAATACCGTTACGGGTGTTCTTAATTCATGGCTTATTAAAGTCATGAACTCTGATTGCATAGAGGCTAATTTTTCTTTGCCCTCCTTGAACTCATAAAGCACTTGATTGTAATATTCAGCTCTTTGCTTTTTTTCCTTCATAGCAGCTATAGCCTTATCTACGGAATCTTTGATCTTTTCCAAATCAACCGGCTTTGTTAAATAATCATTGATGCCTATCCTTATCGCTTCTTGAGCCGTGTCGAGCGCTCCGTATCCCGTTAATAAAAGGACAGCAAGATTGGGACAAAGCTTCTTTGCTCTTTTAGCAAACTCTACTCCGTTCATAAACGGCATAGCAATATCGCTGATAAGGGCGTCGAAACTCTCTTTGGACAGGATATCCAGACCGAGCAGCGCGCTTTCCAGGGTCGTGGTCGAATAGCCGACCTTAGCAAAATAGGCGCCTAATAATTTCCTGATCTCTATACCATCGTCAACGATTAATATTTTATACATGCTAAACCTATTCGATACTACAAATGTATTTCATCTCTTGACATTAACGCTTCGCTTCTGTTTAAAGCGTAGTCTTTGTCAATTGTTCAACAGGCAGACTAATAGTAAATACTGCGCTTTCGCCGGGAATACTTTTAACGGCGATCTTCCCTTTGTGCCTTGAGATTATGTCGTAGGCGGTAGCCATGCCCAAGCCGGAGCTTTCCCCGGGTATTTTTGTGCTAAAAAAGGGCTCGCCAATCCGCCTCAAATCATCCTGCCGTATTCCAATACCGGTATCAGAAAAGACAATCTCCACAACATCCTTTTCTTTACAAAGCCTGGTCTTTACAGTAAGAATCCCTCCTTTTGGCTTAGTCGATATAGAATCTAATGAGTTTAATATCAAAACCACAAAAACTTCCAGCATCTGGCCCTTGTCCGCGGCGATCTTAGGCATAATACTTTGCTCAAACTCTTTTTCAACCGTCATCTTGGAATATTTCACCAGCGGCTCTGTTAATTTCAAGGCTTCCTCAATAATTGAATTTATATCAACCGTCATATATTCTTCAGTTGGTTTCTGCGAAAATTCGACGAGCCTCTGGATCAAGTCAGCGCCCTTTTTCTCAAAATATTCGACGGAGTTTAAAAACTTCTTTTCTTCGTCATTTTGTTTCCCTAAACTCAGCAAAACCTGGACGTTCGCTCTGATGCCGGCAAGACAGCTCCGTATGTCATGAGCGGTCTTCCCTACAAGATACCCTGTTGTGGAGAGCCTGTGGGTATACCGCAACGACTCCTCCTGTCTTTTCCTTTGAAGGTCCTTTATCGCGGCTGATGAGCGTGCGCTGAAATATCCAAATGCAAATAGAAATGATACGTTGCCGATGAGCAAGCCAAGTACCTGCGGTGTCGGCATATCATATTTTAAAAGCACAACCAAAGACAAAAAGAAACAAGAAGCAATTGCGGCAAAAAAGACTGCCGCGGTGCTTGAGACAACTCCGGCCCAAAGAATAACCGCACAATAAGCCATTATCACTACAGACGCTTCAATTCCTCCTATATAGTATAATACCCAGGAGATAGCTATTATGTCGGTTAGCATCTGATAGTATTTGAATCTATGCAGGTTTACTCTTTTAATAAAGAAGTTATACGGTTGATTTAAGGCCGCTTCTACAAAGATAAGCGCTGATAGGGCGGGATTAATATAAGAGTAGCCGCCCATAAACTTCATCAGCAAAAGAAAGGCAAAGAGAAGAGAAGAGCTTATGAACCTGATCCTTCCGGCCAGCCGGTATTTTTGTATAAGTTCGGCCTGTAACTGATTATCTATCATGATAATGATCTCATTCCTGTCTCTTGTGCTACGCTGTTTTTAGGCAATGCCATCTCCCTTTTTTGATATGCTATCTTCAAATACTTCAGCAAATAATCCGTCATTTTTTATAAAAACATCAAGCACAGTAGGGTCAAAATGTTCAGGCATGGTCCGGCCATCTCCTTTGGTAAGTACGCAAACAACTTTTGCGTGGCCAAGCGCGCTCTTATATGGCCGTCTGCTGCGCAGGGCATCATACTGGTCCGCTATATTCGTTATCCTTGCAGAAAAAGGGATTTTGTCGCCCTTTAACCCTTGAGGATAACCTCCGCCAATCCATCTTTCATGGTGGGATAATGCTATCTCTTCAGCCATTTTTAAAAACGGCGAGTCTGAGCCGTGTAAAATGCGGGCTCCGATCGTAGTATGTGTGGTCATAATCTCCCACTCCTGAGGCGTAAGCGGGCCGGGCTTAAGCAGTATTCTTTCCGGCACACCGACTTTACCTATGTCGTGCATAGGAGAAGCATAACGTATAAGCTCCCTGAACCGCTCAGCCATACCATCTTTTCGGCAATTATGCCCGTATAAAGGCCTATCCTCTTTATATGCTCGCCGGTCTCTTCGTCTTTATATTCTGCGGCGCGGGAGAGTTTTTGTATTGTGTCTATATAACTTTCCTTGATCTTGGAATGCGCCTTATCCAGTCTTTCCAGGGTCCGCATAAGGCCCTTTGTTCTTTTTTCAACTTGTTTTTCAAGAATTTCATTATGCCGCACAAGGAGATCGTGGTATTCTTTTATCGTGAGATGATTCTTTATCCTCAAGGAAAGTTCGTCTAAATCTATCGGCTTCAACAAATAATCGTCGGTGCCTATTGATATGCCGCGCAGGATATCCTCTCTTGAATATCGCGCACTCAGGATAAGCACGGGGATATGCTTCGTTTGGGCGCTGCCTTTAAGTATACGCGTCGCTTCAAATCCATCTTTCTGCGGCATAGCCACATCCATGAGAACAAGATCGGGTATTTGTTTCAATGTCATATCAATAGCCTCCTTCCCGTCTCTTGCCTCGATAGTCTCGTATCCCAGATTTTCGCATAGGGCCTTAAGTATCTTTACGACCCTTTCCTCGTCATCGGCGATCAGGATTTTCTTTTTTTGCAGTTCTTCGCTCATAGCGCCCGCTCTCACAAGACGGCTAAAACTTCATCTTTTTACCGGTAATGCTGCTTTTATATAATGCCCAACCTTTCCTTGACCTTTTCCAGCAATACGGACAAATCAACCGGTTTATAGAGCACGTCCTCTTCGCTGAATCCTAAGTCTTTCGGTTCATCGAGATATGTCTGCACGTCAATTGAACCGGTAAGAAGCAGGATAGGAAATCCCTTGCCTAATTCTTTCACCCTGCGTATAACATCTATGCCGTTAACCTTAGGCATCTTCATATCTAAAAGCATCAGGTCTATTTTGGTATCAGATTGCAAGATCTCAAGCGCTTTTTCGCCGCCTATCGCTTTTATGACCTCAAACCCGTTCATGGACAGATATTTCTCCATAATATCGGCTATCCGCTCTTCGTCGTCTACCACCAAAATCTTAGGCATTACTCTTCACCCCCCCCCTAATAGGCAACAGTACCGTCGCGGTGGTACCCTTGCCCAGCTGGCTTTCCAGCTTTAATTCTCCGTTATGAGCTTTTATGATTCCATAACATACAGGAAGCCCCAAGCCTGTTCCCTTCTCCTTAGTGGTAAAGAACGGTTCAAATATCCTGGAGAGAGTCTTTTCGTCCATACCCATGCCTGAATCTTGAATATCTATTCTGAGAAAATCTTGCACTAAAGAGGTGCTTATATCAATAGTTCCTCCTCCTGGCATAGCATCGCGCGCGTTGTTAAGCAGGTTCATGAGCACTTCCTGGATCTGTTTTTCATCTATTACAATGGCGGGAAGGCCGAGCTTTAAGTCTTTCTTTATTATTACATTGCTTAAGCTAAATTGGTGTTCTACGAGCTTTGCGACAGACTCGATACTCTGGTTGATATCCGTTTCCTTTAGTTCACCCTTGCTTGGCCTTGAGAACTTAAGAAGCCTCTGGATAATATCCTTTGCCTTGTTGCATTCTTCGTGGATAATTTTAAGATTGTTCTTAATCTCTTCATTAAGCGTTCCATCAAGCAGGGAAAGCTGGGCATTCCCGGAGATGATCATAAGGGGATTGTTTACCTCGTGCGCCATGTCAGCCACAAGCTTACCCAGCTCTGCGAGCCGTTGGTTTTTCTCCATTTTTTTACGCTGAGAAATATCTCTTGCGATATGGACGGAAGCAATTATGTCGCTTTTTTCATTAAAAATCGGCGAGGTTGTTACTTCTAGGTATATGCCAAGATTCGGCTCAAAGTACTCGCTGCGTTGCGGCATTTTTGTCTCTAAAGTAATTTTGTGAGGGCAGGCAAGAAGAGGTTCGCTCGTTCCATGGAACAGCTCATAACAGGTTTTGCCAATGATATCTTTTGGTTTCATCTTAAGCCTATCAGCAAAAGATTTATTCACTCTGATAATCTTGTAATCTCTATCAATGATTGAAACCATGTCGGAAATCGAGTCGAATGTCGTCCTCCACTCTTCTGCGGAAGCCAACAACTGCTCATTCATCTTCTTGCGCTCGGTTATATCGCGATACGTACTTAAAAACATCTCACGCTCTTTGTAAAGAACTATAGTTGAGGTTATCAGAATATGCTTTTTTTGTCGAGCTTTAGTAGTAATGGTTACATCTGCCTCGCGGCTGGTTCCTTTTTCTAAAAGCTCTCTAAGCCCGCTATACGCCTTTTCCTGCTCTTGGGGGTCAGGATAGATGAACTTGGTAAAATCACCGCAGCTATTGGCCTCTTCTTGGGTATAGCCGGTGAGATTTTCCATTCCTTTGTTGTAGATATGAAAATAACCCGCTTCATCGCTAAAGGTAATTCCTTCTTGGGTTGTCTCTAACACCGTGCGCAGCTGAATATCTGCCTCTCTTATTTTCACTTCTACCTTCTTGCGCTCGGTGATTTCGGCGCGAAGTTGCTGTTCATTCGCCCTTAACTGTTGATTTGCAGCTTGAAGCTGTTGCTCGCTCGCTCTCAGCTGTTCATTTAATGCTCTTAGTTGCTGTCCGCTAGCCCGTAATTGCTGCTCGCTTGCCCTGAGTTGTTGATTACCCGCCCGTAGCTGCTGCTCTGTGGCACGTAATTGCTGATTACTGGCGCGCAACTGCTGGTTTGCCGCTCTTGTTTCTTCTATCTGCGCTTTTAACTTGTCTGTCATTTGGTCAAAAGCCCTGGAGAGCTGACCGATTTCATCTTTGACGTCTGTGCCTACTTTATAGTCTAAATTGCCGCTTCCGATTATCTCCGTCCCTTTGTGCAGGCTATGTATGGGGTCAGAAATTGACTTTGAGATAACTAGAGCAATAATCCCGACTATCGCCCCAACAATTATACAAATGATAATAATTAAATTTCTTAAAGCATTGATCGGAGCCAAAATTTCCTGCATATCCATTTTTACTACCAGGCCCCAGTTTAAAGAAGGAATATAACGCCAACTCGTCAATGCTTCTTTTCCGCGATAATCAATCGCGACTCCATGGCCGTTTTCACCCTTGGCTGCCCGCTGAGCCGGTACCGCTTGATTATCTCCTATAAAAATTACCTTATTAAAAGCCGCGTCACTGTCATAACGGGTGGGATTTAAAAATAATGCGTATTCGCCGTCTCTGCCTTCATAGCCCGGCGTACCCTGGCGGCTGGTTCTTTTCTGCACAATGAGGGTTTCACCGGTTTCGCCTAATCCGGTTGTGCCTTTGATATAATCGTACACCAGCGCCATATTAACCTCAAAAGCAATGACTCCAATAAATCTTTTTTCAAAGTCATATACGGGCGCGGTAATAAACATTCCAAAATCATAACCTAAGCCAGGGTCCAGAGTTCTAAAAACATCGCTTAAATAAATGCCTTTCTTGCCTTCCTCAAAAGCCACTCCTTCCGGATCCCACAAAGGCTTGTCCAGATGTTCTTTTTCATGCCTATCATTAGCGGCATAAACAACCTTGCCCTCAGGGCTAACCAGCAGAAAGTCAATCACGCTTTCTCTGAATGTTAACCAAGTGTGCAGTTGTCCATCAAGCATTGCCTTGGTCTTAATATATTCGGGATTCGATCTATCTTGAGAATGCTTTGTCACTACAGGCAGATTGGTTTTAATGTTAAGATAATCCTGCGCTATCCGCATATTGTCTTTTAAATTATCAAAAATACTCTCAATTTTATCTACTTTTAAATCCGCAATCACTCCTAATCTTTCTCTCCTTGCTATTAGCAATTCATCTTTGGTATTAGAGAAGGCTAATAAACCAACAAAGAGAACCGGAATTATTGCTATAAATAAAAACAGAATAACCAGTCTTCGTCTTATTGGCATATTCGATCTCCTCAATGAAACTTGGGCTTTAAGGCTGCCAAAGGCAGCTCTTAAAAGCCCTTAGTTGAATTGACTCCACTGAGCTCCGGAAAATTATCGAAGAAAATTTTCCAGTATCTAGGCGAAGTGGAGTAAACTGAATAAACAGAAACTTGTGTTTTTTTCAAACGCAAGTTTACAGAAAAAGCACTTAGTCATCCCTCACCTGAGAGACAACTTGCTTTTTGATTCCTGAGAAAACCAAACTAAGGCCTGACAGCACAAACAAAATAGAGGTATGACAGGCCATGGCCGTGCTTACTCCCTCAATATAATAATAGAGGACGGGTATCCTAAAAATGTAGCCTATCACTGCCATACTGCCGATAAACATAACTACCCATCCTAAAAATACGAGCCACGCTTTTAATTTAGCTGGATTAAGCATGGTTAAAACTCCTGCCACTGCTATTAAAATAAATTCAATCATGGTAGCTAGAGACGGCCTGCCAGGCGCCACACTCATTACCACTCCATTTGACTCTTTGACGAATAAACCATCCAGGCCTAAACTGAGCCCCAAACACGTTGCCGACAAATGCGTTACCATTAAAAGCAGAAGAAGCATTGTAGAGATAGGAAGAATTACCAACGTGGCGCCTGAGCTTTTCTGCTGCGATTTGGCAATGAAATACACGGTGATACCGCTTAAAATAAAAGATAAAGCAGTGGTGGCCTTCATGGTCACCCACACAGGCAAGATGCTTTTTAAAATACCTATATTAAAAATCCAACCCAACATAACTAGTGAGCCTGCTATGGCTATAAAGATTGCCAATCCCTCTGAAACCTTATAGTTCTTCATGGCGATTTCTCCTACAATTCTTTTTCTTGGCTGTCGCCTTCTGTATAGAGTATCTTTCCCGAACCGATACCGAAAGATACGCTTCTGCGCTGTGTTCCTCCCAAACTCTGTTGTCTTGGCTCTATGCCTAAGCTTCTCAAATAATCCAAAACAGAACTCGCAATCAACTCGGAAATAGAACTCTCGCCCAGCAGGTCTGCCCCGCCAACAACGCTTATCTCTAAATCCTCTCTCTTGACACCGAGATTTTTCAACTTTATGAGCAGCTCATCAATAGCATCTTCAGTGTATTTTGCCTTGTCTTTGTCTTCTCTTTCAGGCGCCCTTCCCGGCAACATAATATGAGCCAAGCCGCCCATTTTTCTGCCGCGGTCAAAGGCAACCACAACAACACAAGACCCTATTGCCATTGCCCGCAATACCACTGGCTGAGAGGAGACTTCAACTTCCCCGGTATTCACATCAATAAATTCTGCCATTTTAGATCACTGGCTTAATTGAGAAGAAGATCCAAATTTCTTCCCTGTAACCAACTCATCAAGCGAAATATCCAACGCTCTTGCTATTTTTGTAATAGTACCGATGGTCGGTTCCTTCGACCGTCTAGACTCAATTTTAGCCAATGTATTAAGAGCGATATCGGCTAACCGAGCCAGCTTTTCCTGTGACAAACCTTTTCTTAATCTGATTCTGCGTATATTTTTTGCAAGCATAGGAGATGCCTTTATATAACGTAATCCTCCCACCGAATCAGTATATATTTACACACATATATATAATTAAATAAATTCTATGCCTCCACGGTGGAAAAAGCAAGAAAAACTTTTGCCTTGATGCCATGCAATAACCCATTGGAGACAGAATTTTGGACACAGGAATCATATTGGATGATAAAAGGGCTGAACGGTTGAGTCTAGCCCTAAAAAGTGGCTCCCACTCCTAGGCGAGTTTAGAATAACTTTATTCGGCCCACCAGAGAATGAATCAGCTGAAATCTTAGTATAGTTTACAGAAGTGTTTCAACAAAGAGCTTACCCCTAACTTAAAAACTCCTTGACTAAAGAGGGGAATCACAGTTTTTCGTTTGTCACCCCAAGTCTTTAGTTCCCTCGGACATAAAAAAGCCCTGATTGAGATTAGCCAATCAGGTCTTCTATCTTTCTCCTCTGTAGCCGAGAGAAGAATTTAACTAAATTAAAAGCTAGAGACATCCCGCCTCGTCTTAATACACAAAAAATCTCTTCGATAATTTTTGTGAACTCGGCGGGACAATTCAACTAAACCCTTTTCTGTCTCGTTAAGACAGAAAAGGGTAAGTTTCATTGGGGTCCCGGGATGGTGGTTTTGAGGAGTTTGTTATTTCTTGGTTACCGTATGAACGGGTTGATCCTTTATGCTCAGGAAATCAAGGAGAATCTTTCTGATATACACTGAAGGCTCCAGATGCGCCTTTTGTGACCAGTTAAGCACCTCAACCCATTGGTCGTGGGTAAGTCGGACATTGATGGTCTTGGTATACTTTACCGGCTTATTGGGCCGTCCGCGTTTAATCATGCTTGAGGACCTCCTTTATACGGATTTTGTGTTTTATGGTTGACAATAAAACACTAAAAAACACAAAAAGAGTATAGCATGGTAATCGTGATTTGTAAATATAATAAATTGCACCTAGAGGCTACGAAGGTTAAGTTCAGATTCCTTAAGCGCTGTAGAAAAACCGCATGATTTACGGGCTTGGTTCCTTAAGGATGGTGATTGTTTCCGGGGTTCCGGGAGGGCCGTTTGAGCCCTGGTATTTGAGGAAAGTTCCGTTATCTTTGTGAAACCAGTAGTAGGAGTGCCAGAGTTTTGAAACCGGTCCTTGTGCCAGGGATACTCTAATTTTCTTTGCCGCTATTGTACGGGGGTGGTGTGGGTCTTGGTTGATCGTGATGGTTTCAAAGCCCTGTGTTTGCGCCCTCATTTTAAAGGCCTTCATATTTTTTTGATTTATTGACCAGAATGTTAGAGATTCCTGCGTGGAGTCGGCAAAAGGAATAAGTGCGAACGCGACCGGTTGGCACCAGGTTGCCTCGTCAATTTTATTTTCTTTCTTAATAAACTTTTTCTTAAAGGTACCTTCGATACGGATGATATTATTGAGGCGCCGCGCCTTAAGAGACGTTCCTTCGTCGGTATTGGTAAAACTCCAAGAAACGATTCCGAGCTTGTGGTCTTGTTCGATTGCGGAGTTTTCGGTTGGCTTAGTAGCGATGAGTCTGGTAAGTGTTTCGCTTTGTTGAATTTCCCAAGTTACGTCTTGGTTGACAGTGCCGGTAGTTTCCTGATAGTGTAGTGTTTCGGCGCAAGCACACGGAATGTGAATCGCGACTGAGACGCAAAATAACGCAAGGAATGCACGAAAAGGGCTTTTCATGGGCAGTTGATCGATCTTGCTAATCCATGGACACCAGAAGGCGTTTGATATTAGTCAGGTTTCCGGTAACGGTTACCTTCGAGCGGCGTAACGCCTTAAGCATTCGAGCGTAAGCCTCAAAGATCGTTTTTCCTTCGGTGAGATGGCTCTGGCAGAGCGCTGCATAGCCGCGTCGGTTTTTGATCCGAAAGATTTTAATCCGGCTGACACTGATCTTCATCGTACCCCCCTTTTTTGGTTATCTACATTAAACGTGTTTTCTATTCAGAGTACCTTTTGGGCCAATGGTTACAATTTCTTTTATCGCTATTCGGTAAAAAACAACACGCGTCGGGAATTCTAGCTCCAGGCCCGTATGCTTTTTTTCAGCGCGAACGCCTTCGGCAATACGCCGGACCGAGAAATTCATTTTTCTTTTTTCAAGCACTGCAAGAAGCGTGCGGTAGCGGAGTCCCCTCTCAATAAGGCTGGCAGGGCCGTTAACTTGATAGCCGGTTAAGGTTTCAAGATCCATGATTCCTAAGGAGGCTGACGGGTTTTTTTGTAAGTTGACATAGGTTTTCCCGATAGTGTAGTCAACAAGGACGAGATTTTTTTTATGTATTACCAGAAAGAATTTTGGCGCAACATTGGGGCGGCCGGAAAAATCACAGGTTCCCACATGGATAAATTCGTGATGTGTAAGGATCGACGTTATGTGAGCTATTGCTTTTGAAAACATGGGGCGCGAATTTCGTTAAGAGCAATTAACACACTCGGCGCGCACGAACGTATTGCGCGGCTCAAAAAAAAGGTATATCTTTTCCCCTTTAATCCAGTCGCTCGCGGTAGCTTTGTATACCAGGCGCGTGCTGCCGTCACGTTCAGGGTAGGTTAACACGGGCCTGCCATACCGGCGCAGAACCTCTGCGTGCGTCATGTCTTTTTTGAGGGAACCTTGTAGCAGAGCTTTTTTTATCGCTTCGTAGCTTTCGGTTTCTTCCCGTACGGTTTTACGTTTCAGTTTTTCATTGGCGCCAAGGTCCAGAAGCGCGCCGATGCGTCCTCCGCATCCGGACAGCGTCACTACCAAGAGGATTAGTACGAACGTTCTTGTAAGGAGTGTTTTTGCTGTAATCATAAAGGCATTATTTCACTCAAGGCCGCTTGAAGCAAGATTTTTTTCGACAAATTGGATGATTTGATCCTGTTTTCCGAGATCAATATTATAAAATTCAAAGCCCATTGCCGGTGATTCAAGGGGCTGTATCTCTTGATCTGCCACCCAGACCACTTTAGCATCAACCTCGATGATGCCGGGGGTTGAGGTAAGTTCAAGTTTGACGGTCAGTATTTCCCCGATCGGAAATAATTTATCGGCGATAATAAAAACTCCGATTGCGCTTAAATTGATAATTTTTCCCCGGTGGGTGCCGCCACGGGCTGAAAACTTCTGTCTATATTCGATGTTGCCCTTACAGGGGATGCGTTTGAAGCGCCGGCGCAGGTGTTTATTGATGATGGCGGCAAAGGTGTTTTCTTCCCGGAAGCTTTTTAAGCCAAGCTCTTCGCTTTCAAAGTAATCAAATACCCGGTCAAGGCCTACGATTGAAAAGAGTTTACGCACATGGGTGGGAACATTGTAGATTTTAAGTTGCCCCTTATGGTTTAAAACGTTTTTATAGGCAACGGCGATAATCGAAATACCCACATAATCAATGAGATTAACTCCTTCGAAATTACAGAGAACATTCTTTGATTTGGTCACTAAAGACCAGCCGACGGTTTCGATGAATTCAGAAGAGTTAATATCGATATTACCTTCAAGGTCAAGTATGACAATGTTGTCTTTGGTGCGAATATTGATCTTCATAGGAATAAACTTATGATAAAAAGTGTAAAACAATAATATGAAAAGTTTTTAAAGCGCGCATTAACCACGAGGCGCTTGAGTACGATCAGCGCAAGCAGGCCGGTGGCGGCTGCGGCAAGGCAACCGGCGATAATTCCTTTTGTGCCGGTGTGTACGGTAAGATTGGGAAGTTCTTTTATTTCAAGAATAAACGCGGCCAGAATTACCGGTATCGAAGCGACAAATGATAAGGTAAACGCTTCCTGCGGCGCGAAGCCCCGGCGCAAGAAAGCGGTTATGGTGCTTCCTGATCGCGATATGCCCGGAAATGCGGATATGCCTTGCATGAGGCCGATAAGAAGCGAATCTTTTACGGTCATAGTTTCAGCTGTTTTTTTAGGTGAATCGTTGGTTGGTCGCGCCGAAAAAAGGATGAGCGCGTTTGTCAGGATGCAGCCGGATAAGAGAATCTTTTTGTCAAACCAGGGCTCAAAGAAGTGCTTGATGGCCAGGCCCATGGTTCCGGTTACGGCAGTAATAACTGCAATCTGAAGCAAGAGGCGCTTTTTGGCGCAGAGTGAGATGATTTGTTTAAAGAAGAAAATAATTGTTGCCGCAAGCGTTGCCGCATGCAGCAGGATGAAAAAAGCAAAAAGGTTTGCTTGCTCCCCAATGATTCTTTTAAGTAAATACAGGTGGCCTGAACTACTAACAGGCAAAAATTCAGTAAGCCCCTGCAGTATTCCAAAAAGTAGAAATTTCATCGTGATTTTAGCCTTTTATGAAAAGATAGATAAAGAAACCAAGCACCAGAACCCCCACGCCTAAAATCGTATATTCCCATACTCCGATTTTACTTGCCGTTGTCGCCTTTGGGGTTTCTTCTTCCACGGGTGATTCGTGTGCCACGACGGGGGTTTCCTTGGGCGGCGGGTAATGAGGTTGTTTGTCGATCGTTTGGCTTAAAAATTGCCGGCAGTCATTGCAAATACACAGATGCTCCTCAACACTTCCAATGTCCTTTTCGGAAGCGCTGTGATTAATGTAAGCAGGGATAATTGCTTTAACTTCCTCGCAATTCATGATTAATCGTTATTCCAAAATTATATCATAACACGTAAAGATAGCAAGTAAAACACGCGAAAAAGAACCGCAAAAGTTGAGAATTGTGATAAGGCGGGGCATCTAGAACTCCAGCCTTATTCCGTTGGTCAGCGTTAAACCGGGCATGAGGTAGTATTCATGGCCTGCTTTCTCATTATTGTTAGCCTAAAATTTAACTTCGGCCCCTAACGTGAATGTTCTTTCCGGAGCCGGATTAAAATATTTCGTATTACCGCTTACAAAGCCATACGAATTGAATTTTTTAGCAAACAGATTATCGATTGCTAAGAAAACATTCATTGCTTTATATTCATAGCTTACTTTAGTATCTGCCGTAGTAAAACTTGAAAGTTTGTTGTTGTTTGTCGAATCGATATAGGAGCTGCCAACATAGGTAACGGCTAAATCCCAACTCAACCCGAACTTGCTGGTGCAATGTAATCCTGAACTTGCCTTGTGCATGGGGATATTGGTCAGATATTTCCCGCTATAACTTCCGGCTTTGTTTTTTGCCCGCGAATAGGTGTAATTCGCAAAACCCGATAACCATTTAACTATTTTAAAATCTAAACTCGTTTCTATACCTTTATGTGATGTCTTGCCATAATTCTGATATTTATTGGTAGCATAATCATACCAGATTTCATTATCCAGCTCCATCCAGTAAAAGCTAACGTTTGTCCTCAAGAGCTCGCTAATGCGGTGATGCAATCCGATTTCATAGTTTGTCGCATCTTCTGGTTTTAAATCGGGATTAGCTGAGCTGGCGTACGTAAACATCTGCCCTATTGTCGGGGTTCTGAAAGCCTGAGCATAGTTTACATAGAGGCTTGAGTCTCTTTGATACATATATACCATGCCGCATCGTGGAGTTACTTTAGACATCTTTTCTTTCTTTGAGTTAACGAGAGTTCTCTTATCGTCAAAATCAAAATTAACCCGATCATACCTTACCCCGGCAATAAGACGCAAAGGATCGATAAGCTTAATTTCATCTTGTAGAAAAGGACCAATTTTATCTCTTCTTACCTCGTAATCACTGCGCAGCGATCCTCTTTGTTGATACGGCGCATTATATTCCTCGTAATCAAAATTATCTCTTTCAAGATCAACCCCTCCGGTAAATTCATGCCGTAAGCCTAGAATCTCTTGCTTTAAGCCGCCTTTCAGTAAGAGGCCATAGACATCTTCATCATCAAGCTGCTCTCTCTTTGTGCTTTCAGCGGAACCGCTTGTGTAAAACGAATTTGCATCGTCGTATTTATAATAAAATGTCGCTTCTGTGTTTACCTGGTCACTTACATCCCAGGCGTGCACAATGCTTACGTCACCTTTCGTTTCTTCGCTTTTATCATTTTTGGTACCCGGGCGCGCTTGACGACGGTCCTGCGCAATCTGAGCTTCAGTCAATGCCCACGAAAGAGCACCTCTTTCTTTTTGGGAATAATCTAACGACAGTTTTAAAGCCTGAGCATCATTAATCGTGTAGTCTAACTTCCCGCCAACATGCGTCTTGTCATAATCACCATGTCTGCGAAACCCATCGCTGGTTTTATAACTTGCTCCCATAAAATACCCGAGTTGCTTGTACGTCCCCAAAGTTGACGTCTCGTACTCCTGGGTATTAAAACTTCCATAAGAAGCGAGAAATTTTGACTCAGGCTTATCCTTCGGCTTCTTGGTAATAATATTTATTACGCCGGACATGGCATTATCTCCGTACAAAGCGGAGGCAGGCCCGCGTACAATCTCGATACTCTCTATGTTATCCATAGAAAGCAAATCCCAATCAATCAGCTTGTCTTTGCCTTTATTTTGCGGTATTCCGTCTACTAACACGAGTTGATGGCTCGACATGCCGCCATAAAAACCGCGCATATTGACCACTGCCCCGGTAGCTCCGACTCCGGAAGGATCATACATATATATTCCTTCGATACTTTTCAGCAAGTCAGCCACGCTCTTCGCATTAGTCTGCGCTATATCGCGGTTAGTAACAATGCTCACGCTTGCCGGCGACTCTGATATCGTTCTCGCTGTTCTTGACACAGTCACCGTTATCGGCTTCAATTCAATGGCTTTGTTATAAATAAATCTGTTCTCTTCGGCGCAGACGCCGGTGGTTGTGGCCACTATTAGCATTCCAACTAAAATAAATATTCTTTTTTTCATAATTCTTCTCCCTCGAGAATACTTCCGCTATAGACAATCGACCGGGCTCCTTCGGGAATTAACCGAAGATTACCGTTGCGGGGCAGCCAAAGGGATCGCACCTCCAATTCCTTTGTCTATCCGGACAGATTCTGGATAATTTTTTCATACGGTGTATTACACCCATGCGCTGCAATCAATACCTCAGAAAAATCCTTCCCTTCTCCTCCTTTTATCGGTTTGTTTCATTATTAAAACTCAATACCTTTCCTCTTTGTTACTCCTTTATCAAGATAATGCTTTTTTTTCTCAATGACGCTCACCAAATCCGCTTTCTTAATGATGTTGCCTGTAGCGCCTCTGCCGGTCATAACCAACTCCATGTCGGGAGGCTTTAACGTCATGATCTCAAGTATTTCATTTTCGCTCAGGAATCCGTCGCGCAGAGCAATAAGTATCTCGTCAAGGATAAGAAGATCGTAGCTTCCCGCGTGGCATATCTTTTTGATGAAGTTCATTCCCTTTAGGCATTCGCGGCGTACGCTGTTTGAGCCGAGATTCTTGTAAAAATGCGGATGCTTATGAGAAAAACCAAAGACCTTTACTCCCAGCTTCTTTAAAAGCCTGATTTCAGCGTACCCAAACTTTTTAGGATCCTTAAAAAAGAAAATATACCCAACCTTAAAATTGTGTCCTCGTGCCCGCACGGCAAGGCCGACCGCTGCAGTAGTCTTTCCTTTCCCATCGCCCGTATAAATCTGGATTAATCCCTGCCTCATTGTTTTTTTCTTCGTTTTTCTCTCTCTTCTTCAGAAACGAGAAGGACATAAGGCTTTGAGGAAACCGGATTCTTCTCCACAACGACTACGGTCTTATAAACATTTTCGATAGTCTTGTAATCCAAGACATCTTGCGGCAGACCTTCTTTATAAACGGCACCACCAGATAGAAGCGCTATCCTGTCACAATATTCACTGGCAAGATTCAAATCATGCAAAACTATTATCACGGTAAGGGATAATTCTTTATTTAATTTTTTTAAGAGATCGAGAATGCGAACCTGATGCGTTATGTCAAGATGCGATGTGGGTTCATCCAGAAGAAGGAATTTCGGCTCTTGCGCCAAAGCGCGCGCGATAAGGACAAGCTGCCTTTCGCCTCCGCTTATCTGTGACATCAACCTATCTTTAAATTTAAGCGTGTCTGTTAGGGCCATCGCCCTGTCTGCGATCTCTTCATCGTGTTTTGTCTCTAGAAACTGAAGGCCTTTATAATGAGGTATTCTCGAAAGAAGAACGAACTCCCTTACGTTGAGCTCATCAGTAGAGACGTTCTGAGAAACAACCGCTATCGTTCTCGCCAGCTCCCTAAAATCTATCTGCCTTATGTTTTTTCCCCTAAGAAACACTTCTCCGCTTTCCGGCTCAAGGACACGCGTTATAGCCCGCAAAAGCGTTGTTTTACCGGATCCATTCGGCCCTATTATTCCGAAGAAACCGCCTTCTTCAATCACGAGATTTATCCCTCTAAGATGAAATCTCTTATCGTAACCGCACGTCAAATCCTTTATTTCAAGCAATCGATTTTCCCCTCTTAGTTAAAGCGTAAATAAAGAAACTTCCTCCTAATATGCCGGTAATTACACCTACGGGCAACTCGGAAGGCGTGACAATTATCCTAGCCAAAGTATCGCAGAAGATGAGAAAACCCGCTCCGCCTAAAAATGAGCCCACCAGAAGGGCCCTATGATCAGAACCTATAAACATACGCATAAGATGCGGAATAATCAAACCGACAAAACCGATAATTCCGCCAACAGAAACAGCACATCCGGTAAGGAGCGATGCCAGCACAAAAAGCGCTCTTTTTGCTCTTTCCGTATTGATTCCCAGATGCACGGCTTCCTCTTCTCCCAAACGTAACGCGTTTAGGTCCTTCCAGAAGATATACGACACGGCTAATCCCGCTAAAGACGTAAAGAGCATTAATTTTATAAGAAACCAGCTTGGTTCTTCCAGGGAACCCATTATCCAAAAGACAATGCCGTGAAGATCCTCAGTACGCGAAATAGCCATAATAAGCATTATAAAAGACGATGATATGAAACTTATCATAACACCAGTCAGAAGCAGGCCCTGTATCTTTAACGTCTTTTTTCTGATGTTTATAGCGTATATCAGCATAATAACGAGAGCCGCTCCCAAAAAACCGGCAAACGGTAATGTCGCTAGACCCATCGACTGATATAATTTTAAGATAATGGCCAAGCTAACTCCCAAAGCCGCTCCCCCGGAAATACCCATTGTATATGGTTCTACCAATGGATTTCGGAAAAGCCCTTGCAGAATAACACCAGCCAGGCTTAACGCGCCGCCAATGGCAAACCCCAAAATGATACGCGGCAGGCGGATTTCAAAAAGAATATTAGATTCTGTAGTATTGTAACCACTAAAAATAGAACGGATGACTGTCTGAACCGATAAAGCGGCAGAACCCAGACATAATGACAGCGCCGCTATAAGAAAAAGCGCTCCTCCCAATATTAGTATCTGTGTTGTCCAGCGTATTGTTCTCTTATTCATCTTTTCTTCTTCAATAGCTCCGGATGAAGGAGGAAACTTATCTCTTCCAGGGTTTTGGCAAAAGTCACGGGTGTGGGTCCGCATATCTTTTGCGAATCGATAATATAGATCCTATCGTGTTTTACGGCATTCAACATTTTAAACTTCTGCCACGCTTCTTTTTCCGTCTCACCCACAAAACCCATCGTCACGATGAGTATTACATCGACATTATTTCTTAAAACTTCTTCTTTGCTGTAAACGCCGATCTTCGAGTCTTCGGCAATGTTTTTTCCACCGGTCAGCTTCACGAAATCATTGATGATATAGTCCTTGTTCGCGGTAAAAAGAGGTTTCGTTCCAATTTCGATAAAAACTTTCGGCTTCATAAGCGTAGCAGTCCTGGACTTTATCTCAGCGACCTTTCCCTCTGCCACTTTGACAATCTCCTTTGCCTCCGGCTCTCTGCCTACCGCCTTGCCCAATTCCAAAAACTCATCACACAGAGACGTGAAATTTTTTGGCGCTGGAAATAATTTTACTTCTATGCCTAAGCTTCTAAGCTTTTGAATCGTTTTAGGATTTGTAAGAGATGTAGCCAACACCAAATCGGGTTTTAATCCGACGATCTTTTCTAAATCTACCTTGGTTATAGATCCGACCTTTTCCTTGTATCGCGCCGCAGGCGGAGTCACACAGTAAGTCGTATTGCCGACAAGGATATTCTCCGCTCCCAGCAAATATAACCCCTCGGTTATGGATGGTGCCAAAGAGATTATTTTTTTTGGATGGTTTTCTGAAGCGTACGCACCATCGACGAATATGGTCTGGAACGTGAATGCGGCAAAAAAGATCGGCACAAGAAGACCAGATTTTCTCATTAAAGAACCTCCAAAAACCATCGATTATCCCGCAACGTCTTATTGCCTTTATTAAATTTGACCTTTTCCTTAAATAGTGGGCCGTCATAGACAAATGTATGGAATTCGCCTTTTTCTCCGCAGAGATCTATATTTCCTATAGCCTTTAGGTCTTTTAGAAACCTGCTATTAATTTCACGGCCTAACCATTGTTCTCCAAGAATATCTTTATTCGCCGAAACTATAATTGACTTAAATCCTGAATCGATAATTTCTTTAACTAATCTCTCAGTGTCTTTTGTCCATATCGGCAAAATCGCCTCTACCTTTAATTCATCACATACTTTATCTATCCAATCCCTGTGCTCCTGTAAATAAATATCCCCGAAAACAATTCCCTCTACACCTTCTTTTGCTTTAAGTTCTTCAAATAATACTTTAAATGCATTCCTGTAGCCTTTTTGAGGCATAGCTTTTTGTAAGAGAGGGATATCAATTAGGTCTGCCTGTCTTTGTATAATATCGGCTGATAAACCATGTGATACGGAATTGATTCCATCAGAGCTCGTAAAATTAATGACCGAGGTTATTTGATACCCCTGCAATTTTGCCTTATAACAGGCAAAACAACTATCTTTGCCGCCGCTCCACAAAGAAATTACTTTCATGAGAGTCTCCCTTTACCCCGTTAGAGAATGAAGTTCTCTAACGGGGTTTACATATCAACCAGAATAAAACCGCTCCTGTAATTACAAATAGACCAGATGTGATGTAAACAATCTTGACGGCTTCTTTTATATGTGATTTATCTAAAGAATTAATATCATCTCCTATATATGATTTCTGAACCGCTGTCGAATTATAATAATTCAATCCCCCCAATCGAACTCCAAGGGCGCCGGCAATAGCTGCTTCAGGAAGACCGCTATTAGGGCTGGGATTCTTCGCTCCATCACGTATTGCAATATTCCATGCCTTGATGGGATTATGGCCGCTTATCCAACTTGCCAGACACAAAAATATTACTCCTAGCCTAGCCGGAATAAAATTAGCAATATCATCGATCTTCGCAGACGCCCATCCAAAATTTATATACCGCTTATTTTTATAACCGACCATAGAGTCCAACGTATTAATAGCTTTATATGCCATAGCGAGGGAAGCGCCGCCCAAAAAGGCATACAATAGAGGCGAGATTATGCCATCAACGATATTTTCGGCGACAGTCTCTACTGTAGCCCTTATTATTTCCCATTCGTCCAGATTTGACGTATCCCTTCCCACTATTTTAGAAAGAGCTGTCCTCGCTTTATTCAGATTTCCGTCTTTTAACGCACTAAAGACTGCCAGACTTTCTATGCCTAGGTCCTTTACCGATAATGAAGTATAAATAATGATTATCGAAATAATAGCGCCAAGATAATTATTAAAAAAATATGCCGTCTGCGTTACCGTAAAAGTTATGAGCCATATCAAGATTATTATCGTACAGGCGAAAAAAACGCCGGCTATGCGTTCATTTTTAACAATATATCTGAACGGCCCTTCTAATTTCTTGATAACCCAGCCGATTCCCCTTACCGGATGCGGAAATGAGGGCGGATCTCCGAATACGAGGTCTAATAGATATGACACGAGAATATAAACGATCCGCATCCTAGACTCCGTTTTTTAATACGCTATAGAGATATTTCATGTCCATATTCTTCCGAACAAGGTTGGCTAACTTATCCAGCTCACGGTCGGGATTAAAGCTGGCCTTATTAGACAAAACATTCCATCCTTTTTTTAATCTTATTCTGTTTAAAAAATTTCTTCTGAAAGTATCCGCGTCAAATATTCCATGTATGTAGGTTCCATATATCCTGCCAGTCATTGCAACTATACCATCAGCGTCGCGGGCAACTTTTCCTTTGCGTTCTATAATGTTGAAAGCCGGCATATAAGTTCTGATATTTCGTGATTTACCGTGGTGTATCTCATAGCCTGATACCTCTAACCCTGAAGATGCTTCTTTTGCTTTAACCTGCGAAAGAACTTTATCTTTGCCGAAGACCGTTTCCATCTCCAATATTCCCAGTCCGTTTGTTTCTTTTTGACGGGATTCGATTCGGTGTTGATCACGTATCCTTGTGCCCAGTATCTGAAATCCACCGCATATTCCTATTAAGACGGCGGTTTTATCATTCCCCATAACACTACTTATCTTTTCTGCGAATCCCGCTTCCTTTAGATACCGCAGGTCACTTGTCGTATTCTTCGTACCAGGAATTATAATAATATCCGCCCTGTTTAATGACTCAGGGCTTTTTATATACCGTAGATTTACATCCGGCTCCCTCTCCAATGCGTCAAAATCGGTAAAATTAGATATATGCGGAAGATATATTACATCAATATTAAGTTTGCACCGAGCGGGCCTATCTACACTTTCAAAATTATCCAGAGGTACTGAATCCTCCTCTGAAATCTTTATGCTATTTCGACCTGATGGATGAAAGTACGGAATGATTCCAAGGACTTTTATGCCCGTTCTTTTTTCCAAAAAATCTATTCCGGGTTTTAAAAGCTTTGCGTCTCCCCTAAATTTATTGATTATAAACCCTTTTATCTGTTTTCGTTCTTCTCTTTCCAGTAGCTCAAGTGTTCCGACAAGCCACGCGAAAACACCGCCTTTATCAATATCACCAACTAAAATCACAGGCGCGGCGGCGTAGCGCGCCATTTTGAGATTAACAATATCGTGAGACTTTAAGTTTATCTCGGCAGGACTTCCGGCGCCCTCCATTACTATCAATTCATATTTTTTACTAAGCCTGTCGAATGAGTTAAACACCTCTTTAGATAACCGTTTCTTATGACTCACATAGCGAAGCGCGCTCATATTTCCTACGGGTTTCCCATGAACTATCACTTGTGCATGCTTATCAGCGGTAGGTTTCATCAATATAGGATTCATGTCAACATGTGGCTCAATACGGCAAGCTTCGGCCTGAAAGGCTTGAGCTCTGCCTATCTCACCGCCTTCCTTGGTCACAAAAGAATTGAGGGCCATATTCTGCGCTTTGAACGGACAAACTCTGTAGCCATCCTGTAAAAGGATCCTGCACAAAGCGCTCACAATAACGCTCTTACCTACGCCTGAACCTGTCCCGCAGATATGCAGTGTTTTCGCGTGGTTCATCAAAGTACCTTTTTCATACTATTTACCAGCAGATCGTTATCATCTCTTTTTCTTACCGCTACCCTGAAAAACTTATTACTCAATCCCCTAAAATTGCTACAGTCGCGGACATAGATGTTGTTGCACAACAATCGCCGGGTTAATTCTTTGGAGCTTTGGATTGATGCATTGTGCAACTTACATAAAATGAAGTTTGCTAATGATGGATAAGCCTTTACTCCTTTTATATTATTTAAACTTTCGAGCAGATAGTGCCGTTCTTTGGCGACAAACAGTCGGGTTTGATCAATATACTCTTTATCAGCCAAGACCTTTTCCCCCGCACGTTGTGCCAGGCCATTCACATTCCATGGATATTGAAGTTTAACGATTTTCTCGATTATCCTTTTATGCCCTATGGCGTACCCCAGCCTTAAGCCCGGCATGGCGAAGAATTTAGTCAGCGATCTTAAAATAATTAAAAATTCGTTTTTAATCGCCTCTGACACTATGGTTGTTCTTTTTGATTCTCCGGTGAATTCAATGAACGCCTCATCGAGTATCAAAGGGCTTTTGTGTTTTCTGGAAAGGCGAGACAAAAATAGGACATCATTACTATGCAGCATGGTGCCTGTCGGATTATTCGGGTTGCACAAGAAGAAGGCGCCGCGGCGCGGCAGGCGTTTTGCTATCTTGCCGCACTCAATATTAAAATCGTCTTTTTCGCAAACATTGAAAAATACAGGCGTCGAGCCGTTAGATTTGACGGCGAATTCATATTCGCTGAATGTTGGCGTGATTATAAGCGCATTTTTTATTTTTAAAACTCTGGGGACAAGATAGATGAGTTCTATGGAACCGTTACCTATGGCGATGTTTTCCGGCCCTACGGCATGCAATGCCGCCAATTTTCGCTTTAATCGTTCTGAAGAAGGTTCCGGATAACGCAAGACACAATCGGTATTCTTTGAAATAATACCGGATAATCCTTTCGGTAAACCCAATGGATTTGTGTTCACGCTGAAATCAATGATGTTTCGCTTTAAACAATTTCCGCCATGAATTTTATCGATCATATTTTATAATTTAATAATATTAAGCTAAATATTAGCGCCGATGCCTCAGCAATTTCGTTCGTCGCGCCGATCGTATCTCCTGTCATGCCGCCAATTTTTCTTTCCGCATATTTTATGAATAAAAATATCACCGCTGACAAGATAACGAATAAGATCATGCCTTTTATACCCATAAGAAACCCATTGAGAAGTAGTATAAATAAAGCTCCTATGAACATATGACTCTTCTTCGCATATTCTATAAAATATTTGGCTTTGCCGTCATCTCGCGCGTATCCGGACATAGAGCAGGCAAATACCTGGGACCATCGGGCGAATACTACCGTTATTACCAAAATCTTCCATAAATCTTCCGGCCGGATGCTCGAGAGTATCGCGAATTTAAAGAGTAGGAGCATCGCAAGGCCTGCAGCGCCCATAGTTCCGATGCGGCTGTCCCGCATTATTTTTAAAATCTCTTCCCTGGGGCGAATTCCGTAAAAACCGTCGCAGGTATCCGCAAACCCGTCTAAATGTATTCCGCCGGTTATGACCATCCATACAACCAGAATTAAGATGCTTCTAACCATAGGCGGAAGAGATAATGAAATATAAGCTATGCTCGCCAGAAAAAAACCTAATAAAAGACCGACTATTGGAAAATAGACAAGAGATCTGCCAAAATCTTCCTTTTCTATTTTTCCCTTAATACTAAAAGGAAGGATGGTTAAAAACTGTAAAGCGATTAGAAATCTTTTCATTCGTCCTTTTTGGAAACATCGGCGCTTTCAAACGTCGCCATCTCATTTAATATTTTAGTGCCGGCCTCTATTATGTTTATAGCCAATGCCGCTCCGGTTCCCTCTCCCAGCCTTAAGTTTAAATCAAGGACGGGTTTAAGCCCTAAGAATGCGAGCGCGGCTTTATGGCCTTGCTCGACCGAGCAATGGGCAGCTATCATGTAATCTTTGGCTTTCGGCTCTATTGTATACGCTATCAAGGCAGCCGCCCCTGAAATAAATCCGTCTATTACCACCGGTATCCTATGCGCCGCGGCTGCCAGCATTACTCCTATTAATCCACCGATCTCGAATCCACCCACTTTAGACAAGATATCTATTCCGTCTTTTGGATCCGGCTTATTTACGTTCAAAGCTTCTTTGATGGCGGCAATTTTGCAGGCCAAGGTTTTGTCATCGATCCCGGTGCCCCTGCCCGTCACCTCTTCTACGTTCCGTCCGGTTATCGCAGAGACAACAGCGCTTGAAGGAGTAGTGTTTCCGATACCCATATCCCCTGTCCCAACTATATCTATTCCGTTCGGCAGTTCTCCCTTGAATGCTTCTATGCCATTTTCAATGGATTTGATAGCCTCGTCTTTTGACATCGCAGGGCCCTTTGCCATATTTTTTGTGCCATAATTTACCTTTTTTATTACAAGAGCCTGGTTGTTCTTAAGCTCGCATACTACCCCCATATCAACGACAACGACTCGTGCGCCCACGTGTTTTGCCAGCACATTTATTCCCGCTCCGCCATTTAAAAAATTATATACCATCTGAGAGGTTACTTCTTGGGGAAAAGCGCTCACATTATTTTCAACGACACCATGATCTCCGGCCATTATAAATATAACCTTATTTTTTAGTTTCGGATTTTTAGCTTCTGTTATCTCCACGATCTGTTTGGCCAGATCCTCCAGCCTCCCGAGGCTTCCCTGTGGTTTGGTCAGATTGTCGAGCCTACCTTGAGTTTCTTTGGATAGTGAATTGTTTATTTTTTCAATTTTTGAAAGCGTTTCGTTCAATAATTTCATGATTTTAGCTCCTTGCACAGTAAGTGCGCACACCTCGCCCAATTGGATGGGCGAGTGTCCGCTTTCTGCGTTACCGGCCTATCCTGCCCAGAAAGGGCGTACTTGGCAATCATTTATGCCAAGGTGCGATAAGGCCGGGTGTTATCTATTTTATTTTCACCGGTATTCCCGCCTGCATCACAATAACGCTTTCTGCTTTCGCCGCTATCATTTGATTCGCTAACCCAAGCAGATCGCGGAATCTTCTCGATAGCGGATCCGCGGGAACTATTCCTCCCCCCACTTCATTTGATACTATAACGACAAGACCGGCTTTAGCTTTGAAAATGCTGCCTGTCAGCTTCTTTATTCTTTTCTCTATCGCGTCGTCTTTCATGTCGGCCATTAAAAGATTGCAGACCCACAATCCTATGCAGTCGATTATTGCCACATCGTATGTCGGCTTCAATCCGACAATAACACCGCTTAAATCCATGGGTTCCTCAATAAGGCCCCATCCCTTCGGCCTCGAAATTTTATGAAGGCGTATCCTTTCTTTCATCTCATCATCCAGCGCAGCCGCTGTAGCGATGAATATCGTCTTCTTTCCAAGCTTTTTCGCTATTTCAGCGGCATATCGACTCTTACCGCTCCGTGCGCCCCCTAAAATGAAAGTCATTTTACTCATTATTTACCCCGTTAGAAAACCCCGTCTTTCTAACGGGGCAAGCCATAAGATGGGTTGTGTCATTGAACTTTTTTAATTTAGACTTTCCTTCCTTATGTTCTATTACCGTAACGCTTGCCGGCGATGGCACGTAGCGCCAGAAATTCCTATTCTTCAATATCTCGTTCACAAACATGCCTATCACTCCGCCATGGCAAACAACGGCAATCGTCTTGTCGGAATTAGCTCGGATGATATTCCACAGGGCGTTTTCGATTCTCTTTTTAAAAACATTCATCGGTTCTGCCTTAGGAATTCTGTTTTTGAATGGATCCTTTAGCCACTTCTTGTATATATCTGCGTACTTTTCCATAATTTCTTCATGCTTTAATCCTTCAAGAACACCGAAATTGATTTCGCGTAAACCTCGATCCGGGATTATTTTTATCTGCTTAAAGAGTATTCGCGCGGTCTGTATCGCACGTTTCCTATTGCTGCAATATACTTTATCGAATCCGACCGCATTAAGCCTGTGAGATAACAACGTAACCTGAGACTTACCTTCGTTATTTAAACCTATATCTTTATGGCCGCAGTAACGTTTCTCTCTATTCCATTCGGTTACGCCATGACGTATCAAAATTAATCTTGTCATACAAATAATCTCAATCCCTGTTATTTTCTTGTAATATCGAATGTCGTAAGCGTATCCTTATCCCACTCATCCCATAAGTACGCGCCTTCTTTATTATCGGCGATTACTCTAAACGCGTATCGTACCTGTTCTTCGTAGAACCTGCAGAACGCGCCTCTTGAAACCATTGAGCCGTTTATAGTCCAAGCTTCAGCGGGACATGGCGCACCGCAAAAATGACGGATAGCGCAGCGCGAACAGGGAGTAATATCTTCAATGCGTCTTTCGGTAACAGATTTGAACGGCGCCGTCTTTAAGACTGCACGGATATCATCCCTAAAAATATTGCCGCCTCTAAACTTCTTTATTCCTATAAATTCGCTGCAGGGGAACATGTTACCCTTGCTCGAAATTGCGAAGAAACATCTTCCCGCCCCACATGGGGAGATATCACACATAAGCCGCCTGGCTGTGGGCGCGAGAATACTTATCAGAACATTCGCGAAGTTTGCCACCACCAGTTTACGGTTGGACTTCTGGTAGAGATTGTAGGCGTGATCCAAGGCTTTCAGATAATGCGTCGCGGCTTTTTCGTCTGATGGCTTTTGCTTATAGCCGCCGGGGAGCGTGCAACGAACGGGATTGAGCATGCACATTGGTACTTCCATGCGATGAAAAAACTCGACTATCTTGGCCTGTGAGGACATATTTTTTCGTGTTACGGTGCAGATAACGGAATAATTACGATACCCTTTAAGCCGGCTCATCACCTCAATGACTTTTCGGGAAACGCCTTCACCATTCCAGTTCCGTCTCAATCGATCGGCTACGCTATGTATGTGACCATCAAGAGAAAGGCCTATGCTTATGCCTCGTGAAGTCAAGAATTCCAGCGCGTTACCGTCCAAAAGTGTTCCGTTCGTCTGAATGCCAAAACGAAAATCTTTCTCATATCTGTCTATTGCGGTAAAAACAGCTTGTTTATTAAGTAGTGGTTCAGCCCCATGAAAAATGATCTGAGGTTTCTGGCCCCGTGAAAGACTGGGCTTAAAATAATTCTTAAGAATCCCGAGCGCTTTCGAAAGCTTTAGGGCGGACATATGCGTACCATTTTTACGTAAGTCTGCGGGAATATAACAATAACAACAATCGAGGTTGCATCTGTCGGTAGGATTAAAATATACGGCTGAAGGTTTTAATTTAAACCGCAACGTGTTCATTCCGCCCAAGAAGGTCTTCGCTTTTTTACGATATTCGCTTAAGAGCGACGAGCCGGCCTGGGCGCTGGCCAATCTATCTTTTCTAACCAGCGCCCAGAATGCCGTATCGGCGGAAACTAAACAAGTATAATCTCTGTGGCCGATGTCTATGGGTTGGATGCTATCCCCTTCGCCCGTATTGAAATAGGTTTGAGTTTTCATACCTATTATTTTTTGCAACATTAAGATTTATTCTCCTTCTCCAAGAGTACATAATGCGATAAGCCTGCGCCGGTCGCTTTACACTTTTTACGACAGGCAATAACGTTTTTCTTTATCTTGCGCGGTTTCTTCTCCATCCCAATCACCCCCCCTTTAAATGTTTTTATGGCGCCTATCAAATAACCTTAAACCCAAAATTTGCATTAGAAATGCAGAAGCTTTGTAACTTGCGTACACTGTTGTTATTGCAACAAATAAGTTCGCACCAAAAAGGTGCAGGTAAATCACAGCCCATTTGTAAATGGGCTGGACCCAGCCCTTCGGAAAAGGGCTGTGGTTTTGCCTACCTTAATATGAATATTAAGGATGGCCGCCCCGATTTTATAAATAAGGGGTTATTGTTTAAACATAAACTTAATCAATAGAATCAATGTTTTCCCTTAATGCTCCGCCGCTCAATAAAATTGGGGCGGGGTTAACCCAGCCCTTTCTTTTGAAAGGGCTGCCCGTCGGGCAAATTTTTCTAATGAAAAATTTGGGTTAAACTTTCCTTAGGGTAATTTTCTATCGCGTCGCTCTGAAAACGCTGCTGTCCTCCAGGGACGCCCAGAGGGGCTGTCCTCCAGGGACGCCCAGAGGGGCTGTCCTCCAGGGACGCCCAGAGGGGCTGTCCTCCAGGGACGCCCAGAGGGGCTGTCTCATCACCCCGTCTCACCGCGTACGCCAAAATTTTCACGCGTACGTTGTACGCAAGATAATTTTGGCGCGTTCGACGGGGTTAATTCGACTACGCAGTTTTTCTATCGCTTCGCTCTGAAAAAGCTGCTGTCTCATTAAAAAACCCCGACGCGTCATTTGCGTCGGGGTGCACCCTGGTTTCTTATCCCGAAAGTAAAAATTTAGGTTATTATTTCCGCGTAAAACCTAAAAATAGATTACTTTTTTTGCGGCAGGTCTTCTGACTATAGGATTCATTCTACTAGGCGCGCCTTTCCATCCGTGTAACACGAGATAGTGGCATCATTGCGCCGTTCGTCCTCCTTTACAGCACCGGGAGTGTCTCCGATTTTCACGGAGTTCCCTATTAAGCTTTACCCGTCAAAGAACTGCGTTCTCTGCCGAGGTTTACAAGCACCGCAAACGTTTGCTTCTAAATTTTAAAGAGCAACTGGATTATATCCCAGGCAAATTTTCTTGTCAAGTTTTTTATCTATTCGTGTATCGCATAGCGTAGAGCGCAGGAGAAGAATTTTTCAGCGAAGCCAATAGCCTTTTAATAAACAGAGAGTTTTTCAGATATAAATGCCGTATATTAGTTTTGAACAATCGAACAATTGAACATTAGACCGGCTTCGTCCGGAGGCCTCGGCACTCCCTCGGACATTACGTCCTCGGTCGCAATGGAGCTTTTATTTTTTCTATTGTTCTATTTTCGATTGCTCAATTGCTCTGTTTGATTTTGCAGGGGCAAAATCAAACTGCCCCCACCCTGAATCGAACAGGGATTTCAGCCTTAGGAGGGCCGCGCTCTATCCTTTTGAGCTATAGGGGCAAACGGTAATTTATATTGATTTTGTTAGGTTTTTACTATGATTTCGCGTTTGCTCATTTTGTAGTATTTTGTAGGAAATTGGACTATTTTGACCAAAACCACTGACGTTTTCACTACACTAAGTAAGTACGCAGCCTAGTTCGGCTGCGTTCCTTAATGTTCGATTATATAAGAAAATGAATGAAGGGCAAGGTTTTTATATATAGTTAAAAACCTATTCTAAAAGATAGCGTAAGCTAATCAGTCGATTTGTTTGTAATATGAAAAACAATGTCCAACTCAATAGTTATTATATCATCCTTAAATGCTTCAGGAAATGACAAAAACGGGTTAGCGCGCTTAACAGCATCCAATGCTTCTTTATCAAGCTCCTCAAAACCGGATGATTTAAGTAGTTTCAAATTCTTCATCTGGCCGGAGGATAAAACAGAAAAAGTTATCCGCGCATCCCCTTGTTGCCCTACGCGAAGCGCCCATCGAGGATACTGCCTCTCCTGTTGGATTTTCTGCTTGATGCTGTCTTGATATCTAAGAAGGGATTTTTTAAGCTCATCATCGCTTTCTTTAGGTTCCGGAGGTTGTTCGGCTATTGATTCCTCCGGTACCGGCTCAATAACCTCTTCCTTTTCAAGAACCGGACTTTCTATTTTTTTTTCTTCTTTAACCTCATATTGCTCAGGCAATATTTCTTCTTCGACTTCAAATGCGACCTCAAAAGGCTTTTCTTGTTTAACAGGATTAAAATGGAAAACGCCGGATCCGACGAGTCCGGTATGCACGGTAAGCGAGATAAGAATACAGGCATGCAGATCATTTATTTTTTTCATCGTTTGCCGTTTTAGTGGATATCACAAGGCTGTCCGTGTTTGCCTCCTTGGCGTTATCCATCACCTTGACGGCTAATCCCAATGAAACATTCTCGTCGGCCTTGATAACTACTGTCTTTGAATTTGCCCGGCTTAACTCAGACCTGATTGACGCCGTAAGATTATCAAACTGAACCTTTGCGTCATTCAAAAAAATATCGCCTTCCTTATTGATAAAAACCGTCACTTGTTCGTTTTTCTGCATCTGGGCATGCACTGCCTTGGGCAGTTTTACCTTGAATCCTTTGTGTGATATAAAATGAGATGAAAACACAAAGAAAATCAGAAGCAAAAAAACTATATCGATCAAAGGGGCGATATTTAAATTGTTATCCGCGCGCCTTCGCCGCTCCAATTCAAATGAACTCAATGCGACCTCCCATAACTAATGCAGATTAAATATATCCGCGGCTATGTTTTTATACTGTACCGCGCGGCCGTCAACGATCCCTTCAAAATAGTGATACAAAACAAGGGTTGGAATAGCCACGCTTAACCCTGCCGCGGTCGTAAGAAGCGCCTCCCATATGCCACCGGCCAGTATGGCGACTTCTGCTGTCCCTCCGGAAGACTCAATTTTAATAAAGGTTTGAATCATCCCGGTGACGGTACCTAATAACCCCAGCAAAGTGGCGATATTCCCGATCACGGAAAGAATTCTCAAATGCTTTTCGCCTTCTTCAAGCTCCCGGGATCCGGCGCGGCGAAGTATCTTGCCTTTTTCCTCTGCCGGACGGTCAATGATCTTGATGCCGACCGCCAGAAAACGCCCGATAAAACTTCCGTCTTTTTCGCATAGCGCGTACGCTTCGTCGGGCTTCTTGGAATTAATAAGCGCCTGCGTCCGCTCAGGCAGATTCTTATTTCTGGCGCATGTCCGGTGAAAATAGCGAAGCCGCTCCAATATCACCGCTAACGAAACAACAGAACACAATAGAATCGGCCATATAAAAAACCCGCCTTTAATAATAAAATTCGCCATCATTGTCCTCTCTTAAAACCGGTATGATAAACTGCCGTAGATAAACCTGCCCGGCTCATTGACTATCTTGATATTCGTTCCGATAGGATCAGTCGGGTCGTATTCATAGGAATTCGCCACCGCGTATTTCATATCAAACATGTTGTCAATGCCGAAGTTCAGGCTGAGTCCGCTTAAGAGCGACAGCTTACCTTCCTTCTCGGTAAATTGATACCCCGCCCTGAAGTTAAACACATCCCATCCTTTAAGAGGCGTTTCTCCAGCGTCACGGTCAATATCTTTACTTTGTTCGGAATGCACCCACTCATATTTAGCAAAGAAACCATTCTTATCGTAATTCAAGGCGAGTTTTGTCTTAAGCGGGCAAATTTCAGCCAGATCCTTATCGTTGTTTCCTGCCGGTTGGTCGAGCTTCCTGCCGCGCTGATAGGCCACTCCGCCTTCGACCGCGAAACCCTGCGACAAGTCATACGTAGCTGTCGCGTCGCCTCCAAACATATAGGCGTCGATATTCGTATAAGTTTTGACGCCGCCACTTGCCTGCTGATAGATATAATCAGGCAGATAGCTGTAAAAACCTTTTGTTTTGAATTTCAACCGCTCCATAAGTTTGGTTTCAAATCCAAGATCGGTTTCAAGATTGCGCGACGGCTTAAGATCTGGGTTGCCATAATACCCAGCGCCTTCCTGAACATAGCGCTCAACTGTCGTAGGCATACGGTTCGTTAATCCGACCCCGCCGAAAATATTCGTATCCTCCTGTAAAAAATATTTCAAAAACACGTTCGCGCTGGGTAAAACATCAGTCTGCGCGTTAGTATCGGTCATGGCCTTGCTGAATTTTGAATCCTCGTTTGCCTTTGAATGAAAAACATCCATTCGTAGCCCAGCAGTCGCGGACAGCTTACCAATATCCCGCTCTGCCTTAACATATAACCCGAAATCAAGCTCGTTGACATCCGGGAACAATTCATCGTTTACTATTGCTCCGGTACTCCTGTTAAATACATCGCCGTACCAATTCCGATGATAAAAGTCAGTCCCGTAGGTAAAAACGGCCAACTCGCTGGGTGTTTTATTCTCAATTTGCGCACCGGTAATCGCTGAAATCGCCTCTATTCTTCGGTTGTTAACGCCCCCTGTCCTATATTTACCGTAAGGATAATGTTCAACGCGGTTATAGTAGGCAGACAGCTTCAATTGCTCGGAAATAGAACTAAGATCATCGAACGTATATTCGACCTTATTAAGATACGTCTTTTCCTTTTCGGTATCCATGGCAACACGAGGCGTCATGATATCGCTGGCCTCGCCATACGACGACGAAAGAAGCAAGTTTTGATTTTCGGCGGGTTTGAGTGAAACCTTGCCCCAGAAATCATTCTTCTTGAAAGCATCCATGCTTTTGCCGTCATCATTGTAAGCCGGGTTAAAACTGCTCAACTTGTTTCCGGCGCCGTCTTTATATTGCCCGGATTTAGAATAATTGTATCCGAACAACCCCTGTAAAAAATCACCTCCTCCAGTCACATATCCGCCTTGACTTAAATAACCGAAAGAACCAAACTTCGAAAGCACCTCTCCGTGGATGCCTTTTTGGGTTTCTTTTGTGATAACGTTGATATCGCCTCCCAAAGCTCCGGGAACGCTGACATCATAAGGCCCTTGTTTAACTTCTATTCTCTTTATAGTCAACAAGTTGATATGAGAAAGCGGCGGGTCCTTGCGGCTTCCGCAGGAACCCTCAATCAGCGTATTATCCAAAGTAAACCGCAGATTGCTCTTAGTGAAACCTCTTAATCCGACCTCGTTGCCATAGCCGCTCTTACGAACCATGGAAGCCTCGACCATCTCATCCGATAATATCTCGGCGAGGTCAACGACCTTGTGAGACTTAAGCGTTCTCTGGCTGATCTTCGTCTTTTCTTCGATGGTCAGCTTTTCTTCTTTATCTTTGTCTTCAGAAACAACCACCTGCCCTAAATCAAACACGGTTGTCTGGGCGAATGCAATATTGCCTAAAATACTTTGCGACGAAATAAGTGCCGCGGTCACAAGACCAAAACTTTTCCTCATACTCACCTCTCTCCTCCTCTTAGTTAAACCGTTATTTACACTGCCCGCAGGAAACCGGGACATTTTTATTCCGCACGAACAATAAAGGAAAAACGATATCGCTGAAACAGCAGGGTATCCATACCGCTAAAAACAAAAAAATGAATATGCCGAAATACGGCACCGCGTGATCGTGGTCAACCGCCATCAGCATATGAAATAGCGATGCCCACGTGCTGATAAGAACATGTCCGGCATGCGGAAATTTCGTTACCGGCTTATTATAGGCAATGATAATCGCGATAATCGCAAGGGGATTGATTAGCCACCATTTCTCGACAAAGCCAATATGAACATGCCGATGAGGCATATTAAGCAACGTCTCGCCCCAAAAAGGGATCAAGGAATCACTTAATGTCCCGATAGTCACTGAACCCACATAACCAACCGCAAACACTTTCAAAAACATCTTTATTCCCGGTGCCTCATCGGAAAGATATCTTCTATAAAGCGCTGTTGTAACAACAGCGCTTAAGCAAATATGAAGCGGATGAAATACATAGAACAGATTGTGAGTCGCTTCATGGGGTATATTGCGAAACACAAACATCAGAACGATACCCGTTGAAGCGCCAAATAAAGTAAATGGGGCATGCGCCTTTAATTCATGAATTATTTTTGAAAACATTTAAGCTGTCCCTTCTCAATTTCCTTGCGCACGCTTTTGCATAGCGCGGCGATCCATTGCCACATTTTCAATATAACAACGCTATAAAACAACCCACATAAGCCGGTGTTCCCGCAGTATTAGCACACATTAGATAGAAGTAATTTCTATTTAGAATTTAAAAAAAATTACTCTTTAGAACAACCGACACATACGCCGTTAACCTGCATAAAATGACTCACCACCTTATACCCCTTGATTTTCTTCGCTCCATCGATAGCGCAGCCTTTTATATCCTCTACTTTGCCGCATTTAACACAGGTAATATGATGGTGGTGATGGCCGTGGCTTGCTGAGCATAACCCATAGTGCTTTTTACGGTCAGACTGCTGGATCCTTGTCAATACGCCGCACTCAACAAGGCTTTCAAGGTTACGGTAAACACTTGGAAGGCCGCATCGCTCAAACTGCTTCTGAAGCTTATTCCAGACTTCTTCGGGGGTCAGGTGGGTGTCGCAATCGACAAAAAGCTCTATTATTGCCTGCCTGCGCGGCGTGAGCTTAAACCCGCCTTCTTTGAGTTTTTCCAAAAACTGATCCAATACTGCCTCCTTAAATAGAAATTACTTCTATTTATAATAGCAAAAAAAAATGCAATGTCAATTAAAATGTCCTCCTCATATGTATTGGAGGCAAAAGATAAAATCGACGAATAAATAATATCGTCTGACAGAGGTTGCTCAAGAGTAATAAAACGAATTAACTACCAATAAAAATCTAGCAAGACTTTAATGCTATAGAACAGAGACTACGGTAGGATTTTACGTTAATGTCGCGGAATAGAAAGGATAATTTGCCAAATTAAATCCAATAATTTCCATAAGCCCAGGTAAGAATGCCGCCTACTATCATTAAAGCAGCGGCAAAAATTCTACTATTTAATTCCGCTGGCTTAACCTCATCTAAAAGTTCATGTAAAAGAAGATATGCTTTTTTAAAATTCTCATATGAATCTTTAATGGCGGCGGTTTTCTCTAACGAGGTAAAGACTAGGCGCCCTTAAATTTTATCATGGAATAAATGGGATAGCCTTTGAATTTCTCGCGGCCTTTAAGATCAACCAGTTCAATAAGAAAAGCGACTGCAACCACTTTTGCTCCCAGTTTTTCTGAAAGCTTTATAAGTGCGGTGGCTGTTCCCCCGGTGGCCAGCAGATCATCAAGGGCTAAGACACGCGCATTACGGGGAAACGCGTCCCGATGGATTTCAAGAGCATCTTTTCCATATTCAAGCTCATAGGTATAGGATTGTGTCGGTCCGGGTAATTTACCTGGTTTACGTACCGGGACAAAACCGCAGCCAAGCTTGTATGCGAGTGCCCCGCCAAAGATAAAGCCACGAGATTCCGCTGCGACGATATATTCAATTTTTTTACCCTTGAGTGCCTTGGTTAGCCCGTCAATGGCAGCCTTGAAGGCCTTTTTGTTATTTAAGAGCGTGGTTATATCGCGGAATAGAATTCCTTTTTTGGGAAAGTCAGGGATACTGCGTATTGATTGTTCGAGTTTCATGAGGGCTCCTTTCTTAAGGGGATTGTAATTCTCGTTTCTGTTCTTCGGTGGCGAATTTCCTTAATTTATCAAGCGCATCCTTTTCTATCTGACGCACACGTTCGCGCGATACGGCCAGAGACGTGGCGACTTCAGCCAGCGTGTGCGTTCGGCCGTCGGTGATGCCGAATCGCAGATCAAGAACTTTACGTTCGCGCTCGGAAACAAAATCAAGTAAGTGGTTGACACGTTCCCGATCGAAGAATTTTGCCACTTCGTGCTCGGTATCCGCATAGTCCTTGCTTTCGAGGAAATCGCCCAGCTGCGATTCCCCATCTTCTCCGACCGGAGCCTCCAGGGAAGCTTTTTTCTGTATCCACATTTCAATTTCGCCGACTTTTTCCATGGGAAGACGCAGTTTCTTGGCGATCTCCTCGCGCGACGGTTCGCTTTTTGACTTTTGCCAGATCGCTTCTCGCTGTTTCTTGTACTTAGAAATAAGTTCGCTCATATAAACCGGAATACGGATAGTTTTTCCCTGGTCAATGATCGCGCGGGTGATCCCCTGGCGAATCCACCATGCGGCGTAGGTTGAAAAACGGTAGCCACGGGTGGTGTTGAATTTATCGATCGCGCGCATGAGGCCGATATTTCCTTCAGCGATCAGATCCATGAGGGGTAAATCAAAATGAGCATAATGTTTACCGATATTAACGACAAGCTTTAAGTTTGAGTTAATGATTTTACGCCGTGCTTCGCGGTTGCCTTTTTTGGCCTGATTGATAAGAAGTATTTCTTCCTTCTCGGTGAGAACAGGAATATGCTTGATTCTGTCGAGGTATGCTTTTATTGCTTCCATAGGCTTTTCTAAATTACGCTAAGCGCATACGCGTGTATGCGCTTAGCGTGATGACTCGTTCTATTTTTTCTTAGATTTTTTCTTCGTTGAACCCTTCGCGTGTGCTTCCTTAAGAGCAGCCTGCGCCGCAGCGAGTCGCGCAATAGGAACCCGGAAGGGCGAGCAGGAAACGTAATTCATGCCTACCGCGTGGCAGAATTCAATGGAACGGGGGTCTCCCCCGTGTTCGCCGCAAATACCTACTTTCAGGTTCTTGCGGGTGCTTCTGCCCCGCTCAATACCAATTTTGATCAATTGGCCGATGCCTTGTTGGTCGATAGTCTGGAACGGATCATCGGGGAGTATTCCCTTTTCCATGTACGCAGGAAAAAATCCTCCCATATCGTCGCGAGAAAAGCCAAAACTCATTTGGGTAAGGTCGTTGGTGCCGAATGAGAAAAATTCCGCCACACCCGCTATCTCATCCGCGGTTAGCGCGGCTCGCGGGATCTCGATCATGGTGCCGAACATGTGGTTGATTTTCTTTAAAGAGTATTTTTTAAGCACCTCTTGATAAATCTTTTTGGCAATAACGAGCTGGTCATGTAATTCTTTAACGGTGCTGACTACCGGAATCATGATTTCCGCGTCAACCTTAATACCTTGCGCAAGGAGCTCCGCCGCTGATTCAAGGATAGCGCGAATTTGCATTTCGGTGATTTCCGGATAGGTTACGCCGAGGCGTACGCCGCGGTGACCCATCATCGGGTTTGATTCGTGCAGCGCGTCAGCCCGTTTTTTGAATTCATCCAAGTCGATATTCAAACTTTGCGCCAACTCCTTCTGCTGTTTTTCTTCACGCGGAACAAACTCATGCAGCGGTGGATCGATCATACGGATGGTAACCGGAAGGTCCTTCATTGCTTCAAGTGTTCCTTTGATGTCAATTTTAACAAAAGGATAGAGTTCGGCAAGTGCTTTGCGACGTTCAGCTTCATTTTTTGAGACAATCATTTTGCGTAGTAAAAAGAGGGGCTGTTCAGAGCCTTTGCCATAGAACATATGCTCGGTTCTGAACAGACCGATCCCTTCGGCGCCGAACGATCGGGCTCTTCGGGCATCTTCAGGGGTATCGGCGTTAGCGCGAACGTTAAGCTTCCGCGCTCCATCGCAGATTTTAAGAAATTCCATGAGGACTTTATTTTCCTCAGTAGCATCGATCATGCGTAATTGTCCTTCATACACGTTTCCTTTGGTGCCGTTTAAGGTAATCCAGTCGCCTTCCTTGAGTGTTTTATCGCCGGCTTTTAAGACTTTCGCTTCGCTTTCAACATGGAGTGCGCCGCAACCGACGATACAGCATTTTCCCCAACCGCGGGCGACTAATGCCGCATGCGAAGTCATACCGCCGCGCGCCGTAAGAATCGCTTGCGCCGCGCGCATACCCTCGACATCTTCAGGGTTCGTTTCTTCTCTGACGAGAATTACTTTTTTCCCTGCTTTAGCCCATGTGACTGCATCGTTCGCCGTAAAAACAATCATGCCGTTTGCCCCACCTGGCCCTGCGGGAAGACCTTTAACGAGAGGTTTGCGGGTTGCTTCTTCTTTAGGGTCGATAATCGGATGTAGCAATTCATCAAGCTGCGCAGGAGTTACTCGCATAATCGCTTCGTTTTTGCTAATTAGTTTTTCTTTGAGCATATCGACCGCCATGCGTATTGCCGCAGGGCCGTTACGTTTTCCGACCCGGCACTGAAGCATAAAGAGGCGGCCTTTTTCGATCGTAAATTCGATGTCAAGCATATCCCGGTAATGCTGCTCCAGGCGGTTTCTGATGTCATATAGCTGTTTGTAGAGCTTAGGCATCCCCTTCTCAAGGCTGACTAATTCCTTGTTGTGTTCGCTCTTTGAGCTTTCATTGACTGGAGCAGGTGTACGGATGCCGGCGACAACGTCTTCTCCCTGGGCGTTAACCAGATATTCCCCGTAAAAAGTATTTTCTCCGTTTCCGGGATTTCTGGTAAAGGCAACGCCGGTTGCGGAGTCATTGCCCATATTGCCGAAGACCATGGCCTGTACGTTTACCGCGGTCCCCCACTCATCAGGAATATTCTCGATTCTGCGGTAGCTTATTGCGCGTTTGCCGTTCCAGGAAAGAAATACAGCCGAAATGCCGCCCCAGAGCTGTTCCAGGGGCTCATCCGGAAAATCTTTTTTTAAGATTTCTTTGACTTTTTTCTTAAAGAGTCCGCAGAGAATTTTTAAATCAGCGGCGGATAAGTCCGTATCAAGTTTCACATTTTTTTCTTTTTTCATTTGGGCCATGATTTTTTCAAGCTGCTTGCGAATGCCCATGTCATCGCCTTCAGGTTCAATGCCTGCCGCTTTTTCCATAACTACATCAGAATACATCGCGATCAAGCGCCGGTACGCGTCATAGACAAAACGCTCATTACCGGTTTGCTTGATGAGCGCCGGAATGGTCTTTTCGGTAAGACCGACGTTTAAAACTGTTTCCATCATTCCCGGCATTGATTTGCGGGCGCCGGAACGGACCGAAACAAGCAAGGGGTTGGCGAGGCCGCCGAATTCCTTACCCATGATTTTCTCAACGCGCGCAAGCGCCCGAGCAACATCCTCGCGAAGACCTTTCGGATATGTGCGTTTGTTATCATAAAAACAGGTGCATACGTCGGTGGTCAGGGTAAAGCCCGGGGGAACCGGTAAGCGCAGGCTCTTATGACCTGCCATTTCAGCAAGATTGGCCCCTTTGCCCCCTAAGAGATTTTTCAAGCTTTCGTTTCCGTCGGCTTTGCCGTCGCCGAAAAAATAAACGTACTTCTTTGCCATGGTGTCCTCCTTTTGGACGCTAATTTACGCTAATTTAAAGCGCGAATTACCGCTAATGGTAAGCGTTAGTTACTTTTTCCACAAGAAATTCTAATACTTTATCCGCAGCGATACGTTCCTGTTGCATGCTGTCGCGGTCGCGGACGGTGATTTTACCGTCATTCAGGCTTTCTACGTCAACGGTAATACAGAATGGCGTTCCGATTTCATCCTGCCGGCGATAAAGTTTCCCGATCGCGCCGGAATCATCGTATACGGCAGGGAATTTTTCTTTTATATCACAAAAAATATTTTTTGCAAGTTCGACCAGCTCCGGCCGATTTTTAAGTAAGGGAAATACTGCCGCAGTGTACGGGGCCATCGAGGGTTTAAACTTCAATACCACGCGTACTTTATCTTTGACCACTTCTTCATAGTAGGCGTCGCTGATTACCGCAAAGAACGTTCTGTCCACGCCGCTGGAAGGTTCGATGACAAAAGGGACAAATCGTTCTTTTTTCTGGTCGTCGTAGTAAGAAAGATCTTTTTTGCTTACCCGTGAATGTTCGGTTAAATCGAAGTTTCCGCGGTTCGCAATTCCCTCGAGCTCGCTCCAGCCAAACGGAAAATTGAATTCGATATCGGTGCAGGATTTAGCGTAATGCGCAAGCTCTTCTTTGCCATGCTCGCGCAGCCGTAAGTTTTCCTTGCTCAAGCCGATTTTTTCAACGTAAAAGGTAAAGCGTTCCGTGACCCATTGGCGGTAGTATTCGTCGGAATCGTGCGGGTTAACAAAGTACTCAATTTCCATTTGCTCGAATTCTTTCATTCGGAAGATAAAGCTCCCCGTAGTTACTTCGTTTCTGAAGGCTTTTCCGATTTGTGCGATGCCTAAGGGGAGTTTTTTGTGAGTGGTATCGAGCACATTCGCAAAGTTAGTAAAAATGCCCTGTGCGGTTTCAGGTCGCAGGTAACCGTAGGTTGGTTCATCTTCGGTCGCGCTGACGTTGGTTTTAAGCATGAGGTTAAATTTACGCGCTTTACTTTTTTGAGTATCGATTTTGGCGCTGCAATCAGGGCAGGAATAAAGGTTTTCTGAAATTTTTTCAAGCTTATCAAGGCGAAAGCGTTTCTTACATCCCGGGCAATCAACCAGCAAGTCAGCAAAACCTTCCAAGTGGCCGGAGGCACGGAAAACATCTTCATGCATGATGATACTGGAATCAAGGCCGACGATGTCGTTGCGGCGGTTTACGTAGGTATCCCACCAGACATCCTTGATTTTCTTCTTAAGCCTTACCCCCAGGGGTCCGTAATCCCAGAAGCTCGCAAGGCCACCGTAGATCTCTGAACCCCCGAATACAAAACCCCGCCTGCGGCAAAGAGATACTATTTTCGTCAGTTTGTCTTCAGCCATTTTTTCTTTTATTGTGTGTGGTTATTGAAAAAGTGTGCCAGGGAGTGCCTGTACCTTTTAGCAGTGGTAAACCTGCCTCCCCCCAAAGGAAGCCATATTATACACTAAAATTTTATTTTTTTAAGTAAAATCTTTTTACCCAGAAAATGCACCGAGAACTTCGATGAAGATGGGGGCATTTTCTGCCCCACCCGTAGCTTGAACAGGGGTCGACGCTGTCCCCCAGGGACGCCCTGTGGGGCTGAAATTTGCCTGTAATTTTAAGGCAAATTTCAGATTACGTCGAGGTATGCCGAAAAAATGCATGTAATTCGAGAGGGGTTGCAAATGTATTTTTTCGGCGTAAGTAGTTTATTAAATATTGAAGTGTCAGGTATCAAGGTACAGTATTGAGGGGGGGGTAAATAGAATCCTGTAACAGTGATTTTATGAAGAAGCCCCCACGACTTCTATATCCAGCGGGCCATTTGCAATGATTTCCGGGCCGTTATAGGAGCGGATTCTGCCGGTGGCCTGGACGGTTTTCCCTTTATAAAAGGTTAGCGGGTCGATACCGGCTTTTTCGAAAAATCGATATGAGTTGGCAAAAATGACAATGGTGAAGTCGTCTTTATAGTTACTTCCAAAATTCAACAGCATGCATTTTTTTGTAAGATGCGTATTGAGCACAGTCCCGCGGACGGTGCGTACCTGGTTGATGAAGCGGTGTGCCTGGGCATGATCAATGACCGCATAGGCTCCCCAGAGGCCGCGCCGGGCCTCGCGTGCTTGTTTCTGAAGCTTTACGAAAAGATCAGCGTATTTGACGTTCGGCGGATAGGTTAAAAGGACGGCGTAACCCTCCTCTATCAGTCGGGCATTGACGAACGTATCACCGACGTAGCAGTATCCAAGGAGCCTGCCATATTTGTCGGTTTTTTGCACATCAAACTCAATACGTACCTTTTTTCCGGACACCAGTGATTTATTAAACGTAGTTGCTTCTACCGCTCCCGGCTGGGGGGAATAGATGAAACGGTTTCCTTTTTTGATGCGGGTTTCCGGAGTGTCAATCCCGATATAACGCAGAAGTTTTCCGTCGGCAAGCTTAATGGTGTCGCCGTCGATTACTTCAAGAACCCCAACATCATTATAATTTGAAATTACTTCTGATGGTTTTGTGGTTAGTTCCGGAGTGCAGGCAGCAAACAGGAGGCTAAATGCAAGAAGTAGTTCTTTCACTTAAGGTTTTCGGTGATTTTAAAGAAGACTTTTTGGGCAAATTGTGGTTTGGGCATCATGAACCGCCGCGCAGAGACCCGTAAGCGCTGGTTTGCGTTGTCAATGGTGTCGATTCTAATCGTTACATCATTATCCGACATACGTGCCTTGATGAGGCCTTTTGATTGTTTGGCTTCTAGGATCGTTGCTTGCATTTTTTCAAGTGTTAGTTCGCAGCGCTTCCAGAGGCGGTCATATTGAACCGAAAGGTTTCCGATCGCAGCGTCATTACTTAACGAATACCCGGTTACGACGCCGGCCCCCACTAAAAGGGGTATACAGCCTGAACAAAGCATAGGCACTACCATAAGAATGAGTATAAGACGCTTCATGATAATCGAAAATTATTTAAGAAAAATGTATTAAGAATTTCCACGGTCGTATGTACGTCAGCACTCATCGGCGCGCCGAGTGTGAATGTTTTTGGCCTAATCGTCAAAATCAGTATATCAGAGGGTTTTATATTTTGCAAGTAGGTAAGAGCCAGTTTCAGCGACGAGTCATGTGTAAGATGTAAAGAGATGTTTTGTAGCATACCTACGTCATACAGCGCGAAGCGTTCATGTTCCTGGAACTCAGCCGCATCAACAATAATGACGCAGTCAGGATTGTAATGGTCAATTTTTCCAAGATAATTTTCAATTGATGCGCCGGCGTTGATGACGGTGATGTTGATGGCGCCAACAAGTGTCGCAGCAATCACGGCACCTGCCCCATCGTCAGCGCGCATCGTGTTTCCGATACCGACAATGAGTGGGCGTTTTGCGCCGGAGAGAGTGTTTCGTAGCCTGGTGAGCGTATTCGCTTCAGCGCCAGTAGGAATTTCTATTCCCGCCTGCACGAGGCCCTCAAGAAGCGTCGTGAAATCCTGGAACAGTATACAGGCAAGGTTAAGTTTTTGCGCGGCGTCAATTAAATCTTTGCGGTCGTCAACATAGACGATTTCCCGGTATTCGCAACCGCTTACTTTTTTTAGATGCGCGTAAAATTTCTCTTCCGGCTTTAGTGATTTTAATTGATAGGAAAGCAGGAGCCCATTGAAAAGGCCAAAAACATCGGGGTGTTTGCGGTATAGATGTTCGTAGTGCAATTCATTGATGTTTGAGACCAGGTACAGCGGGTATAGCAGACGCAGCCGGCCCAGGAGCGTGATAATTTCCTGTTTAGGAGTAAAAATATCAGACCAGATATCAACGAATCTACCATAGGAAATCGATGAGCCGAAGGTACGGATAAATTGCGCGTAAAACTCTTTGTCTGAAACGAGCCCTTTTTCAAAATCAAGGAAACAATTATTCATAAAGACTTCATCCAGCACCTTTTCGATGGGCACCGTGATGTCATTCTTGATGCGTTCGAGCGCAACCGTATAGTCAAAATCAAAAATCACCTTACCGAGATCGAAAGCCAGACATCGGGGCGTTTTTTGCATGGGCGTGATTTTTTTATTAGCGGTTATTAGCGTTTTTAGATTAGCGGTAATTAGCGTTTATGAACTAAACACTGCTTCTCTGCGGCAGGCCGGGCACAGGACCTTAAAACGATCGGATCGTCCGATGGTGTTTTCTTTTTTTGGAATTGTATCGCCGGCCTGGAGAGATTGTTGCTGAAAGTTTATTAGGGAAGTGTTGGTGGTGTAGAGTGGCCCTAATTTTTGTATGGTCCAGACAATGTGGTCTTTGCATGCAATCGGACTGTTGCAATGTTCGCAGATTACCATTTCTTTTTCGATATTTTGATGCAGATCATCCCGCTTTTCGGTGGTCGAGATATCAAACTCCCCAGAAAGCTTTATACCTTCTTCGGTCGGACAATTAAGCTGGCACTGGCCGCATTCGATACAGATATCCCAACGCACGGTAAGTCTCCGCAGGGCGTTTTCCTTGGAGCTTTCATCATCAAAGCTCAATGCTCCGGATGGGCAGACATTGACGCACGCAGTGCAGCCGATACATTTTTCTTCATCATAATAAGGTTTTCCCCGAAAATGCGCAGAAGGCGTATGGGGCGCAAAGGGAAACTTTGCGGTATAGGCTTTCGTAAATAAAGATTGTAACGCGCCCTTGATTTCTCTTAATTTTGGATATTTCATATCTTACCCGTTCAATTTAGATTTTCTTTGTTTTTTTATCATCAGCGTATTTATCGCAAACTGATTTTTCCCAGAGTTTTACTCCCGCCGCGTGCGCGCCGCGAGAAAGCGCATGTGCGGCAACGGGAGCAGTTAAAAGCAAAAATATTATGCATAAAAAAGCCTTTATTCCGGTGCCCGTAAAACCTTTGATAATGATGGTGCCCACAAGAATACTGCACGTGCCTAACGTAACGCATTTGGTAGTTGCTTGCAGACGGGTGTATACATCAGGAAGGCGGATTAGGCCGACACAGCCAAATATATCAAAAGCTAACCCGACTACGATAAATATGTATCCGATAATTTCGTTCATCGTTTTCTCCGTTTTACATCTCGTCTTATAGCGCGTGGACAGTACTATTCATCAAACCCTTTGCCTTCCAAGTATTTAGCCAAAGCGAGCGCTCCGATAAAACTTTGCAGTGCCCAGGCAATCGCAATATCAATATACCAATCTCTTGCAGTGGAGATACTGAGAATGGCGCAAAAGCCTACAATCAAAATACCAATAGTATCTATAGCCACTGCCCGGTCAGCCGCAGTTGGCCCCCGTATTATCCGCCACAAACATATGCCGAAGCACATCATTAAGATGAAAAAGCAGCGCGAAAGTATTGGTGATTGCCATCGTAGGAGTGACGGTACCGGGTAGAAACTGATAAAAAATAATATCGTGGATATAGCTAATAACCCTAAGCACCAGCTAAGATATGTATATTTTAATTTCATTATTCAAATATTTTTTTTAAAACCTTCTCAAATTTATCTACAATTAGTTGTGTTGCCTTCTGTTGATCTTGGGATTTAACGTGAAGCCAATGGATGTAGAGAATGCTCTCTTTAGGGTTTATATCTACGCAAAAAGTGCCCGGCGTAAGCGTAATGGAGTTTGCCAGAAAAGTAAGGGCAGTATCTGATTTTAACGTTGTTTTAACCTTGACGATACCGGGATTGATGGGTAATCTTGGATTACTTACCCGCAGGGCTACATCAATATTTGCCTTAAGGCATTCCCAGAGAAATAACGGAACATAATACGCAAACCATAAATATCTACTGAGGTGGCTAAAGTGATGTGGCCTGCGGCTAAACATATCACCGGTTAACATAGCAACAAGCCCTGCTACAAAAATACCCACTACAGCGTTGGCAAAATCAAGCGACCAGCCTAAAAGCATCCAAATAACATAACCAAAAATGAATAATACAATTCTGCTTTTCATTTTAAAGCTGCTTCAAAAACTAGTGTGGCATAGTTTCTGCTTTCCAACACTGTATTGACGGCGCCATTAAGGAAAAACTTAAAAGACGGCAATAATAAAAGTCCGCCGGAAATGCATATTATGGCTAAACAAATCATAGATACCTTCATCGTAAAAGGAACTTCTGTAATATTTTTATATTTTTCTCTCAGTGTACCTAAGAAGGCAAACTTTTGTACTTTCATAAAACTTGCTAAGGTTAAAATAGAGCCAAGCACTGCTGCGATCGCATAACCAATATGGCCCGTTTCCACGCAGGCTAAAATAATGATAAGTTTGCTCCAGAAACCGTTAAACGGCGGGATTCCCGCAATAGACATTGAGGCAATGAGATTAGTATTAGAGGTTATAGGCATTTTTTCTTTTAGGCCGGACATTTCCTTTAACTCGCGTGTGCCCGTAGCATAATCTATCGCCCCAGCGTTTAAAAAAAGCAGAGATTTAAATATGGAATGATTAAAGAGATGAAACAAGCCGCCCAATATCCCCAAGGGCGTGCCTAAGCCAATACCTAACACTACATAGCCAATTTGGCTTATGGAGTGGTATGCGAGGAGCCTTTTTAAATCCCATTGGGAAAGCGCTAAAATTACTCCCACCAGCATTGAAAGTGCCCCCAAAAACATTAAAGTCGAGAGGAAACCGTTGGTAACACCAATAATATTAAAGAAAATACGCACTAACGCATACACACCCAAAGCCTTGATTAAAACGCCTGAAAGCATAGCAGATATCGAGGCAGGCGCGGAAGGGTGCGCATCGGGAAGCCAGGCATGAAAAGGCACCAGGGCTGCCTTTAACCCAAAACCCATTAAAAAAAGCACAGACACAAAAGGAATAAGGAACGTATTTGGTTTTGCGCTTAAAATCTGCGCCATATCAGCCATATTCAGGGTGGAAGTAAAGCCGTACAAGAACGCAATTGCGATGAAAATGAAACTGGAAGCAACCGAGCCCATAATGGTATATTTAAAAGCTGCTTCGAGTTCCTCTGCCTCGGTGCCGAAAGCAACTAATGCGTAACTAGCGATTGAAGCAATTTCTAAGAAGACAAAGAGATTGAATAAGTCCCCGGTTACAATTAAGCCGTTCATGCCGGTCAGCATTAAGAAAAACAAAGTATAAAACTTTGGCTTATCCGTATATTTTTCCATATAGCTCAGCGAATATATACAGACAAAGAAAGCAACCAGATTTACGGTTATCAGCATAAAACAGCTTAAGCCGTCTAAGACCATGCAAATACCAAAGGGCGGAAGCCACCCGCCAATTTTATAAACCAAAGTCGGGTTGCTGCGTAAAATATACAGGCTGTAAAAAGAAAGAAGCATCAGCAAAAAGCAGGAGATCACTGAGAGCGAATGAACAAAAGTACGTTTTAAGTATCTACCTAAAAGAGAAACCAAAAAGGCGCACAGGAGCGGTATAATGACAAAAAAAGGAATAATGTTTGCGTTATGCATTTAACCTTTAAGTTTTTTTATTTTTGTGATATCAAAGGTGCCGTATTTTTCATAAATCCTGACCGCGATCGAAATAACTAACGCCGTAACCCCTAAACCGATGACGATCGAGGTAAGCACTAATGCTTGAGGGAGCGGATCAACCATAGTTAAAATGTTTTGATCTTGTGCGTCAATGGGCGCGCGGCCGTGCGCGCGGTAACCTAATAAAACAAAAAATAGGTTCATGGAATATTCTATGATTCCTAAGCCTATGATTATTTTAACCAGGTTTCGTTTGCGTAGCACCCCGTAAAGGCCCACGCAAAATAAAGCTAAACATAAAAAATAAAGGCTCATGATTCTTGCTGGCTACCTCTGGCGCCATTGACCCGTACAAGTAGTCGTATTGGTCAATCTTTCTTCTTTACCCCTTCTAGTACTGTTAATGCTAAAAATATCGCAAACAATCCTACTCCCACTTTTAAGCTGATTGCTATATTACTTAAAGGAATAGTTCCGGCGCTCAATAAATGAAATGGTTTCCCTTTGCCGATGAAATTTAGAAAAAATGATCCTCCCAAAAATCCCAATAAAGCTATAGACAAAAACATTAGAGCGCCGATACTTTCTAAACTGGCGGCGGTATTTTTGGTAATCTTGCTGAGCGCTGCCTCTTTGCCAAACGCAAGCATAAGATGCACAAAAGAAAGAGCAATAATTACGCCTCCCGCAAATCCGCCCCCCGGAGAGAGATGGCCGTGTAAAACAATATAGATGCCAAAAATTAGTATCAAGCCTATGGTTAGGCGGGTAATGGTCTTTACAATTAAAGACATCCCTGTTTTAGGATTATCGATCATCCTCGGTCTCCTCTATTTTTTTTCTTCCCCGTTGGCGCAAAACTGCCATAATGCCGATTACCGAAGTAAATAATACCGTGGCTTCGCCTAAGGTATCATAGGCTCTAAAATCAAGGATTACAGCCGTAACGAGGTTTACCGCCCCGGTTTTACTAACCCCTTCTTCAAAATATTTCTGTACCACCCTCATGATGGGATTTCCAAAAGCCGGTAATTCTTGCAGCGCATTATAGGCGAAGAAAAGAAATACCGCAATGAACGCTAACGTCGAAAGTGTGTTAAAGATCCAACGGCCTTCAATAGTCAAAGGTAAATCTCTCTTAATGGTTGCGCGGATTAAAATAATCAAACAAAGAATCTCCACTACTAACTGGGTAATCGCTAAATCTGGCGCTTTTAAAACCAAGAAAGCTAAACATAATGCAAAACCTACCGCGCCTATGGCAATTACGCTCGACAAGAGATCCCGAGCTTCAATCGCCACAATTGCACCAATAATCATAAATAATAATAATATATGCAGTTCCATAAAAATTTATCTTAGCAGCACAAAAAACAAGCCGATCATGCCTAAAAGCGTCCAGACTAGATAAGTCGGCAAAACGCCGTTATGCAGATACTGGAAAAACCTGCCTATTCCGAAAACAAAATTTGAGCTTTGGTCGTATATATCAAAGAATTTCTCTTCGGCCAGCCGATAAATACGTTTCAGTATTCGTAATTCTCTTATTGTATTATAAAAATCCTCAATCCGGACTTCCTCTGCTGGCGCAAGCGGTTCTCCGCCGATAAACGAGGGGCTTTGCCGCAATTTTTTCCCGGTAAAAGTGAATAAGATAAAGCCGATGAGTATGCCCGCGACAATGAGTGTAGTGATTAAGAGGGGGTTCCAAAGCCCCGGTAAGATAAAATAGCCTACGCTGCTGACAAGAACAGGCATTATCAGGTATCGAGAAAAAATTCCGAAAATGACACAGAGGCCGGCAAGAATAACGGGCGCGATCAGAAGCATTGTACGTGCTTCTTTTGTTTTCGCGCGCGGGCTTCCTAAAAATACGCCATAGTTTAATTTTAAGAATGAGGCAAGCGTTAAGCTCGAACCTGCCAGCGCGATAACCAGGCCTCCAATCGCAAGGATCTGTAGTTTCAGTGAAGTGATTCTTTGCGCGAACTCTATCAGGCCCTGATAGACCATCCATTTTGAGACAAAGCCGTTAAACGGCGGAATGCCTGAAATGGAAAAGGAAGCAATTAAGGTAACAATAAACGTTATCGGCATATACTTTGCTAGTCCGCCCAACTTATCCATTTCGGTTGCTCCCGTTTGCTTTTCCACATTTCCGGCAGCGAGGAATAGGCATGATTTATATATCGCGTGATTAATCATATGAAAAAGTGCTGCGGCAAACCCAAGGGGGCTCGCGCAGCCGATCCCAAGAATCATGTAGCCAACTTGAGATACCGCATGGTAGCCCAGGAGTCGCTTAATATTGTGTTGAACGAGCGCCATCATTACCGCGCATAAAATGGTCATTGACCCGACAAGGAAAAGGATTCCTTGGGCAGTTGCATTCAGTATAAACGTATCTTTGGCGATGCGTATAAGGAGATAGATTCCCAGGAGTTTATCAAGCGATGCCGGCAGGTAGGCAACGACCGGCACTGGTGCACTTGCCGCGGTATCGGGAATCCAGGTATGAAACGGCATGCACCCTGCTTTTGCAAACGCGCCTGCCGCGATACAGAGAAATGCTAGAAGCGTTTGAGAGTCGTGTATTGCAAGTGATGTTCCGGTGATAAATGTAGAGGCAGCGAGTTTCATGTATAAAAGAAATCCGAGTAAAAGGAAAGCGTCAGTTCCCCCAATGATAATCAATGTTTTTTTTGCGGCACGGGCGGCCTCTGCATCTGGGCACACGTTAATGAGCTTAAAAATTGCGAGGCCAAGGAATCCCCAGAAGACGAGAATAGCGATAAGATGGTTTGAGAGAACAACACCAAGGGAGGCTACGGCAGTTGCGAAGAACCAGGTGTAATATGTAAATCTTTGCGTTTTTATGAAGCCGAGCGAAAAGATAAAGAGGATAACCGTAAAGAAGCAGATACAAATGCTTATTAATATGGAGAGCGGATCAACCAGGAATAGATTATTGGTTATCATACTGTTTACGTAGTTGGTTTGTTTTTTCGATTGAGAGCGCAACGAGTTCTTCGCCGGTAAATATTTTTTTGCCGTTTTTGCTGAATGCAGCGCTTCGTTCGGTGCAACAGTAACAGGGGTCCACCGCTGCCAGAGTGATCGCTGCGTCAGAAATAGTATACCCGGGAACAGTAACCAGGTTAGTAGGAACATTCATCAAGGAGGGCGCTCTTATTTTATGGCGTACCGGCCTGTTGGTACCGTCGCTTTTTACGTAATGGAAGCATTCGCCACGCGGGGCCTCTACCCTGCCGATGCCTTCTCCCGGCGGTATATCCCTGACTTCCGTCTCTATGGGGCCTGGTTGGATCTTGGTTACGCACTGCTGGATAATAGAACAGGATTCAAACATCTCAAGGATCCGTACCAGAACCTTATCATAGATGTCGCCACTGTCTTTGACTACGACCGACCAATTTACGTTCGCGTAGAGCGCGTAGGGGTCATCTCGACGGACATCAATATCAACGCCGGAAGCGCGGGCAATGGGGCCCAGCGCGCCAAAGGAAATCGCTTTCTCTTTTGTTAAAATACCGACATCTTTGGTGCGCTTCTGTATTACCGGGTCATCGTTAACAGCTTTGGCAAACATGGTAAGCGTAGGATAGAGTTCCTTAAGCGCTTTATGTATCGCCGGATAGTCCTCTTCTCTGATATCACGGCGAACTCCTCCTATTTTCATCATTGCATAATGCTGGCGGTTGCCGGTGATGTGTTCAAAAAGATCAAGGATCGGCTCTCGCGCTTTCCATGCCCACATCCAAATAGTGTTGTAGCCGATAAAGTGGCCGGCCAAGCCAAGCCATAAGAGATGGGAATGGAGACGCTGCATTTCATCGATGATCATGCGGATGTAGCTGGCACGCTCAGGGACGGCAATGCCCAGGAGGTCCTCGACCGCCAAGACATAGGCAAAGGGATGCGACGTTGAGCATATACCGCAGATGCGCTCCACCGCGAACGCAACTTGGTCCCAGTGTTTTGACTCCGCCAGTTTCTCGATACCGCGATGGTTGTAGCCGATCTCGATGATAAGCTCCGTAACGCGTTCGCCCTCAACGATGAGCTTAAAAAATTCAGGCTCTTCCTGGAGCGGATGATAGGGGCCGATGGGTATTACTTTTTTTTCACTCATTGACATAATCCTTTCGTAACGGATATTTTCCCTGGGGCCAGGCGTCGTTTAATAAGAGATGTTTGAGATTGAGATGCCCCTTAAAATCAATGCCGAGCATCTCATGGATTTCACGTTCTGACCAGTCAGCAGCCTCAAAGAGTGTCGAGAGTGAATCGATGCATGGATTTTTTCGGTCGGTTAACAATACGCGTACATTGAACAGCTCTCCTGTTGCATCGTGGCTGAAGTGATAGATAAGTTCGAAGTGCGTCTGCTCATCCACTCCGCTAATCGTGGCGAGGCGCATGTTCATATCTTTATGCAGGATTTTTCCAACGTCGCTGATATCTTTCTGCGCGATCGTAAAGTATATCCTGCGGCTGCTGGTTGCCTTCCAGTCGGTTGTTTTTTTTCCTAACTTTTCTTTGACTTGTTCTTGTATCATTTTCGCGTCACCTTCTTGATAAGTTTTGCCACTCCCGCGATAATCGCTTCGGGTTTGGGCGGGCAACCCGGGATGTAAAGATCAACGGGTATCACTTCATCGAGGGCGGCTACGGTATTATAACTGTTTTTAAACATATGTCGAGAGCACGGGCACGTTCCTACCGCAACCACAAAACAGGGCTTTGGTGCCTGCGTAAGGAGGTTTTTAAGCATCGGCGTCGATTTTTTGTTAAGCGCGCCGGTAACGAGCAGCACATCGGCATGTCTGATGCTTGCGGCAAGCTGCATACCGAGTCGCTCAATATCGAAACGCGGAGTAAGGCAGTCAATAATTTCGATGTCGCAGTTGTTACAACTGCCCACGCTTAAGTGGAATACCCAGAGCGATTTAGTAAGTATGAGTTCTTTTAAGCCCATTTAAAGTCCGTTCATAGCCAGTATAATCCCGACAAGGCCCAGGGGAAATAAGAAAAACCAAAAAAATCCCAAGGCATCTTTGACCCGCGCCCGCGGATTAATATTCTTTATGACCGAAACGATCAGCATTATTACGCCATAGACGATTACAAGGTGCAGTATTTTTCCGATAAGGGTGGTCTGTGTTCCGGAAAAAAGCAGGATGGTGATAAAAAGCGGTAGTGAAAAATAAAGGAACATTTTCGCGAGCCGATACAGTCCAAGAAGCGAGCCTGAATATTCAATCATGGTCCCGGCCATAATTTCTTGTTCCGCCTCCGCCACGTCAAAAGGCACGATTCCCAATTTCGCTTGAATATAAAAAATCCCAAGAAAAAACGCAATGGCACCGGAGAAACTCGCGATATGCATGTGCGTAGCGCTTTGGGCACTGATGATATCGGAAAATAAGATTGAGCCGCCCGATTTAATAATGACGATGACAAGAACCGTAATAAAAATAAACTCATAGGCAAGCATCATTTTTATTTCCCGCGCCGCGCCGGTCAGTGCTAAGGGATTGCGCGATGAAAATGCGCCCAGTATTACAAAAAGCGGCGGTATGACCAAAAGATATAAGAGAACGATTGCGTCAGCGACCGGGTTTGTGCCGGTAAAATAAATTTGTCCCACGAGCACCGTAAAAGTTGCCGCCGCGGAGAAACTTATGATGGGGGCGGCAATAAAGAGGGGTTTAAGCGCATTGTCAGGTATGAGTGTTTCTTTAACGAATAGTTTGGCTGCATCCATGAAGCTTTGATACCAGGGAGGGCCTACGCGATATTGAAAGCGCGCGGTAAGCTTCCGCTCAAACCACCAGCCCATACCCCCCATAAAGAGGGAAAAAAGAATTCCGGGAAAAATGAGATAGTTAAAATATAGAAGGTATCGTGGGCACATCGTTATCTTTTTTTAATATAGAGCGCCTTGTCGTCCAGGAACCATTTCCTGGGGTGTTTTACCGCCAGCATATCAGAAACAAGATAAATCCCCTGGGTGATATCTTCATTCTCTATTTCTCGCGTTTCTATCGCGTGATACGGGCATGTGAGTATGCATGCCGGTTCAGTTTTCTTTCCAATGCAAAAGTCGCAGCGTGAATCAAGATATTGCAGAAAATCAGGAAATATTACGCCAAACGGACAGGCGATGCTGCAGGTTTTGCATGAGGTGCACAGCATCTTAGCTCTTCGCACGATACCATCGGTTTCTTTTTCGAGCGCCTTATGATAACAGGAGTTCACACAGGGAGCTTCTTCGCAGCGATGACAAATCAGCGCGAAGGTCGCAAGCTCCCGAATGCTCCCGATGCCGTTATTCTGCGGATGGTAGATATAGCTGCATTTCACCACACACTCGGGGCAGGCGTCGCATTTTTCTAAATCGAGAAATAATTTTTTCATAAATTCTTTATGCTTCAGGTTACAAGCTTCAGCCCCGTTACCCCTAAAACATATAATAAGGATCGGGGCGTCCCGCACCCGCTCTATCGATATAGGAAACGGGACAGGCTACAGGATTTTAATCTTGTGGCTTGCAGTCTGTAGCGATTTAATCCCAGGCATCGTGAATGTTCTTAATATCTTCATAGCGAAATACCGGACCGTCCTTACAGATGTAATATTTGCCGAGGCGGCAATGTCCGCACTTACCAAGGCCGCAGCTCATGTTTTTCTCCAGAGAAAGATAAATATTTGTAGTTTCAAAGCCCAGCTCAAGAAGTTTTAAGTTGGCGAATTTCATCATAATCGGGGGGCCGCAGACAATACCTACTGCTTCCTTTATATTAATCGGTAGATTCGTAAGAATCGAGGTAACCAGGCCTACATTTCCCTTCCAGGCCGGATCCCCCTTGTCGACGGTCAAGCGAAATTCGACATTTTTTTGCTTCTTGAACTCATCGATCTGGTATTTATAGATGATATCCTGAGGGGTGCGTGCGCCGTAACAGATAACAATTTTTTTGAAATCATTGATGCGTTGATAGAGCGCGTAGATAAGAGAGCGTAGTGGCGCAAGGCCTACTCCTCCGCCGACGATCAATAATTCTTTCCCTTTAAACGTATCCAGGGGGTAGCCTTTACCGTAGGGTCCGCGTATACCCAGAACGTCTCCCGGCTGTGCCCGGTGGAATAACTCAGTTACCGTACCTACCTTCATGATTGTTATTTCAAATGCATCCTTTCTACTGGGATCGGAAGAAGGTGTGAAAGGAGCTTCTCCCGCACCCGGGTATGTTAACTCCACAAATTGGCCTGTTAAAAAAGAAAACTCGGACTCAGGCTTAAAGACAAATGTTTTAATTGTCGGTGTTTCTTCGATAATTTTGGTAATCGTAACTTTTTTGGGTAAATAGATGTTTTTCATTACAATTTACGTTTTTATGGGTTCTGTTCCGGCCAGACACTTAAAGATATGGCGCAAATCGATCTTACCGGAGCAGCATTCGATGCAACGTCCACAGCCGGTACAGGCATATGCGTTCATGATATCAGGGAAAAACTCAAATTTCTTGATATAGCGGTTACGAAGCCGGTGGCTGCGCATTTTAAGCGGATTCGCGCCTCCGGCAACGCGCGTAAAATTTTTTAATTGGCACCCATCCCAGACCCTTCCCCTCAGGTAACCCTGTTCTTTTTTTTGGTCAAAAAGCAAAAAGCAGTGGCAGGTGGGGCAATTCATGATACACGCGCCACATTCAACACAGCGGGTCGATTCTTCCTGCCAGACTCCATGCTCGTAGCCATTTTTTATCAAGCGGTGTAGTTCTTGTTTTGGAGGAAGATTTTGTGACTTCAGATGATACCAGAGTCGTTCATTCACCTCTTTTCGAATCTCTTGACGGGCAAGCATCTGTGCGTCTAATGGTTCCTGGAACAGCGCCGGGTTAGCGGTAACAGTCTCGCGGCCTTTGGTTGAGCCGATTTCAACCAGATAGCCGTTTTTGATAGGCGATAGATTGAGGTCAAAAAGTTTTTCAGGATAAGGCTTTATATCGAGCGCCAGACAAAAACAGACATTTTTAAAAGACGTACAGTCGCTTGAAATAATGAGGTTGCGTTCGCGCATTTCCATGTAGCGCTGGTCGGGAGTCTCTCCCAGGAATACGAAATCATGTGTCGCCAGCGATGCGAGATCGCAATTTTTTGCATTGACGATGCAGTAGGGCTTATGGGATCCGGAGTCGTTTTTAAAATAATCGCTGAGCCATTCGACGGGCGGGATAAGGAATTGTCGTATGGAACTGATAGCGCGATAGGGTTTATGCGTGGCGGCGGTTGTTTCTTGCCACATAAAGTTCTCTGTTCCTTGCGGGGAAACCACCCGGTATTCGCGCGAAAGGCTTTCCAAGAGCTTTATGAAGTTTTCTTCAGAAATGAATACGTTCGTTTTTTCCTGCATTTGTGAATTAATTCACAATAGTGGGTAAAAATAAAAAATTTCACCTAGTATAGCAGCAGCTCTTTTTTTGTCAACAAAATCTTATGAGTAGACGGACGTTCTGCGTATCGGTATGTGAGCGGCCGTTTGGCGTCAGGAATTTTTCTCGGCTATATCCCCCGCTATCGGTAATTTAAAAAGCTCGCCCTGGTATGCCTTTATCATTAAAACGATCCAGAGCACTAAGTTAACGACCCAGAGTACCGGCGTTAGTATCCAGCCGATAACCGGAATCCACGGCAATAAGGTAGCCATTACGAAAAGGAATCCGAACGCGATAATTGATTGCATAGCGTGAAATCTGACAAATTTATTGTTTTTCTCAACAAGATAAAACACAATACCGGTGATAAAGCCGACCAGGTAACACAGGAGCCCCGCAATATTAGCCTGCATTCCAGTCGATGTTGGTCCAAGATCTTTTTTTTCTTCAGACATCGTTATCCCCCTTTGTAATAGAGCGCTCATGCGCATCTGAAAACCTATTATATAGTGACTGGACGCATAATGCAAATTCTTTTAGGAAAGCATACTTCCGTGTACCGATAGCGCGAACGTGCGTATGAAAACAAAAACACCCCAGCTCATGAAGAGCTGGGGTGCGTATGATGTCATAAAAAAGAGTATTAAGATGCGCTTTTGATTTGACTGCCTATTTCTTTCTTAGCTTGAAGCCAGTCTTTCCGCTGCTGCTCGAGCCTCTGATATACATCTTTCTTGTCGGCTAAAAATTTCTTTGCGCCATCATTGATCTGTCCCTGGATTGCCCTATCGCCAGGATTTGCTTTCAGCTGCTTGTATAATTCCGCTCTTTCGTTATGCCAGCTGACCCGTAGTGTCCGGTCCTGGTCATGCAGTTTGTCGCGCTCAGATATAAAGGTTGAGCGTGCGGCGGAAAGTTGGTCCATGTATTCCTTTTTGCTTTGAGCAAAGGCGGGAACACAGAAGGACGCGATTAAAAGAGCGACTACCATAAGACCTACAAACTTTTTTGAACCCATAATGCACCTCCTTTTATCTATTATAGTAACTACCTTTTTAAAATGCAAGCTTTTTTTGCATCGCAAGGTAGTAAGGTAGTAATATCAAAGGTATGGTTGAATCAATTTATCCAAGTCGCGCTTGCTCAGGGAACCGACTTTTTTTTCCATCACCTTTCCGCCCTTAAAAATCATTACCGTGGGAATGCTCATTACGGTAAATTTGGTCGCAACATCAGGGGCTTCGTCAACGTTAATTTTACAAACTTTAATTTTTCCTTTTTGCTCTTTCGCAACCGCTTCAATATTCGGTGCTATTATTTTACAGGGGCCGCACCAGGGAGCCCAAAAATCAATTAAGACAGGTATTTTTGATTCAATGACTTCGGTTGCAAAGTTCTTACTGGTTATTGCCACCTCCATAGTGCCCCCTCTTTTACGAACGGTGTAGTCGCGATGTTTGTTTCGACAAAAATTCATTATATAAAGTTTTTTGCGTTGGTCAAGAGAAGAAAAAAATAATTATATGCGTGGGAAAAGTGCGGATTAAAAAAGAATATAGGAAGAGGGACGATGGACGAGTTGACTTTTCTTTTTGTAAAGGCGTTGCCGATTTTGATCAATAGAAAATCGAGAATAGACCGCAATTGATGCGGTACTTTTTTATCTATTTTCTATTTTCGATTGCTCAATTGCTCTGTTTAATTTTGCCACGCAAAATTAAACTGGTGGACCCGGTCGCAACCAATTCGAAACATTGCTGAGATCCTGGCCAATATTAAAATACCCCCTGTTAAACAACCTCATCTATACCAGAAATTAGCCCAAAAAGCGACCGAATTACACTTATTGGGTATGTCATACCTAAAGATAGGCAAAATTCTAGGCATTGATCACAAAACCGCTATCAAGGCTGTTAAGTCATTGCGGAACAGCCTTTGGCGGCCCGGAGACTAAGGCGTCGGCCCCGGTATCTCGTTGTGGGTGGCTTTGTTCCAGTGCCTCTTAAGATATTTGACGAGCGGTCGGATTTTTAAAAATGTTTTTATTTGATTCTTTTACAACGAGGAACCGTCAGGGGATTATTTTCTCTGTTGACTTTTATTTCCATAGGTGGCCCCGGTATTCTACTTTTCAGGTAATCGGCGGTTGTCTGCTGGACTAATGTGTCTACGTGTAAGAATGTCATGATTTTTTCTTTTTAGAATCTAATAATTTTTTCACTTCGCGGTCAAAGTCGGAAACATAGTTTTTGTCCTGAGTAACACGATACTTTTCATATTCTTCAAGTGCTAACGCTTCCGCAACTTCATGACTAATTTTCCCTGCATTCATTAAAATTTCATATTCACTCCAGTCCTTCATGGCCATTGCTCGGCCACGAGCGGCCTGCATCTCGGCATAATCCAGGTACATATTGCAAATACGATTCAAATGTTCCAGTTCTTTTTTATCTAAGTAATTTTTAGCGATTACTATATCGCTTGGCATAATTTTACCTTGTGGAGAACGCCTCCAAGAAGTTAATCCCATTTTTTCTTTTTTACTGTTTACCCGCTCAGTGACAATTTCTGCCGCAGTTTTACCGGTTATGGCAAAGTGAAGTTTGTTTTGTACAGTAGCGAAAAATTCCTTGCTTTCAAAAGCTTTTGGCGAATAATCAATCGCAGTCGCATAAATATCGGTGATTTTTTGATAAATCCTCCGCTCGCTGGTGCGAATATCTTTAATTTCTTCGTAAAGCTCATCAAAATACCTAGAGCTGAAACGAGACCCGTATTTCATCCGATTGACATCCAAAGCATAGCCCTTATGAATATAATTTTTCAAAATTCCCGTCGCCCACTGGCGAAACTGTGCGCCTCGCTCGGAACTTACCCGATAACCAACGGCGATAATAGCCTCAAGACTATAAAAAGTGACCTTTCGAGAAACTTCTCTTTCGCCCTCTTTTTGAACTGCCGAGAATTCCTCGGTAGTTGATTTTCGGTCAACTTCATTTTCCTGATAAATATTCTTTAAGTGGAGTGAAATATTATCCGCCGAGCAATCAAAAAGCTCGGCCATTTTTTTCTGCGTTAACCAAATATTTTCTTCCGCAAACAAAACCTCAATGTTCACCGAACCGTCCGGTGATTGATAAAAAGCGATTTGATTGTCTGGCATTTTTTTCATAATTTTATACCTCAACCCCGTTTAATTGACTAATTGACGGGGTTAGCCATTGACAGTAAACATTATCTTCTCTACCTCGCGCTTCAACCACACTGCGCAAAAAGTATATCCGGATATATGATAAGCTAAATCAAGCGTTTTTCAACCCAAAATTTGCATTAGAAATAAAAAAGCTTTATAACTTCTTCAAAACGTTGCTGTTATAATAAATGGCTCTGCACCAAAAAAGTGCTAGCAAATTTTGCCTATCTTAATATACATATTAAGGATGGCCGCCCTAATTTTATAAACATACGTTTATCCTTATGCATAAACGGGTAAATGAAATCGTTTGTTTTCTTAAACACCACGCCTCTCAATAAAATTAGGGCGGGGTTAACCCAGCCCTTTGGAAAAGGGCTGCCCTCGGGGCAGATTTTGCATCTAATGCAAAATCTGGGTTCAATGACCTTTCGAGTGATATTATACCCTAGGATAGCTTACCTTCAAGAGAATGTCTAATGTTGAGAACTGCGCCTATTATCATTAGATATTTATACCTTTCTGCGGGCTGACCCCATTTTCCTGTTAACGGCTTTCGTCTTTTTTGAACTTCTTGCCGCACTTCGGACACTCGACTTCGTCATCGAAGAACAGGCTGCACGGCACATCCGCCCCACAATGCGGGCATTTGACCGTATCCGCACCCATCGTGAAATCAGCCCCTAAAAATTCATCAAGTGGATCGTCGGGCATGGTTGATTTCAGCTTTTCCGCCTAAAGCGAGACCTCGTCCGCCTTCAGCCCTCGGCTTCGCCGCGAGGCGAGCGAGACTTCGTCCGCCACCTTAGTGGCGAGACTGCGCCTTTTTGTGGCGAGCCGCATTACGGCGGGCAGTACCTGACCCCGGTGTCCTCGCAGACACGGTTCGCCAATTAGTGTCTAGTGTCAAGGGCTGACCCCGTAATTTTTGTTAACTTTTATTTCAATAGGTGACCCCGTTGTCTTGTATTCCGGGGACCCCGTTGTCCTCGTTTAAAATAAAAGATTCGGGAATTGATTATCAGCAAACTTATATTTAATGTCGCCGCCCGTTCCCGAAATCTTGTATTTTTCTCTGGGCCTTCTGTAAGCAATCATTCCTTGCGCCTTATGCAAGGTTTTATCCAAGACGATATTAATCTCATCTGAATTTAAGCACGCGATCCCATCATTTTTACATACAAGCACAAGATACACTTTTTTGATTTTATCGATTAGCCCGGCCAACTCCTCAATATTCGTTTGTGTGAAAGTAAAATTCCATGGAGACAATCTTTTAGTGCAGTACTTAATATAAATGCCAACTTCCTCATTAATAAGATAGGATGAATTGCTATCCTTCTTAAAAAGACAGATAGATTTTAGTCGGTGACCTTCCCTTGTTTAGTGGACGTTATTAAGAGTTAATTTGTAACGTCTTTCATATTCAAAAGGGCTTAAATAATCCAGTGTTGAATGCCGTCTGGTGCGATTATACCGTGCATACGCCCAAGCGAAAATTGTTCTTTTAGCTTCCTCACGAGTCCTAAAGATTTTTCCACGGATGCATTCGACTTTAAGCGTGTGGAAAAAGCTCTCGGCAACCGCGTTATCCCAGCAATCGCCCTTTTTGCTCATGCTTCCAATGAACTTATGATTCAAGAGTAACGCCTTGAAATCGTTTGACGCGTATTGACGGCCGCGGTCCGAATGAAAAATCAGCCCTTGTGCCGGATTGCGTCTCAGTATCGCTTGTTTCAAAGCGGCTTGCGTTAGGCTGTCGGCGATACTTTCATCCATGGATAATCCGACAACACCACGTGAAAACAAATCAAGCACAACCGCCACAAACAACCAGCCTTCCATTGTCCAGACATACGTAATATCTGAAACATACGTCTTGTCCGGCGCGGGTATGATAAAATTCCGGTTTACAATATTTGGCCATACCGGAAAGCCATGTTTTGAGTGAGTCGTAACGCAAAACTTTCTTTTTTGCAGCGCCACAAGCTTGTCAAAACGCATCAGCCGTGCCACACGGTTCTCGCCGCAGGCGATATCAGCTGCGTCAAGCTCCCGCCAGATGCGCGGTGAACCATATTCGCTCTTGTTT
>JBDRAN010000002.1:0-78871 GCA_043823745.1 Candidatus Omnitrophota bacterium | reverse complement strand
ACCTCCCCGGGTAATGCGCACTCACTTTCACGCTTATGCCCACCGCATCTACGTCCATGTCTTCCGGATAGATATTGGGTTTTAGAGATATTCGCCTCCTTACCCGACATGTCCGCCTCTATGCGATTCCTGTTCGTTGGGCCAGCGCTTTGCCTGCGGCTTCCTTCAGATCCTACCTCACGATAGACACCCTTGCCGTCCAGCTAACAGTTCCTCCTATCAGGCCTGTAAGGGACTTGCACCCTCAAGTAAATGCGCCCTGCCGGGCGCACAAAAATAAAAACCTTCGCAAATAAATGCGAAGGTTTTACTTTGACCCAGATTCCCAAGGGAATCTGTCCCTCAGGGACGGCCCCAAAATCACGTATGATTTTGGGAAGGCCGGGGTCATCCTTATCGGATTTTTTCGTCCAGGTTCCCCCTCTAACTCAGGACGTTTTCTAATTGTACTGTTATCGTATACCCAGCCTCTTTTTCTGTCAAGGCAAAGATTAGCGGGTACGCTTTACGCAATAATCAACCAGCACCGCGCGATGATCAAACGCCATCGTCTGCGGCAGTTTTTTGCGCGGAAATACTTTCGCGCCCTTGGCGTCAGAGCCGGCACGAAGTACCCCTTTCCCTTTTCCGTAAAAAACGACCGACACCGTATGAAAACGCGGGTCGCGTTTGGGGTTCGAATAGATACCCAATAATTTAAAATTGGTAAAGGTAAGGTTTGTTTCCTCTTTTACTTCGCGCGCGACGGCCTGCTCGACGGTTTCTCCGTAATCGACAAAGCCGCCGGGTATCGCCCATCCAAAGGGCGGGTTTGAGCGCTCAATCAGCACGATACCGCCCTTATACTCAATAATACCGTCAACCGTCAAGAACGGCCCCTGAGAGAGCTTCGCAAACATATACTCCAGATACCCTTCGACATTCTTTTTGAAAACTTTATAAATCTTTGCCTCGGACAGAACAAAAATGATCTGTTTCAATGACGGCCGCGGTGTCTCTTTAAGATACCGGAATACTTCCTGCGCCATAAGCTTTGATACAGCCTGGGGGCCTACCGCGGAAAGTTCACGCTCGTCGATCGCAAAAATAATCGAGCTACTGTTCTTTTTGTGCGCGCTTGCGATTGCCGCGTATGTCGCTTTGCGCACAATGCTTACGTCAACAGTATCATAATGCCATAGTGCCGTTTTCTTCAACTCGTGCGAGCTATCATGCGCTACTTTCATAACTATGATCTCAGTATCGTTAATTTTCATGGCACTTTCCTTTTAGATATACACGCCCCGGGCACGCCGACGCCCTCTCTATTTTTTGTAACAATCTCGTGCGCTATTACATAAGCCTGTGTTTTGGTAGTTACATGACCCAGCGCCTGTTCTTCGCGTACCTTTTTTAAAATCTTTCCGATAAGCGGTGACGGTGAAAGATTAAACTTCTTCATTATAGCGAAACCATCAACAATAACGGGAAGTGGTATGCGAACGATCTCTCTAAAGTAATCCTCCACCAGCGAAAGCATAACCTTTTCGTGACGCTTTCTTTTACGCGCATCGGTGAGTGGGCCGCATGTGGCACGCCAGTCTGCAAGAGAAAGCAACACAACGCTGGGGCCTTCCTCCTGCGTATCGCGGAAAAAACGGTATATTGCCCGGCGCGTCGGCTCTTCCTGGTCAGCCAGGTACCCGGGGCGCAAGTGCCAAAAAACAAGCTTCTTTAAAAATTCTCTCACGCGCACCGAAAACTTAAGTGCCGAAGCAATATGTTCGATCAAATCGCGACCGATCTTTTCATGGGTATAGAAAATGGTACGCTTGCCTTTCCTGGCTTTCGCCGCGGGCTTACCGATATCATGCAGTAGACACGCAAGCTTGATAACCTGGTTGCGCGTGCGGTTTTGCGCCAGCGACTCATTAAGATACGCGGTAATTTCCCTGCTCGATGCAAGTTCACCATACACCAGCCGTTCAAACTGCCGTAACGTCTCAAGCGAATGCGCCCACACATCAAGATGGTGATACGCGCCCTGCGTTACGCCACGCATGCGCCCGAGCGATGGGATAATTTCATCCAATATCCAGGCGTCGGCCAACTGCTTTATCGCGCGAAACGAACCGGGAGCACCGAGAATCTTAAAGAACTCTTCCTTGAGGCGCTCACCGGATACAGCTTTAAGCAATTTTCTATATTTGATCATATACGCGTATGTCCGCTTCTCAATGCGAAGGCCGTAATTAACCATAAAAGAAAACCCGCGCAGGATCCGCAAAGGATCAGCCTCAAAGACATCTTCCTGTATCACGCGAATAATCTTTCTCTTTAGGTCGCGACGCGCCCCGTAGTAGTCAAGAAGTTTCCCTTTCTCGTTAAGACATAAGGCGAGCGTATTGATTGAAAAATCGCGGCGCGCCAGATCATCGATAAATTGCGCCCCACGCATAAGGGTGAAATCATACGTATATACGGCACCTTTCTGTTTTACGATCACGCGATAACTCTGCTGCGCTTCATCAAGGACGATAAAACGGGACGAGGTTTTTTTCGCAAAATGCTTAACCACGGGAAGAACGTGCTTCTCGACGCAAAAATCAAAATCAAAAAACTCTCTTTTTTTACCGAGATACATATCCCGCAGCACTCCACCCACCAGCCACACATACACATCATGTGACCGGGCAACCGCTGCAAGCGTCGAAAGATACGGGACTGATTGTGCGCATGTTTTAAAATTAAGCATATCTCTTTCTCGTTACACGCAATATAAAAACATATCGAAAACCACTTTTCTTACTATACGCACGGGGCCCGCTTATGCTTGGTGCGCAAGCGTATCTAAAACTTGTTCTTCAAGAAAAATAGGAGATTTTGCCCTGACCGCAAGCGCAACGCTATCAGAAGGACGGGCGTCAACGATCTTTGTCTGACCGTTTTTTAAGCGCAGGTGTACCTTGGCGTGAAACGTGGTCTCAACCAGCTTATCAATAACAATTTTCTCAAGTGTGCCTTCCAAAACGCGAATCAACGAATATATAAGATCGTGCGTCAGGGGCCGCGGCGGGATCGCGCCGTTTAAATGCGCGCGGATGGCACTCGCCTCGTTTGAGCCGATAACAATGGGAAGCAGGCGACGACCTTTTTTTTCTTTCAGGACAATCACCTGCTCTTTCTTATTTTCGTCAATAATAATGCGGACTAATTCTACTTCAATCATTTTATATACTCATTAGGCATAATAATTCCTGAGATCAGAGGGAAGATCGCGGCGATTAAAAATCTCTGTAATCTTCTTCTAATCTCTGTAATCAAGACGCAAGCAATTCGCGTTTAACGGCGGGCAGAGGTAATGCGCTTACCAAGAACGTCGCGCAATTCGCGCATAAACTGATTAATATCTTTAAATTGCCGGTAGACCGATGCAAAACGCACGTATGCGACATCGTCAAGCTTGGAAAGTTTCTCTATAACAAGTTCCCCTACGTGGCGTGATTCGACTTCCTGTTCAAACTTCTTCTGCAACTCCAGCTCTACTTCACTGACAAGTTTCTCTAAGTTCTCCATGCTCACCGGACGCTTCTCACACGCTTTCACCAGGCCCGAAACTATCTTTTGGCGGCTAAAAGCCTCCCGCCGTCCATCTTTCTTTATCACCATGAGCGCAGTTTTTTCCACATACTCATAGGTTGTAAAACGCTTAGCACAATTTAAGCATTCGCGCCGGCGACGTATTGCCGCGCCCTCGCCGGTTTCCCGGGAATCGATAACTTTATCTTCGTTGTGGTTGCAGAAAGGACATTTCATGATTATATTAAAGCTATCAGCTTTCAGTCTTGGCCATCAGCTTTTTAAGCTATAGCCTTTTTCACGTCTAACGTCCAAGCGCAGCGGACGTCCCACGTCCTACATTCTTAACTCTTCTTAACTTGATCTTCGCTTCCTTCAGGAACTCAATAGCCATCTTATCAGGATAGTCACCGTCAATAACCACCTCTTTTATACCGGCGTTTATGATCATTTTAGCACAAATAATGCAGGGTGTGTTAGTAATATAGATGCTGCTCTCCTTGACCGAAACACCGTGCCGGGCTGCCTGCAAAACCACATTCTGCTCCGCATGAAGACCGCGGCACAGCTCATGACGCTGGCCTGAGGGGACATGTAACTTCTCGCGCAGGCAACCGGTAACTTCGCAATGGGTAATTCCTGAAGGCGCACCGTTGTAGCCGGTGGCAAGGATTTGTTTATCTTTGACCAGGACCGCGCCAACCTTGCGGCGAAGACAACTGGCACGTTCACTCACCAGGTACGCTGCCTTCATAAAATACTCATCCCAGCTGGGACGCTTGATCGTGCACGCTTTAGACATATTATACCAATCCTTGATACAACGGAAATTGATTGGTCAACGCCAATACTTCCTGCTTAATTTTTTCCAACGCCTGCGAGTCTTCTTTAGCTTTAAACGCACTGTCGATATGGGCAGCGATAAGGCGCATCTCGGGCTCTTTCATGCCGCGCGTCGTAATTGCCGGCGTGCCGATGCGAATACCGCTTGCAACCGCGGGTGGTTTAGGGTCAAAAGGGATAAGGTTCTTGTTGATGGTGATATTCACGTTTCCAAGCACAACCGTAGCAAGTTTACCGGTAATATCTTTTGCGGAAAGATCAACAAGAAACAGATGGGTGTCGGTACCGCCGGACACAATGCGATAACCTTTCTCTTCCATGGATTGCGCGAACACGCGCGCGTTAGAAACCACCTGCTTCTGGTAATCAGCAAACTCATGTTTGAGCGCCAGGCCAAAAGCAACGGCCTTGGCGGCAATCACATGCATAAGCGGGCCCCCTTGCGTGCCGGGGAAAACTGCCGTATCGATTTTCTTGCCAAAATCCTTCCGGGTTAAAATAAAGCCTGAACGCGGACCGCGCAATGTTTTATGCGTCGTCGAAGTCACAAACTCCGCATATTCGCATGGGTTAGGATATATTCCTGCGGCGACAAGCCCGGCAAAGTGCGCCATATCAACCAATACGTACGCGCCTACGATATCCGCGATCTCCCTGAAGCGCTTAAAATCAATAATACGCGGATAGGCGCTTGCGCCGGCAATGATCATTTTTGGTTTATGCTTCCGGGCGAGCGATTCTATTTCGTCATAATCGAGACATTCGGTGTTTCGATTGACTCCATAAGCAATAACATTATAAAACTTTCCGCTAAAGTTTAAGGGATGCCCATGCGAAAGGTGCCCTCCGCAGGCTAAATCCATGGCAAGAATAGTGTCGTGCGCCTCGAGCGCGGCCATCATAACCGCCATATTGGCCTGTGTCCCCGAATGAGGCTGAACATTGGCGTATTCAGCGCCAAAGAGCTTTTTGACCCGCTCCCGCGCAAGCTCCTCTACTTCATCGACAAACTCGCAACCTCCATACCAGCGCGCTTTCGGATACCCTTCGGCATATTTATTAGTAAGCACCGAGCCTTGCGCCTCTATTACGGCAAGAGACGCAAAATTTTCACTGGCAATAAGCTCAAGATGCTCCCGTTGCCGCTTAAGCTCGCGCGCTATCGATTCATATACCGGCGCATCAACCCGTTTTACCTCATCAAGCATGTTTTTCTCCTTTTAGACGAAAATCAGTTTAGCGTCAAAGTGTCAACTGTCAGGGTGTTAAATAAATTACTAATTACTAAATTCTAATTACGAAATATTTTTTAGTAATCCGTGCTTCGTTGTCAGTAATGTACTCTGACACTTTGATGCCTTGACACATTGACGCGTGCTACACCCAACGTCCTACCCTGCATTCTCGCGCTCTTCGATCTCGCGTATCTTCTTTACGCGCGCCAGATGCCGGCCGCCTTCAAACTCTGTTTTAAGCCAGGTAATGATGATTTTTTTTACGTAATCAAATTTTGAATCCTGCGACGCAAGCACCAACACGTTACTATCATTGTGCTTTCTTGTCAATGTAGCAGCTGCGATACCGCTCACCAGCGCAGCCCGCACTCCTTTAACCTTATTCGCTACGATACATGAACCGATACCGGTATAGCAGATAAGGATCGCCCGATCAACTTTTTTTTCGGATACGGCGCGGGAGGCCGGATACACGTAATCAGGGTAATCACACGGCTCCTGCGAATACGTACCGAAATCTTTGACATCGTGCCCCTTCTCTCTCAGGAAATTCTCAATCTTTCCCTTCATCGCAAACCCTCGATGATCACTGGCAATCGCAATCCTCATTGGTCTCCTTTTCACTAAAATAGCATATTGTTAAACGCGAATTACCGCGAATTTAAAACGCTAATTTACACGAATCCATCATTCTTCATTCTTATTCTATGAGCCAGGGGCTATGAGCTTCTTTGCGTCCCTCATCCCTCGTCCGAGCGTATGCGAACGTCCCACGTCCTACATCCTACAGCCAATCCTTCAATTCAAGTATCGCTTTTTGTAGTAGCCCATACACATACTCGTATGTTTCATAGCTTCTGCCGATCGGGTCAGGTATGTCATCCTCAAGATCGAGCGGAAGAAATTTTTTAAGATGAAAAAGCCTGCCTTCAATAGTCGGTTCAAAATCAAGCAGATACCTCATTTGCTCATCCTCCATGGCAAAAATGAAATCTGCAGAAAGAAGGGTATTGTGATCAAGCCGGCGCGCGGTAAATTCGCGGGCATCAATGCCCTTTCTTTCTTGCAAGACGCTTACTGCCGGTGAAGAAATCCGGGAGCCGGTCAGCGCGGAAATCCCGCGGGAAATTACCTCATACCGGTACGGCGGATAGCTGCTATCCTGAGCAATCGCATTTTCAAAGAGTAGCTGCGCCATCGGAGAACGGCATGTATTTCCGGTGCACACAAAAAGGATCCGCTTTTTAATAAAAACATCGATAATCGCTCTTTCAGAAACAACCCCCTCACGCAAGATCTTAAACGGCCGCACGGTAAGATCAAGCACCGTTGACGATTTGGCATAGTGAGGCGCGCCACTATCGACCATGATATCAATTGCATCGGCAAAATCGGCTTCGATCTGAGCAATACTTGTTGCCTCAGGGTTTCCGCTCTTATTAGCCGAAGGAAGAAACACTCGCTTTCCTACTTCATGAAGAATAGCCTGCGCCACCGGATGAGCCGGCACGCGCACTCCGATCTTCTCATTATTCTCGGAATAATAAATAATAGTCAAGGGGCCCGGCCAGAACTTCTCTATCAACCGATACCCAAAAGGGGTAAGCTTAGAAAAATATTCAACGATAATCTTGTCCGGCTGATCGGTGACAAGCGTAAAGACTTTTTCCGGAGGCCGATTTTTTAAACTATAAAGCCGCTTTACCGCTTCCCGGTTCTCCACACAAGCTGCCAAGCCATACACCGTCTCGGTGGGCATCGCCACGATCCCGCCGCCAAGAATAACCCTGGCAACCTCCTGGATAAGCAATGGATCAATATCGTCAGGATCAATAAAAACTTTCTTTGTCATTTAAACTTTGCTTTAAGTCTTTTAAGTTTGCCCGCATAATATTTGTCCGACAGCGCCAGTATTTCAAACGCCGTGATGATGGCGTTTACAAAAGCGTTTTTTCCTACGCCACTGCAAACCACGCCCAGGCCCCGCGGAATACTGACCATAGAAAGGACCGCATCCATCCCATCAAGAAGACCGCCTTTCATCGCCACGCCAATAACCGGAATATGTACCAGGGAAGCAATAAAACCGGGGAGTGCGGCTGCCATGCCTGCGCATGCGATAACCACCGATACCCCCTGCTTTTGCATTTCTTTACATACCAGCGTAAGCTTTTCCGGGTTACGGTGCGCGGAAATGATTTCAAACCGGTATGGAATTTTAAACTCACGCAACAGATCAAAACCAGTCTTTAATTCTTCCTGGTCGCTTTTACTCCCCAATATAACGGCAATTTTTTTCTTCATATCCCCCTCCTCTGACGTATTGAGTATTGTCCCCCCGGGGAGGCTGCGCACCTGCGCGTCCCGCGTGAGGGGCTCCGCCTGGTGCCGCTGCACCGGCTCCGCACCGTATTGCGTCGTGCGTATTGCGTTTTAAGCTATAAACTCAACTCTATACTCGATACTCAATACTTTCTTCACTAACCGCTATCCGCTCTACGCTAAACGCTCAAGCAGCGCTTTTTTCCCAATATCCCGACGATAATGCATTCCATCAAAATGAATCTTCTCGGTCGCACTATACGCCGCAGCAATTGCCTCTTTAATATTTTCTCCCAACGCAGTAACACCCAATACTCTGCCTCCGGTCGTTAGGTAGGATCCCGCTTCGCGTTTTGTCCCGGCATGAAACACCACCGAGTTTTCTACTGTCGCGGCAGCCGTGAGCCCGGAAATTATTTTCCCTTTCAGATAGTCACCGGGATACCCTTCTGAAGCGCATACAACGCAAACGCAGGCGCGATGATCCCAAACCAAGCCCTGCGACATGACCGCAGCAAGCTTATCTGCCGCAGCGGCGCGCATTATCTCTAAAAGATCGCTTTTTAAGCGCGGGAGAATTGCCTGCGTTTCCGGATCGCCAAAACGCACATTGAACTCAAGGACCTGCGGGCCGGCCGCGGTAAGCATAATGCCTGCGTACAGAACACCGCGATACACAACGCCGTCCTGGCGTAATCCCCGGATGATTGGTTCGATCACGGTAGCGTGTATACACCCCAGCACCTCTTCGCTTACCATCGGCGCCGGAGAATACGCACCCATACCGCCGGTATTAGGGCCTTTATCATCGTCAAAGACACGCTTATGGTCCTGGCTTGAAGCAAGCATCATGACCGTGTGCGCGTCCACAATCGCAATAATCGAAGCTTCTTCGCCCACCAGACAATCCTCAATGATAACTTTTGAGCCTGCTATCCCAAACGTTTTTTTCTCCATCATAGCGGCCACGGCCTCATGCGCCTCGTCAAGATTCTCGGCAACCACAACGCCTTTTCCCGCCGCAAGACCATCTGCCTTAACTACACAGGGAACACCGCGCCGGGCGATGTATTCGTGCGCCGCGACGGCATCAGTAAAAACCTTAAAATCAGCGGTGGACACCTTCCAGCGTGCCATAAACTCTTTTGCGAAAACCTTACTGCCTTCAAGCGCTGCCGCGGCTTTACTCGGCCCAAATATCGCACACGAATGCTTTGTAAACTCATCAACAATACCAAGCGCAAGCGGCGCTTCCGGCCCCACCACAGTCAAGTCAATATGCTCAACTTTAGCAAAATCACACAAGGCCCTGACATCATCCGCCTTGATATCAATGCAGGTCGCGATATCAGCGATACCGCCGTTGCCGGGAGCGCAAAAAATTGTAGGCTGTAACTTTGATTGAGCGATTTTCCAAACAATCGCATGCTCCCTGCCGCCTGAACCAATAACTAAAACTTTCATTTAGGCTTTTTTAAAATTAAGAATGAGTTGAGCGACAACGTTGTACAAACTTGAGAATGTATACGCTGCCCCGATCAACAATGCTATCCAACAAATAATCCTAAGAATCCAAAGAATGACGGGATTGATCCTCTCGCGGTTCGCTGAAAGAAACGCTATCGCAATCGCTGCGGCCGCCATCGTTATTGACGCTGCCATGAATGCCATAATGCCCATATATGCCCCTATAAAAGCATACGGTGAATACTCCATATAACCTCCTTCAATGAGCGCGTGACTTATGGAGCGAACACAGGTGAGTGCTCATAAGTCACCTGCGCGAATTGATCCCATTTTTGCACCCGATATGTTTCCCTCGCAATTTCCTGAAATTGCGAAAATATCAATTGAGGCAAAAATGGAACTAACGCGACTACACACTTTTTTTAGCGCTTACAGCTTAAAAAAAGCGTAAGTCTCATTAGACCTTACTTATCCTTCCGTTCCTCTTTCTTTACTATCGGCAGAACGCCCGCCATTTCACCGATAACGTTTACTAAGTCAGAGTTCAAAGGAACTACTATTTTCGCATTATGCTGAAGAGATTTCTCTACCATCTCAAGCCGCCGCAACAGTTGGGCATTACCCACAAAATATTTTTCCGCAGCCTCATTGACCATGCGTATTGCCGCTGCCTCACCTTCTGCCGATAGAATATTCGCCTGCTTGATGCCTTCTGCTTTTTTTATTTCTGCTCTCTTTTGTCCGTCAGCAACAGTTTCAGTAGCAGTAGCGTAATCAACCGCAGCAATCTTTTCATTTTCTGCCTTAACTACTTTATTCATCGTCTCTTGAACATCCTTAGGAGGATCAATCTCTTTTAACTCTGTGCGAACGATCTCTAAACCCCAACTTGCAGTCTCATCGCATAGTGTCCTGTGTAACTCCGCATTGATCTTACCTCTCTCACTGTTCGCTGACTTTAACGTCAAAGTGCCGATAATATTCCTTAGGGTTGTACGCGCCAAATTTACAATCTGCCACTGATAATTATTTACGTTATACTGGCAGCTTTTGACGCTCGCTTCATCAGCTTTTACTTTAAAATAAACCTGCGCGTCAACCTTGGCATTCAAATTATCATTAGTAATAATCTCCTGCGGCTCAGCATCCACCATTTGTTCAGTGACGTTAACTAAATAAATATGCTCTATAACCGGAACAATCCAATGAAAACCGGCATTAGCGAAACGGTTGTATTTACCTAAGCGCTCGATAAGCGCCCGGTGCGTTGGCCTCACAATCCTGATGCCTGAAAAAAAAATAACAACAATAGCAATACCGAGTAAATAAAATAAACTCATACTCCCCTCCTCTTTTTTGCATAGCCCAAACACATACACACCAACCTGCTTCCCTATCTACCCAACAGGCTGAAAGCCTGTAGGGCTGTCAGCTACAGACAGATGCGCGGTGCGCTTTACTCTATGCGCATCTTAGTGTCGCTTTTCACTATCTCCCCGATAGCCCAGGATTTGCATTTCTGATGCGTAAGTTTCTTAACCACCGATTCTGCCTGCTTTTTTGTTACAACCATCATCATGCCGATACCCATATTAAACACCGAGTACATCTCACGTTCCTCGATAGCGCCATACTCCTGAATGCGTTTAAAAATATCCGGAACGGGCCAGGACCCCTTACGCACCACCATACCCAAGCCCGAAGGTACAATTTTAGTAGCTTTGCTGTAGAATGCTCCTCCGGTTATATGCGCGATACCCTTCACGGTCTTTGAGGCAGCCCGTAACGAGGCCAACGTACGTAAAATCGGTTTTACGTAAATACGCGTAGGGGCCAGAAGCTCGGCACTATACTTTCGCATACCGCGCGCACCCAACGCCCGGCGCGCTAACGAAAAGCCGTTTGAGTGCAGGCCGCTTGAGGCCAAACCGATGATGATGTCTCCGGGAAGCATCCTGCTTCCGGTAACCATCGCATTGCGCTCCACCATGCCGACGCAAAACCCCGCCAAATCATATTCATTCTCATCGTACATCCCGGGCATCTCCGCGGTTTCCCCGCCAATAAGCGCGCACCCCGCCTGGAGAAGACCCGCATGAATTCCCCTGACAACCGCGTGGAGGATCTTTGGCTTCAGACGACCACAGGCAACATAATCAAGGAAAAAGAGCGGTTGAGCCCCCAAACATATAACGTCATTCACGTTCATACCCACCAAATCAATACCAACCGTGCCGTGGCTCCCAAAGACTTGAGCAATTTTTAATTTTGTCCCCACGCCGTCGGTCGATGAAACTAAAACCGGATTTTTATATTTTTTAAGCGCCGGCCCCAAATCAAAAGGGCAACCAAACGCCGCGATTTCACTTAACGCGCTCGATGTCAAAAATCCATTAATGCCGCGCACAAAATGATCTGCCTTGCGTACGTCAACGCCTGAATCCTTATAGGTTAATCGAGCCATTATCGCCTCCCCTTCTCAAGCGCATATTTATCAGCCCCGGCAAAACACACAGGATACGTTCCTGACCAGCACGCCGTACAATACGAGGCTGGCGGATTTTTAAAACACGACAGCATCCCTTCAATACTTAGATAACCGATACTGTCAACGCCAAGATACTCTTTGATCTGCTTATTTGTTTTTTCATTCGCGATAAGCTTACGCGGATCAGGAAAATCGATACCGTAAAAACAACCAAACCTATGTGGCGGACAGGAAATACGCAGATGCACTTGGCGGACGCCCATTTCGCGGAAACTTTTAACGCGTATGCGCGATGTTGTCCCGCGCACGATAGAATCATCAACGAGAACGATACGCTTACCTGCCACGACTTCTTTTAAAATATTAAATTTGAGCTTAACGCCAAATTCCCTCTTTTCCTGTTGCGGCTGGATAAACGTGCGTCCGATATAGTGGTTGCGGATAATCCCCATCTCAAGCGGAATGCCGGCTTCCCGGGAAAACCCCAGCGCCGCGGATGTCCCGGAATCAGGGACTCCGATAACCGCATCAGCCTCTACCGGGTGTTCCTGGGCAAGTCGGCGGCCGAGATTTTCCCTGACCACATGCACCGTCTCACCAAATACGACAGAATCAGGACGCGAGAAATAAACATGCTCAAACGCGCAAAACGCGTGCGCTCTTTTCTGTGGCACATACCGCAGGGAGCGTATTCCTTTCGCATCGATAATTACAATCTCTCCGGGCTCGACATCCCGCACCAGAGTCGCTCCAACCAGATCAAGCGCGCACGTTTCCGATGAAATAAAAAAAGCATCGTCTTTCTTCCCGATAGAGAGCGGCCTAAAACCCCAGGGATCACGTATTCCGATAACTGAATCCTTATTCATCAAAAGCAGCGAGTATGCTCCTTTTATTTTTCGCAGGGTACTTTTAAGTTTATCCTCAAATAACGGCTCCTTCGCTCGCATCAAAAGATGCAGGATAAGCTCAGAGTCTGATGTAGTCTGAAAAATTGCGCCTTTATTCTCAAGGCTCGCGCGCAATTCGCGCGAATTCACCAGGTTACCATTATGCGCCAAGGCGAGTGGCATCTTATTTGAATCAACAAAAAGCGGCTGAGCGTTACGCAGGGCGCTTGAACCGGTCGTTGAATACCGCACGTGACCAATAGCCTGAAACCCCTTTAACTTCGCAAGTGCACTCTCATCGATAACGTCGCTTACCAAGCCCATGCCCAGGTGTGCATTAAAGGTTGTGCCGTCATACGAAATAATACCGCATGACTCCTCCCCTCGATGCTGCAAAGAATAAAGACCGAGAAACGCGAGAAGGCTCGCTTCAGCGCTGCTGTAAACACCGAATAGTCCGCAATATTCCTTAATCCTTGACATATCAGTTATTCCTTCGTTGATACCAATCGTACCATTTTGCCTGATCAAGCCCTAAATTTTCCCCCGTAATTTTTGTCAATATCCCGGCGATAAGCTGCTGCGCGGGACCCTCGGCGCTTCTAAACGCCACAATGATCGGCCAGGTAGCCGGAACGCCGATCGTAATAAGTGCATCACGACTCGCCAGGCGCACCCCCTCCTCGGTGTCGCCAAGAGCGCCGATCAACGGCTCAATCGCATACAGATCCTTGATCCGGCCAAGCACCGTGGCCGCGCCTTGTCTCGTATATCTATCCCGGTCGTGTAACGCGTCTCGAAGCACGCTGGCCGCCGGTTTACCGATTTTTGTCAACGCGTTTACCGCGTTCTCGTAAACATCAAAGTTCATAAACCCTTGAGCCGATTCAACATTTCCTTTACGGCCCAGCGCCTTAATAAGCGGGTTAATGGCCTGGTATGCTCCGCTGGCTCCTAAAGAAAGAGCGCAATAGCTGGCAACCTCCGCATCCGCGTCCTCAAGAGCAACGATCGCAGCATCAATCGCAGCCGGCATTTTGTACCAACCTGAAATATTATAAAGCGCTACCGCTGCCTGCCGGCGCACGGCAACGTCATCGTCGCGTAACGAAATCAGTAAATATTCCGCTGCGCGAGTGTCGCGTTTAAACATCGCGATTTGGCCAAGCGAAACCGTCGCTGCTTCACGCATGATTTCATTCCGGTTTTCCAACAAGACACTCAAAGACCCAATAGCAGGCTTTCCGATTTGGCCTAACGCTTCTGCAACATAGAGCCTGAATAAACTATCTTCCCCACGAAAGGACTCGATCAACGGTTCAATCGCGCGCGCGTCATGGAGTTGTCCGAGCGCTGACGCAGCAGCGGAACGCACCACGCGTTCCCGGGAATTTTTTAAAACCCCGATAAGGGGCTCAACTGAGGGCGCGCCGATTTTTACTAACGCTTCAGCTGCTTTGGTACTCACCATACCATAGGGTTTAAGCGAACCACTATCCGAAAGCATTTCAACAAGAAAAGGCACGGCAACGGCAGCTTTTTCTTTCATATCGCCGAGCTTGATTATGGCCGCCGCGCGCGCTTCGGCTGACTCTTGGTATAAGTTCTCTATGTTCTGCCGTATGCCGGGGCCAATACCAAAGGGTATTTTGTTCTTCGGGAGAATCGGCTGGGCCGATACCGCCAGTATCCCTATCCCGCACGCCGCGCAGATAGCAATAATATTTTTCATCGTAAACTCAAGCTTCGCGTGTCGGATTACGTAAAATAAGCAACACTATTTTCAAAAATTTTAAGGCCATACGCCGGCCGCTCGCCTTCCTTCCAATGCGGCCAATGATGCTTAAAAATAAAACGTTCCGGATGAGGCATAAGGCCAAAGATGCGCCCGGTTGCATCCGTAATGCCGGCAATATGCCGGCAGGAACCGTTGGGATCAAACGGATAACCGGCCGGTTTACCGGCGCTATCGCAGTACTGCAAAACGATTTGGCCGTTATTCTGTATTGTATCTAAAATTTTCTCTGACGCATAGAACTTTCCCTCGCCATGCGCAACCGGAAGGTTAATCACGCTCGGTAAATCTTTGAGCCATATATTGACGGCGCTCGCCTTCGGTTGACTGACCTTCACGTAGGTCCAGCGATCCTCAAAGCGCCCCGAATCATTAAAGGTAAGTGTTACTTTTTGAGTAAAATCGGTGTCCGGAAGCATGCCGGTCTTTACCATGACCTGGAAACCGTTACAAATACCGATCGCAAGCCCTCCCCGGTCGATAAAAACGCGTAATGCATCCTTAAGCCACAGCAATAATTCAAGAGAGAAAATTTTTCCGGCACCAAGGTCATCGCCGTAGCTAAAGCCGCCGGGGATCGCGATAATCTGATAATCCTCGAGGCGCGTATGGCATTTGATATAATTAATATGCTCAAGATACGTCTTGGCGCCGGCGTTGGTAAACGCAAACTCCGTTTCCTTGTCGCAATTAGTCCCCGCAGTTCGTAAAATCAAGACTTTTGGTTTCATATAAACGCGAATTACCGCTAATTTAGAACGCCAATGACCGCGAATTTTGAAAACGCAAATGACACTAATGAAAAAACTATAATTGTCATGGATTGAATACCTTCATATTCGAGCTTCTCTTCTTGATGAGCGTACATTAGCGTTCTTCCGGATTTGCGAAAATTAGCGTCTATCTAAATTCCTGAAATGTCTCGGTCCAGGCAGTTTTCAATTGATCGATCGTAAGCGAAACCAGTTCTTGCGTGTCGGCGCCGCGTATCGAAAATGTTGCATCCTCACAGACGCACCCAACCAGGCCCCACGGAAGACCCTTGAAACTGCGCTCAAATTTTTTCTGATTACGTTTCTCTACTTCAATGACAAACCGAGAAGCAGATTCACTAAAAAGCACCTCATCGGCACGGAGCCCTCGTTGATGCGGCACTTCGCCAAGAAAAACATGGGCACCTAGCCTTGAACCGATACACATCTCTGCCATTGCAACAGCCAGGCCTCCTTCCGATGCATCATGGCAGGATACCGCAATGCCTCGACGCACCAGGGCCGCGGTTGCCATCAGGATGCCACGGGAAATACGCTTATCAATCTTAGGAACGATGCCACCGGTGAGTCCATGATACCGAAAATATTCCGAGGCTCCGAGTTCCCGCTTCGTCAGGCCGATCACATACACGAGATTCCCTGCTTTCTTAAAAACGCCGGATGCGCCGTTTTGGTAATCCTCCATCACCGCCATCGCCGAGATAAGCAACGTGCCCGGGATCGCAATGTGCTTTTTACCGACCGCGTACTCGTTATATAAGCTATCTTTTCCGGAAACAAACGGAACTTTAAAATATTTCGAGAAGTCGTAACAGGCAAACCCGGCGCGCACCAGGCCTCCAAGAATTTTAGGGTCACGCGGCGAACCCCAGCTAAAATTATCAAGAATATACGTACGGCGTAAATCGGCGCCGACGCAGACGACATTTCGCAGCGCTTCTTCAATAGCCAGCGACGCCATATGGTAGGGGTCAATATCGGAATAAAACGGATTAATACCCACGCCGATCGCAACGCTTTTCTTACTGGTAAGATCGGGCCGCACGATTGCCGCGTCTGAGACGCTCACGCGTTCGATCCCGTAAATAGACTTAAGCACCGAGCCCGCCTGGACTTCATGGTCATACTCCCGCAACACCCAGTCTTTAGAAGCTACGTTGGGGCGGGCAAGCATCGCGCAGACTTCGTCATTGTAGTTTTTTTGCTCTTTTCTGCGCACATCGCGCTCGGCGCGCCTGGTCCAAACCGCGGATTTGGCAAGCCGAGGAAGATGAAAAATAAAATTCATATCCAGCTCGCATACGGTATGGCTATCATAGCGAAGAACGAGCTTTCGCGTGTCGGTAACTTTTCCGATAACGCAAAATTCCACATCCTCTTCGGTAAATATCTTTTCTAGTTGCTCAAGATGCTCTGCTTGTGTAAAAAATACCATTCGCTCCTGAGATTCAGAAATCCAGATGTCGGTATATGAAAGCCCTCGATATTTAAGCGGCACTCGATCAAGGTACACTTCAACACCATGCTCGGCCGCGAGTTCCGTTACCGCGCTCGATATGCCGCCGGCGCCGCAATCGGTGATGGAGCTAAAAAGATCCTGATCACGCGCGCGTAATATCGCCTCGGTCACTTTCTTCTCTTCGATGGCATTGCCGATCTGTACGGCGCTGGTCAGGCCTACCGTCTGCTCATCGAGCTCTTTAGAAGAAAATGTAGCGCCATGTATGCCGTCGCGGCCCGTTTTTGCTCCGCATAGAACCACCAGATCGCCCGGCTTTGATTTCTTAAATGACTTATCACGGGGAAGGATCCCCAGTGTGCCGCAAAAAACCAAGGGGTTCCCCAGAAAACGTTCATCAAAAAGGACCGCGCCGGCAACCGTAGGGATCCCCATACGATTGCCATAATCCCGGACCCCTCTGATCACCCCCCGTATAATGCGCTTAGGATGCAGGAGCCCTGCCGGGAGGTCTTCGTGCTTAACGTGCCAGGGCGCAAAACAAAAAACATCGATTGACGCAAATGGCTTGGCCGCGCAACCGGTGCCTACGATATCCCGGATAACACCTCCGATTCCGGTTGAAGCGCCGCCGTAGGGCTCAAGGCTTGAAGGATGATTGTGCGTTTCTACTTTAAAACAAATATTATTATCCCCGTCAAAACGAACAACACCTGAGTTATCGTGAAACACCGACACGCAGGATGGATGCTTGATTTCGTTTGTCGCCTTCATTACGGTGGACTTTAACAAATTATTAATGATTTTTTTCTTTCGCCTGCCGCGCGGTCCGTCTTTTTCCTCATACGTAATGATACCGCGGAATGTCTTGTGCCCGCAGTGCTCAGACCATAATATCGCGATGGTTTCAAGCTCGCAGTCCGTCGGATCCCGTTTTAATTTCCTAAAATAACCTTGGATAATCCGCATCTCATCAAGGCTTAAGGACAAACAACCCTCATGAGAAATCTTCGTAAGCGCGGCCAGGCCCGCGGAACGCAAGGGAACGGTGATCAGCTTAAAAATATAATCTTTTCCCGAAAATTCATCGAGGGTTGCGAGATGTTTTACCTTTTCGTAATCAAGGATATGCTCAATAAGCGGATTAAAGAAGATCTTGGGAGCGATTGAAATGATTCTCTGACGGGTGAGGCCGTCGAGTTTATACAACCGAGCTGTACGCGCGGCCTTTATGCGTAAGGACAAATCACTGATTGCCTTCTCCATAGAAATAGCAACCGGATCGCACACTCCCGGATTGTGGGTAATGATGATCTCGTCGGCATCCGGAGGCCCGTCAAAAATTCCCTGGCGAATGTGGTACTCTTCACAGACCGGATCAATCAAGAGCCTATCGGCGATCGAAGCAATCGTCTCGCGCGCGCAATCAGCCTCTATAAAAAAAATATTGCGCCGGATAACGCGGCAAGGATCGCAGACGCCCACATCACGTACCTCGGCAGCCAGAGCTTCCGAAGACTCCTCTTTTTTACTGATAACATCTATTCGCCAAATCATGAATATAGTGGCAGGCTCTGGATAAGGCGGCGTACGCTTTCCGTTACTCGTTATTCGATCAAAGGCCCGCGCGCCGGTATATAGCGTTTACATTCGCTAAATACGCATAGGGATCAAACATAGCTTCTATTTCTTTTTTCGTTACGTGCTTTGCTAAGCGCGCATCGGCAAGGGCCTGCGTCTTGAAGTTCGAGCCCTCGTTGATAACCCGCAGAGAAATATCCTGGACAATAGTATACGCGTCCATCCGGGCCAGGCCTTTATCCATCAGCGCGATTAAAATCTTCTGGGAATAGATAAGGCCGCGGTTAAGCTCAATATTGCGCAACATGTTCTTAGGGTTAACCGCAAGATTCTTGATGACTTCGGTAAATTGTTTAAGCATGTAACTTATCGCGATCGTCGAATCGGGGATAACAACACGCTCCGCCGATGAATGCGAAATGTCGCGCTCATGCCAGAGGTTGATATTCTCAAACGCCACCATCATGTTCGCCCGCACGACGCGCGCAAGACCGCAAATACGTTCGCAAATAACCGGATTTTGTTTATGAGGCATGGCGCTTGAGCCTTTCTGACCTTTATAAAACGGCTCTTTTACCTCATCGACTTCGGTGCGGTGCAGGTGGCGTATCTCGGTCGCGAACCGTTCAAGGCTCGAAGCGACCAGAGAAAGAAGGGAGAGATAATACGCGTGACGCTCCCGTGAAACAATTTGCGTTGACACAGCCACGCGCCCAATGCCTATTTTTTTGCAAATATAGTCCTCTATCTTTGGATCTAAATGCGCAAAGGTTCCGACGGCACCGGAAATCTTTCCTGACGCGACATACGCAAGCGATTCGGCAAGCAACGCGCGCTCATGGACCAAATCGCTGTAGAGGTAGAGAAACTTTAACCCAAAACTATAAATTTCGGCATGAACTCCGTGCGTACGGGCGACACATAACGTATCCTTATACTTTAAGGCTTTTTGCTTGACCTCGCGTATAACCAGGTCAAGATCTTTAAGAATAATCGCCGTCGCGTCTTTAATCTGCCAGGCAAGTGTCGTATCCAGTAAATCCGAAGAAGTCAGGCCTCGGTGCAAATACTTCGCATTCGCGCCCATATACGGAGAAATATATTGGATGAAAGCAACAATATCATGGTGGGTTGTTTCTTCGATCTTCTTGATTTTGCTAAGCGAGAGTTTAACTTTGAGAAGTTTTGCGGCTACGCCAGAGGGTATTTTTCCTGACTCCTCCAACGCCTCGCACAGAAGCGCTTCGATCGTTAAAAACCGTTGGTATTTATTGTCTTCATTCCAAATTGCGCCGATTTCTCGAGGAGTGTAGCGCTCTACCATAACACCTTGTTTTTATTATTTTAAACAAATAATACAATGAAAGTCAGGAGTTACATAGTATCAAAACATTCCCCAACCGTCAATTAAAAATAATTCTGTTTTCCAATAAAATCGGGCACAAATAACCCGTACCCACCGCTACCCCGAGCCTATTTTCTCTCCCATTCGTAAAAAAAGCCCCTCGTGCGCTACGTCACGAGGGGCTCACAAAAATTCTCAATATTCTATTGCTGATCGTTACGGCGCCTCGCTTCCTCAATCGCATCCCATGGCTGTTTCTCCTCCAAGGCATACCCATACTCTTCCACGCTATTAGGAAGAAGCACAGTCACCAAGTCATATACACCGGAAGAAAATCGTCCAATCGGAAATACTACTGCCTTGCCAAGCCCAATGAAGGGCCTATCTTCTTCAAACCCTTTGGCAACCTGACCGGGAACTTCAAAAATCGCAAAAAAAGTATTAATAAACCCCCTGAAGGCTTTTTTGCCGATAGGCTGAATTCCGTTATTGACCAGAGAATATTGAGTTCCCTCTTCCCAAGCTTGGTTTGCATCAAGCGGAATACCAATACCTTCGTTATTTTTGGGATTGGGCAAAGGGAACGTCGCGACCTGATAGATACCGGTGGCAGTTCTTCCGGTCGCATGGATAAGCCCCCGGAACACTCCCAGGAAACCTCCGAGAAGTTTATTATTCTCGTCTTCGCCGAAACCGCTTTTCCACCCTTTAGAAACCTGATATGGCACTTCAAGCCAACCCGTAAAGACGTTGACAATTCCCTGTTTAGCTTTTTCGGCAGAAGCCCCAATGTAGGAAGCGTAGGCGCGTGAAGACATCAACCCAAACATACAAATAAGCATGAACACAACGCAGACTTTTTTCATAGACCACCTCCTCTTTTAAAAACAAGAGTATTCTACCAATACTCCCAAACACGTCAAGAATAATTCACCCGCGCAAATACGCCTAGTATTTCTTAAGACGCCGATAGAGGCCTTCCTTGACGGCAAAACTTTCGCGGGAAGAAGGATAATGAAACTCTTTGATATCCCTTTTAAAACGTTTAATTGCACTTTCAATATATCGTGCCAGCGGCGCATATACGCGAGCAAACGTGGGTCGTGAGCCATAAAGCCCCAGAAAATCATACAAAACGAGCACCTGACCATCGCAATAGGAGCCGGCGCCGATACCAATCGTAGGCACCGTAAGGCGCGCGGTAATAAGCCGCGAAAGTTGCCAAGGTATACACTCAAGAACAATACTGAAAACTCCGAGTCTTTGCAAAAGAAGTGCCTGCGAAAGGATAGCGCGCGCGGACTTCAAGTCTTTACCTTGAACCTTGTACCCGCCTAAAAGGTGCGCGGTTTGCGGCGTAAGGCCGATATGACCCATCACCGGAATGCCCGCGGCAATAAGCGCTCTTACCACCCCGACGCAGCTCTTTGAACCCGGACCCTGGAACCATTCAACTTTAACCGCGGCCGCACCAGCAGCAATAAATTTCTTTGCATAAAAAACACTTCGACCGGGATTGCGCTGATAGCTCGCGTACGGCATATCCGCAACAACCAAAGCGCGGACTACTCCCTTTGCTACTGCTGCAGTATGATTAAGCATTTCAACAATGGAGATCTTTCGTGTTTCAGAAAGTCCTAAAACAACATTAGCTAAAGAATCACCCACCAGGAGAACCTCGATACCCGCCTCATCAAGAATACGCGCGAAGGAATAATCGTAACAGGTAAGCATCGCAAGCTTACCCCTCCCCTTTCTTCTCTTAATGTCACTAACCGCTATCTTTTTGATGGTATCCATTGTAATGTTTAAGTATTGAGTAGTGAGTATAATCTAGCTCATAGTTCATAGCTCATTGCTCATAGCCCTGAAAGAAACGCATAACTCACGGCTCACAATCTTTAGTATTTTTCTCTTCACTATGAGCTATCAGCCATGAGCCATGAGCTACCATGGTTAATTGTTTTTTATTGATCTGCTTTTAGATTGTTGCTTTATCTCCTTAGAAACATTATTAAATATAAATATACCCGCATCGTCTCTGAGCGTGATGGTAAGAAGCTCTCCATCAAATGAAAGATTATCTGACCAATCGTATTTGAATTCGGGAGCATACACAATGGCATGCATATCTGTTACTTTATTGTATCGATAAACAGGACCTTTAAAACATGAGATAAAGAGATAGCGCTTATCTTCCGCTCGAGCGCTTCCGCTTTCCAATGAATCGTGGGGAATCTTACCCTTATACTCCATTATTTTAATAACACCGTCTGTTATCCCTTTGTTGCTAACCATCCATTCACTAAGTTCAATACCTGGCCGATCCCCAAGCTTCTTAAATTCCTCGAGAGCTTTAGAATATCGCTCATCGTTAAAGTATGAATCAGCGATAACATAATGTCTATGCCATGTATCTTTTAGCGTAATTCCTCGCTTCTTAAAGGATTCTTCCATTTTAGTCAACCAATTTATCTCTTTTTCCCCAAGAAAGTTACCTCCGGAACCACTAAACCCAGTAATTAAGGCTTGCTCATATTCATAAAATTGCTCCTCAGAAATCTTGCTTGCGTCCATCCCAGATATCTTGTCAACATTATTTAATAGTTCTGTCCAATGTTTAGGGTCCTTCTCCTTTGGAAACACCCATTTGGGGATAGCTAGAAACGTAATAAGCAAGATAATTATTGCTTGTTTTTTATTCATTCTTCGTTCCTACCCATCGCCATTTAGCCTTCGCATCATGCTAAAACTTTTGCCTTTCTACCAGCTACCCAGAGCATTTCAAACCTATCCGAATACTGACTTTGTTTTTATAATACCCATAAACAAAAAAAATCCTCGCCTTGCGGCTAAAGATTTTAATTATTAATTTTGTCTTTATTCACAATTCTTTTATAAAATTTCTTGGCAGCAGGACATTCAACCCCGCAAGTTCCAAAATCAGTTTCTAAAGGATAGAGCTCGCATGGTTCAGGTCTTACCGTGTAGATAGCACAACTTTTTTGCATATTTTTAAATTTAAGAAACGGACACGGTGTTCTTTTTGTTTCTTCACTTTCCCATTGCTTATCGTCAGAACAAATTTTACCATAATATTTTTCTACCAATTCAGCAACAGAAATACCAAGAAATTGAGCAATCCTTTGACTACGATTTGGGTCCCAAGGTAATCCAGCTTCTTCACAACACTTACCACATCTTTCACATTCGAAATATTTCCACATTTGCTTTGATTGTTTTTGATATTTACCTTTATTTTGTAGAAATATTATCGCTAAATTTTTTAATCTTAGTGTGAAGCGCGGCTATATCTTCTTTCAAAATCTGTAATTTTTTAGTCATTTCTAGATTCTTTGCAAATTCTATATGGTAAGCTAAATATTTAACATAAAATTCCCCTTCTTTATTAAAATTAGATAAGCTATTTTTTAAATATCCCCTAACTAATTCGTTATCTGAGTCTAGTTTTAACCATTTAATTTCATCGAGCAGAAAACGTGCATAGTTTAAATATGCTCGGCTTATATTCGTAAAAACAAATAGTTCGCCCGCTTGATCTGTATATAACTTATTATACATAGTATTGGAAGGCTCGGATTCTTCTCTTTGATAAGCTGCCATTTTGTTATGGAAACTAATCAAATCTTTCTTGAGCATATCTGCTTCAGTCTTAATATCAGCAAAAGCGGTGCTGGACAAGGATAGAAAAGCGAATACTAAAAACAAGATTAGTTTTTTCATTTTTCACTCCTTTTGTTTCAACGTTCTTGCTTCCTTACTCTTTTGGCTGCTCTTCACAAAACGGCTCGTACTTCTTCTTGGTAGTGTATATCTTCCAAAGGTAATAATCGTCCCTTATGAGTTTATAGGTAGCTACGATATATCTGTGCGGACTGCTGTGACCTTCGTACGTTGCTTCCGTCACGCCATCCTCTCCAGACAGGCGCGGATCCCAGATGCCGCTCCAGATGATGATTTCTTTTTTGCCGTCCTTATCTATATCTTCTATCTTGTAGTTGGACTGGATACCGAACTTGCCCTTGAGACGAGATATGAGTTTGCCTGCCTTATAGACTTCTATCTCAAGGTATTTATCAGATACACCAGGGCCATACATAACTTTGATTAACTCTGGTTTCTTGTCGCCATCCAAGTCAATCTTGTATTCATGGAAAGTTGACTCGTCAGGCTTCTGTCCTTTGTCTATGAGATAGTCTCTGGCGGCAAAACAACTAATTATCGGAATAAATAATAACACCAATATTATGATTGATTGTTTTTTGTTCATTCTTCTCTGCTCAAGGCTCACATTGAATTTCAACCAAGTTCACCTTCGGCTTTATCTATGGCATCTAGTAGCTTAGTTTCGATTTCAAGAATCTCAATAATACCCTCGAAATTGTCTCTAAAAAAATTAATAAGTGTGTTTGGATCATGTAAAACGTTCTTTTCTTTATAAATAAATCTTTTATCGTCTTCGCTATATCTATGGGCAATTGCATTTCTCATTTCATTAAGTTTATCAATTATCGTTTTCGTCGATTTAGATACCTTAAAAAGCTTGAAAATCAAATTCTTTTTCTCACTAAAACCAAGATTAAAAATAATCAAGTTCCTAACCTCCTCGGGGGTAAATTTTGCTGCAGTATCTTTCATTATCTCATCGTTATATAAATATTCCTCTTTTTGCTTAGGTCTTGTATAAGTTCTTAGAATACGGTCAAAAATGTCTTCTACCCTGTTTTGCAACTGAATGATTATAATATCAAAATCAAGCTGATAAGATGTTTTTTTAGTAAATAATGAAGTTTTTAGCTCGGTTAAAAATCTACATTTGTTTTTATATCCTTTAAGAATATTGTGAAGATTTACAAATAATTTTCCTTCGTCCATTTTTCTCGTATCCTTGGTCAAAAAAGGCAATCCCTTTAAGAGTTACCCTATAAATTTACCTAAATTTTAGCCTCATATAATCACTCATTAATGATTATACTATCCCTCCACAAAAATAGGTCAAGTTTTAAAATTAAAGCAAAGATTGTAAGTAACGAGGATACAAAATCTCTTTTTTATCTGCGTAAATCTGCGTTGATTTCGCGGCAATCTGCGTCTCTCATCCCTCGTCCCTCTATCTGCCATCTGTCATCTGCAATCTGCCATCTTCCCTGTAAGCCACGAGCTTCCTAGCTTCTTTACTCCACCGTCTCCATGCTCTCAATACCATTTTCCGATGTCAAAAAAAACGCGCGCATACCTCGAGGGTACGCGTTAATATAAACTTTTGTTGCCTCAAGACCCATCACAAAGAATGCAGTCGCAAGGCTATCAGCAGCGGTACAATCTTTGGCAATAACGCTAACGCTAACCACATTACTCTGGACCGGAAATCCGGTACGCGGGTCAATAAGATGAGAATATTTTTTCCCTCTATGCTCGAAAAACTGTTCATAGTTTCCGGAGGTCGTAACCGCTGCATCAACAAGCTTCTCGGCTTGGACAATATGGGTAAGCCCGCGTGAGTCTTTGATACCGATAACCCAGGGTTTACTGAAATTCATACCCATACAATAAATATCACCGCCGGCATTAATAAGCGCGCTGGTAATTCCTGCAGCGCGAAGCTTGCGGGCGGCGCGGTCAACCATATATCCTTCGGCAATACCGCCTAAATCTATTTTAAGCCCTTCTTTTTTGATCGTAATGGTGCCGGCGCTCTGGTTGATCTCAATATTCTGCATACCACCTGATTCCCGCAGCGCCGTTATTTCCTCTTCCCGTGGAAACTCCCCCGTACCGCTTTTGATGCACTCTTTCCAACGTGCGAAGAGCGCGCCGTAGCTGACATCAAAAGCTCCCTCGGTTGCCCTTGTCGCTTTCTGAGCCAAGAGCAAGACTTCAAGTAATTCCGAGGAAACTTTTACCGGTTCCTGAAAAGTACGGTTGAGCCGCGAGAGTTCAGAATCCGGACTATAAAAATTAAAAATCGCCTCAAGGCGCTTGAATTCTTCATACACAATCCCGGCGGCGCGGGTATCGGGCGATTTTACTTCAAGATACGTACCGGCAGCAACAAAAGTACGCGTTACGGGCTGCCGGCTACAGGCTCCTAAAAACACTATGGGAACAGAAGCTATGAAAAACAAAAAGAAAATTCGGTATGCTTTGACAGTAACGCACGATACACTAACCACTTCTCGATACATTCGCTTCATCTGCGTTCTTTAGCCTCTTTTTTAACCACTGCGTAAGCACCTCGTACCCCATCGAGTTAATAACATCATGCTTCGTAAGCCACGCCCGGCGCGCAGTAGTTACTCCAAGCTCGATACTGGAAAGCTGATCCAATGTATGGGCATCAGTACCCAGAGAAATTTTTACGCCAAACTTCTTCGCGCGCATCGCCGCTATATCATTTAAATCGATACGCTGGGGATGGCAATTTATTTCCATAGCCACGTTATTGTCCGCTGCGGCGCGCAGAACCTCTTGGAGATCGAAATCATACGGCTCGCGCATGCCCCACAACTTACCCGTGGGATGCGCGATAATGTTAACCGCTTTATTCTTGCATGCCGCGACCAGACGCCGGGTGATCTGCGCTTTTGATTGCTTAAAGCCGCTATGGATTGCCGCCACTACCAGATCAAACTCGCGCAATACGCTTTCCGGATAATCAAGCACGCCTCTAGAATCAATATCCACTTCCGTGCCGGCTAAAAGCCGTGTCACGCTTGTTCTATTAAGCGCGCGAATCTCGGCTATTTTTTTGTGTACCTGCCGCACCGAGAGCCCTCCGGCGATCTTAAGACTCATAGAATGATCACAAATACCGATATATTTATAACCACGACGCGCAGCGACTGCGGCGATATCGCTAATTTCGGCAGTACCATCGCTATATTTTGAATGCACATGAAAATCGCCTTTTATATCGTCAAGCTCGATAAGCAGGGGAAGTTTATGGGCTCGCGCCGCGAGCACTTCCCCCCTATCTTCCCGCAATTCAGGAGCAATGTATCCCATATCAAAAAAAGAAAAGATATCTTCTTCAGTTTTACCAGCCACCCACTGCTCTTTTTTCCCTTTTACCCTAAATACTCCGTACTCGTTTATCTTACAGCCGTATGTGATGGCAAGCTGTCGCATCGTAATATTAAACTCTTTTGAGCCGGTAAAATACATCAATGCCGAACCAAAGTTTTCACTGGACACTACCCGCACGTCAACCTGCATAGAGTGCTCTCCGGCTATAACCGATGATTTTGTTTCTCCGTGCGCAAGAACCTGCTTCACCAGCGGCAATGCGACAAACGTATTCATAACAACGGAGGGCTTTTTTGAAACAAGCAAAATATCAATATCTTTAATTGTATCTTTCCTGCGCCGCAGGGATCCGGCAACTTCAAGTGCATCAACCTCTTTAATTGAATTAAGCCGCACGGCAAACTCATTGGCAAGACCAAGCGCAAACGACAAAGGTACACGCTCTCTCCCCTGTTTAAGGATCGCGATACCCTTAATAATATTCTCCTGTGTTTTCTCTTTTATACCCTCAACAACCCTAAGTTTTCCGGCACGAGCCGCAGCTTCGAGCTTGCGAACCGTATCGATACCCAATGCGTCATAAATACTTTTTACGGTCTTTGGGCCAAGACTGGGTATCGCAAGCATCTGGACTAAACCCGGCGGTATTTCTTTCTGCAATCTCTCATAATAGGAAAGTTTTCCCGTCGCAACGATTTCTTTAATTTTTGCCGCAAGATCAACACCGATACCCGGAAGAGATTGAAGCATATCATCGTGGATAAGCGCATCAAGATCCTGCGTCAAGCTTTCAATGGTTAACGCAGCCCGCGCGTATGCGCGGATGCGAAAAGGATTATCCCCTTTAAGCTCTAAGATATTTGCTACATCCCTAAATATACCGGCCACGTCTTGGTTCTTCATAACAAATATTTAACGTATTGCGTATTGCACAGAGCTTCTAGCCCCCTTCGGGGAGGCTTCGCACCGTATAGCGATTAGTAAAATCCAGATATGAAATCATTAGTTTAAAGAAAGTTTAGTAATATAGTTTTTTAGTAATTTTGTCACTTCTTCATTATCCCCACTAAACACGCTAATCGCTTCTTTACTATACGCTACACGCTAAACGCTATACGCTCGTGTTTTATACTGCGCCGTAACTTTATTCGTCGCTCCTCCGCGAACCGTAAACTCACCAATCACGGTCATTGAACGGGGCTTAACCACGCGCACTAAATCCTCAAGGATTTTGTTGACCGCATGCTCGTTATACACTTTTACATTACGAAACGCGTAGAAATAATACTTTAAGGATTTTAGCTCAATAAGCCGCGCGCGAGGAACATAGCGAATAATGATGGTGGCAAAATCAGGAAGGCCCGAATAAGGGCAGATGCAGGTAAACTCCGAGGTTGTCAATTCAACGTCAATTACGCGCTTTGGATACTCATAGGCGATCGTCTGCAAAATTCCCGGGTCAACATCATCGGGAAAAAATGTCTGGCCTAAGGTTTTCTTTGCTTTTTCTTCAATCGCATCCACTTTTCTGTTTTCGTAAATCATCACACGCCCCTCTCTTATTATGTGTTATTATTTCGCGATTGCTCCAAAATCAAAAGATATTTTCCAAGACATGAAAGGAGCGCGCTAAAACGTGAGATATCGGCGCCTTGACCAAATTCCACATAAGTCTTAGAAAATTTCCATCTCAAGAGAAGTATATCGGACCCACCCGACACCCACGCGTGGGTTAATCCTAAAAATCCCCGCCAAACCCAGAAAAATTCCTGCGCCGAAGACGTAACGAACGTTGCTCTCCCCAACCAACTGACGCTGCATTGTCCAACCTCTCTATTCGCACGGGAATCAACGATAATGATCTTCCGCTGCCAAAAACCTTTTAACTGAAATCTCCACTCGCCATCAGCGGTTATCGCCCTGGCAGAAAAACGAAACCATGCTACCTCAAGACGAGCAATAATCTCGCTGTCAAAAAACAGCTCATATGAGTTACTGAAAAAATGGCGCGGCTTCCAAACCAATTCCTTACCGATACATTCACTTATTCTTTTCATATAAAAGTAATTATACCATAAATACCGGATAACACCTTACTTCAAGCCTCAGGCTCCAGGTTCAAGGTTCTAGGTTAAAAACCCTAGAGCCTTCACCCTACAACCTACACCATAGAACCGTGCTTTTACGCTCATCGCTTTCTCATTGCGGTAAAACATCCATATCCAAATGATAGGCCAAGAATCCGCGCAGGACCTGAAACATCTCCTTGGCGCATGAGCTCGTCGGATGCAGGCGTGTTACATGAGGAAAATCATTGTTTTGAATATACAAGAGAGAAAGCGATGCCTCCCTGCTCAATTTGCGGCTATCGGGAGCGTGCGCGCGACAGGATGGACACAAAAGCCCACCTCTTGATACGCTAAAGAAAAATGTTCCCGCAAAAGACCCATAGCAGCAGATACACTTGGTAAACTCCGGCTTAAAACCGGAAACCGTTAAGAACTTGATAAGAAAAATTGAAAGCACTTTTCGTTCATCTTCCTTGCCGAGCGCTATCAAAGAATCTTCCAGCAGCGAAAATACCGCCTGGTTATCATCCCAGAGCTGCATTGTGCGTTCAACGATGTTGATGCATGCCGCGGCCACACGCGCGCGCGGCAGGCTTACACGTAAATACGGGAAGTCACGCACCAGTTCCGCGAATGAAACAAGCCATATTTCTCTTTTCTTGGGATAAAATACGAACTCATGCAGAGTACACGCTTGTAGCGGTGAAGCGAATTCCTTTTTGGGAGTATAAAAACCCTTGAGAATTCCAGTAATCTTTCCAAATTTGCGCGTATAGATGCTGGCAATCACGCTTGTTTCTCTGAAATTGTAGCGGCGAAGAACGAATCCGAGATCACGAGCTATCATAAAAAGTCACCACGTCACAAAGTTAGCGCGAAGCCTCCCGTCAAGGGGGGTGCAAAGCCTCCCCGAAGGGGGGTGCGAAGCCTCCCGTCAGGGGGTGCGAAGCCTTCCCTGGAGGGACAAGGTCACCCGTTTTTACTGGTGGCTGGTGACCTTGAAGCCTTCAATACTTTCTTAAGAATTCTCTGCTGCATGCGCTCCATGCGCACGCGGCCTGCACGCGTACGATCGTCGTAACCGATAAGATGCAACATACCGTGGATACAATACAACATAAGTTCTTGCTCAAAGGTCATACCGTACCGGTGGGCGCACGCGCGGGCGCACGAGACAGAAACAATCACTTCTCCCAGGTATCGATCAGTACGCTTTTCGGCAAAACAAAACGAAATGACATCGGTGGCACTGTTATCGTTGAAGTATATTGCGTGTAGGCGCCGGATAAACACATCATCGCAAAAAACAAATGAAACGTCCCGTTTTGATATCCCAAGAAACCGGGAAGCCTTTGCAAGATGTGCGCGCAACCGAATCGCGTTAAGACGGGTTTTTTGTTTGTTGAGAAGGGCAATGCTCATGCACGCGCTCGCAGAGTTCTTATGGGTTACTGTCTTTAGGGTAAGTAATGCGGCTATGGAAAAGGGCATTAAGCATGCGGATAAAGCTCTGGGTTATTTTCTCCAAATCATTCAAGGTGAGGTTACTTTCATCGAGCTCGCCCTCCAGGAATCTTTTTCGCACAACCCCCCGAACCGTCTCCTCGATGCGTGCCGGCGTGGGCTCATCGAGTGTGCGCGAGAGCGCTTCAATCGAATCAGCGAGCGCCACAATAACGACCTCTTTACTTTGGGGCTTGGGGCCAAGATACCGGTAATCCTCCTCGTGCTCTTTCTCGGGGTCAAGCTCTTTAGCCTTTTGATAGAAATAATACACGAGCGTCTTTCCGTGATGCTGCTCGATAAAATCAATAATACGGGAGTTAAGATGATACTGCCGCCCAAGCTCTATCCCATCCTTAACATGATTCATAATAATTATCTTGCTCATCGAAGGTTTTAAATCTTTGTGCACATCGCGGTAACCGACAAGATTTTCCACGAAATAGTTTGGCTTAAGCATCTTACCGACATCATGATAATACGCGCCGACACGCGCCAGGAGTGAATTTGCCCCGACAGCGTCAGCTGCCGCTTCGCTTAGATTAGCGACTACCAGAGAATGCGAGTAGGTTCCCGGCGCTTCCAAGATAAGCCGCCGCAGAAGCGGGTGATTTGAATCGGAAAGTTCAAGAAGTGAAATGTTGGTCACGACGCGAAAAACATACTCAAAGAGCGGCAATATTCCTAAAACCACGATTGCTGAGATTAAACCGTTCAAAAGACAAATTTGGAGAAGATGAATATCGATAGCAGGGAAGAAAAGAAAACTCTGTTCCTTGTTAAGAATAAAGGCAGTCAAAAACTGAACGACGCCGCCAATAAGGCCTGCTTTCATAAGCTGGGAACGGTGACGAATACGAAAGGAGAGTTTCGCCGCGATAAGGGAACCGGTAAAAAGGCTTACCCCCACGCCATAATTACCTCCCTCAATGCTCGCCGCCATGGCTGAAATAAAAAAAGAAAAAAGCAACGAAAATTCAAGATTCTCAAAGAGAACGGTGACGAGAATAGCGAAACCAATCGCGGCTATCCCATAGCCAGAAATTTTGAAGAATACCGTTGTCACCAGAGAAATCAAGATCGCCAGCGACCCGAGAAGATACACGTCAAGATACGGAGGAAGATTTTCTATCTTCTTGATATACCGAGCGTACGCAATAAGTATTAACGCGATAAACAGCGGGGAATAATCAATAGAGTACGCATTAAAAATAAACGCCGCCGCGGCGAAAAAGAACAGCGTAGTAAACATATTACCAAGGCTAATTTCTTTTTTCCATGCAGATAACGTCATGGGGTCACCATATACTCCTATCGGGATGCCGCAGCATGCGAATCTTCATACGCCTGAATGATCTGTTGAATAAGCGGGTGCCTGACGACATCCTTCTTTGTTAAATAAATAAATTTAATGCCCTTGATAGATTGTAATATCCCGATCGCCCCGGTAAGGCCGGAAGGTTTTCCGCCGGGTAGATCGCTCTGCGTAATATCGCCCGTGATAACTGCTTTGGAGTCAAATCCCAAACGCGTCAAAAACATCTTCAACTGCTCGGCAGTGCAGTTTTGCGCCTCATCGAGAATCACGAACGCGTTATTTAAGGTCCGGCCACGCATATAGGCAAGGGGCGCTACCTCAATAATCCCGGTTTCAAGATAATCTTCGATGACTTCGGCCTCCATCATGTCGTACAGCGCGTCATACAGAGGACGAAGATACGGGCCTAATTTCTCTTGCATTCCGCCCGGCAGGAATCCGAGCGACTCTCCGGCTTCGCGCGCCGGTCTCGTCAGAATAATACGTCTGACTTTTTTCTCCATCAGCCAATTAACCGCCATGACCATCGCTAAATAGGTTTTTCCGGTTCCGGCCGGCCCGACCGAAAAAACTATATCATAATCTTTTATGGCCTTCACATATTCTTCCTGGCCCTCGGTCTTGGCAAGGACTATCTTCTTTTTCGCTGAAGGAACTTTTATCCCGGTCGGATTTCTTGAAGCCTCGGTATCCTGCGCGGCCAAATACCCCTGAAATTCATCACGGCTAAACACCAGGCCTGCCGCGCCTAAACTTATAATTTTTTGAACAAGCCCGCCCGCGCGCTCGATGTCCGCGGATGATCCTTTTACGGTGATGCCCTGGGGAGAAAGAGAGACCTTTACCTTGCATTGCTTCTCAATAAAACGCAGGTTTCGATCCTCAACGCCAAAAATCTCTCGCAGCGCGGCACTGTCTTGAATCTCAATAATCTTTTCCATGTTTTCTGATCGTCCTACGTCTTACGTCCCACGTCCCAACGAGCCTGGCGCAACGAGCGCCGTGCGAGCGAACGTCCAACATCCCATGTCCTTCTCTCTACTGCTTCTCCTGCGGTATCCTGATCTTGATCCCCGGATAGACCTTATCCGGGCCTTTCAAAATATCTTTATTTTCTTGGTAAAGCATCTGCCACTTCTTCGTTGTACCATAAAATTTCTGTGAAATTTTCTGCAAGGTATCTCCTTTTTCAACAATATATTCGCGATAGGTTGTCTCCTCTATGATCTCATCGACAATCTCCTCAGTCTCCTGGGACGCAATGCCTTGCGATGAATCCTCTTTCTGAACAGCTTTTCTCCGGGGTGCGGTTACGAGAGTTTTAGATGCTGACGATCGGGGATGCGGACCAAGCTCTATTTCCAATACCGACGTTTTACGCGTATCGCCAAGCCTCGAAGGCGCGACTGTCTCCTGCGCGGGAGCCCCTGAGAGATATCCACGGTTACCCTTGATCTCGGTGTCAACGCGGGGCTTGGTAAGCGTATATGTTCTCGCTAAACAGCCGCTCAAAAAAACAAAGCCAAATAAGACAAGATATTTACTCATGAAACCTCCTTGCACAGAAAGTGCATACCGGCGCAATTCCGATAAGCGCCGGGTGTTGCGCAGCAAGCGCATACCGACGCAATACATTTAAGCGTCGGGTGTAGCCGATAAGTGCATACCGGCGCAATTCTCGCCCAGAAGGGCGACACCAGCACCATCCCTCTAAGTGCTGGGTGCTTTAAGCGCCGGGTGCGATCTGACCGGGTGTTACCTATAACGTGTAGCGTGTAGTAGGAAGATGTGGAATCTACACTATCCGCTAATCGCTAAACGCTAATCGCTTATTTCTTCTCTTCCACCAACTTCAAATAAAGCTCTCGTAATTGCGCGTCATCCACTGCCGATGGCGCTTCCGTGAGAGGGCAAACTCCTTTTTGGGTCTTCGGGAACGCGATCACGTCACGGATGCTTTCAGATCCGGTAATAATCGCGTACAGACGATCAAGGCCAAATGCAATACCCGCATGCGGCGGCGCACCGTAGGTAAACGCGCGCAGCAGGAACCCGAATTTCTTCTGCGCATCTTCTGCGCTGATACCCAGAATCTGAAAAATTTTTTCCTGCATCTCTTGAGAATGTATTCTTACCGAACCGCCGGCAATTTCCTGACCATTTAAAACAAGATCATACGCTCGCGCACGAACCACTGAAACATCACCATCGAGAAGCCCGACGTCATCGGATTGAGGCGCGGTAAACGGATGATGACACGCCTGCCAGCGTTTCTCGTCGTCATTGTATTCAAAAAGTGGAAAGTCAACGACCCACGAGAATCGATACTCCCCCTGGCCGACGTCAGGTTTATCAGACCCGTATTTTTCCATCGCCTCTTTGTAAGGAATGCGAATAAATGGTGTTTTAATTTCGATGCCCAGCACCTGGCCAAAGGCGGCCGCGATAAGGCCCTCGGCAAGGCTCATCACATCATTCTCATCAACAAAGGACATCTCGATATCGAGCTGTGTAAATTCGGGCTGGCGGTCCCGGCGTAAGTCTTCATCGCGAAAACAACGTACCAGCTGGTAATAACGATCGATTCCTCCGACCATCAATATCTGTTTAAAAAGCTGCGGGGATTGCGGAAGAGCGTAGAATTTATTCGGGTTAAGCCTTGAGGGGACTAAATAATCGCGTGAGCCCTCGGGAGTTGACTTCGTAAGAAACGGGGTCTCGATTTCAAGAAATTTCTGTTTATCGAGGCAGGCGCGTAAAGCCTGATTAAACTGATGACGCAATACCATTTTATCAAGCATCTTTTTTCTGCGCAGGTCAAGATAGCGATGCACCAGACGCGTCTCCTCACCCGCTTCGATCTCGTCATCAATAACAAACGCAAGTTCCGCGCTCGTATTAAGTATGGTTAACTCAGCCGCTCCCACTTCGATAAAACCGGTGCTAAGCTTCGGGTTCTCGGTTCCCTTGGGCCGCGTGTTGACCGTACCGCGCACGCGTATCACAAATTCGCTGCCCAACTTTTTTGCCTGTTCGTACACGACCGGATCGGGTTTCGGGAAAAAAACAACCTGCGTGATACCGTAACGATCACGGATATCAATAAAAATTATTTTTCCGTGATCGCGACGACTCGCAACCCAACCGCAGATGATAACCTCTTTGCCGATGTCACCGGCCGACAATTCTCCACATGTGTGCGTTCGCATCATAGAACGCTCCTGGGTGTAACGGTAATACGTTGACGCAAGAATTCAACAAAATCATCCTGTGAAACTTTCTCTTGCGTTGACGCCTCCATATTCTTTATCACAACAACGTTCTCCCTCTGTTCTTCCTCGCCGATAATTACCACGAAACGCGCGCCGCGGCGCGTCGCGCAACGCATTTGCGCTTTAAGCGACTTCGCGCAATAATCCATATCCGCGGCAATACCTGCGGCTCGTACTGCCCCCAAAAGGCTAAACCCTTTGCCGCGCACGGCTTCACCGATCGAAACAACAAAAACATCGAAACCACGGGCGTCCTGTGACGCCTCGCGCGCCAATATCACCCGCTCAAGACCAAGCGCAAAGCCAAGCGCCGGAACATCGGGGCCGCCCAATTGGCTGATTAAATTATTATAGCGGCCGCCGGCGCCGATCGCATCTTGCGCGCCCAAACGTTTTGAGGTAATTTCAAATACCGTATTCGTATAGTAATCAAGGCCGCGCACTAAATGGGGATTATGCCGGTACGGTATCGCCAATGCGTCAAGAAGTTCACGCAACAGCTTAAATTGCCGTTTACAATCTTCACACAGATGCTTATCGGAAAGCCCCAACGTTGAGACAAGGCGCTTGCATTGATCCTGTTTACAATCAAGAACCCGCAAGGGGTTTTTGGAAAGGCGCCGGCCGCAGTCGGGACATAACGCAGCCTGATGCGTACGCAAATCGTTCGTAAGCGCCTGAGAAAATCTTTCTTTATCGGCAGCGCACCCTAAGGTATTGACAACGAGTTCTTTGTCTCTTACTCCCGCCGCCTCAAGTATGGCGAATGCCAGCATAATCATTTCCGCGTCAAGATGCACGCTGTCTGAACCGATAGCCTCGGCGCCGATATGATGAAACTGACGCAGCCTTCCTTTTTGCGGCCGCTCTCCGCGAAACATCGGACCGATATAAAAAAACTTATAAAAGTCGCTTTGTTTGTTGAGGGCGTTCTCAAGATAGAATCGCACTACCTGCGCAGTTCCTTCCGGCCGCAACACAATGTCGCCTGATGCTTCTTCGGAACGCCGCGCGAGCCTAAACATCTGCTTTTCAACGATGTCGCTGGTTTGCCCTACGCCGCGGCTAAAAACTCCCTCTTCTTCAAGAACAGGCAATATAATCTCTTCGTAGCCGAAAAGGTTACCTATCGCTCGGGCGCGGACGCATATTTCGCTAAACAATGCTGCCGCTGGTGGAGCAAAATCAGTCGTTCCCCGTACGCCACTATATGTTTTTTTCATGAACCAGTGGGGTTATCTAAAGACCTTCTTCATTCCCAGGCCAGGCTTGAATACAACGGTGAGTCTCTCAGGGACGGGCACGACCGCGCCGGTTTTAGGGTTTCTACCGATGCGTTTCTTTCTTTTCTTAACAAGGAAAACACCGAAATTTCGCAGCTCAATACGATTCCCGTTCTTAAGCGTCTCAAAAATAGTATCAAACGTGCGTTGCACTACATCTTTAACGACAACCTGTTTTATACCCGTATCCTGGCTGATTTTTAATACAATATCGCGTTTTCGCATGAATGTAGTCTAACATCCTTTTAACAGGTGTCAAGTGGGTCAGGATCAGAATCGTAAAGCACCAAATGAACTACCGCGCAGCAAGCTGCGGGGAATTGCCTTATTAAAGATCGTAAGCAGGACAGGTTTTCTCTCGCAAATTTTTTAAAAATCTGTCGATATTTTTTACTCTCTCAATAGTGCCGTTAAAAGCGCTCAAAAGATCAGGGGGCGGCTCTCCCGGTTGACGGGAGATTTTGTATAAGAGGCTGATAAGAGAAGAAGCAAGCCGCAGTATCCAGCGCGGCGTTGAACGATGCAAACCTATGCACATCGTAATCCAGTTAAGATCATTTCTCACATGATGATTAATGAATTCCCATACAAGCGGATGCACGTTGATATGCTCTTTTTCCATTCTTGCATAAAGTTCAGCTTCATTTGGTAATGGATTTGCCATCGTTATGCCTCCTTTCTTTTGCCATGCGCGAGCTGGTCGATTAAATTATCCAGCTCTCCTGCCGCGGGAGGTTTTATGAAAATTCCGTCAATCCCTAGTTCTTCCACTTCATTCATAGTTTTTTTGTCATCGATACGCGTTACCATTACGCACAAAACGTTTTTATCTATTTGCCTTATTCTTCTTAAAAGTTCTGTGCCGTCAAATTCTGAATGGGAAAGAAGAATATCGATAGAGCAAGCTTGGGGCTTTTCTCTTTGAAAAATTTCCCAGCCTTCTTGCGCGGTGAGAGCGGTAAAAACTTCGCATCCTTTTAATTCAAGCATCCTTTTCATAAACTGGCAAATGTCCTGTTCATCCTCCACTATAAGAACCTTGCGCTTCTCCATAATTAATCCTCCTTTCTATTTCTCTGCCAAGGGAAGTTCGATAAAAAAAGTTGCCCCTTTACCGGCGCCTTCACTTTGCGCCCATACTTTGCCGCTGTGCATTTGGATTATTTTTCTTACTCTAGCTAACCCCATCCCCGTTCCTTCAGAAGAAGCCTTAGTGCTGACAAAATCTAAGAAAATATTTTCAAGAAGATGTTTTTTTATACCATAACCATTATCGCGTATTTCAATAAGACATTTTTCTCTACCGGCTTTTTTAACTTTTAAATCTATTTTTCCCTGCCACTCCGGTTTATCTTGAACCGCATGCATACTATTGACGATTAAGTTCATCAAAGCTTCCGCCAGATAAATCCTGTTGCCGCGTACAGAAAGGTTATCTTCTATTTCTTTGGTGAAAGATACTTTTTTGTATTTGACCTGCGGCCCAACTATCGCTAAAGTAAAATCGACAGCCTCCTCCACTGATAAAAGCGAAAATTCGCCCGTATCTTGCCTGGAAAATTCCCTTACTGCCTTTATCATTTTCGATATTCTTCCAAGATTAGTTACCGTTGTACCGGCATAAGTAGTTAATTCAGCTAAGTCTTGGGCAGGAATCAAGTCTTTAAATTTTTCGCTAAGGATAAGCTCTATCAAACGCAATTGCCCGGCTATTGCAGTGATGGGATTGTCTATTTCATGAGCCATGGCCGCAGAGAAATGATCCATGGCCTGCATTCGTTTTATCTGCTCTTCTTTTGCTATTCGAGTTTTTTCCTCCTGCCAGAAGAGACAATTTTCGATGGCTAAGGACGCCTGAGAAGAAAGAATATCAAAAGCAATGAAATCTGATTCTATATAAACAGCCTTTTTCGGCTTAGGACCGATAAACATTATGCCATAGAGGCTGCTTTCCGCGAAGAAAGGCACAATAAGCGTTTCCAGCGGTAAATCTAAGGAAAAACCGCTCTCAAGAATCACCGGCCGTTTGTTACGGGATAAATTCTCTACGAGTATTGAATCCGCTGAAATGTCTGTCTCAAACGTAGAATTATTTTTTATACTGTTGTCCTGGAGTACGTATGATTTACTATCTTTGGAAAATATGTACAGGACAATAAATTCCGGTTGCGCGACTTTGAACACATCGGAAATAATCGTCTTAGACAAAGTGGCCATGTCTCTTATCTGTACCATCCGTTTAGCTAATTCTTTGATGGCTTGCTGATATCTTTGTTGTTCCTTAAAGATCGCATTTTCAATCTGTTGGCGTAAATAGCTATACACAAACGGCCCTACGCTTGAAAGAACGCCCATTAAAAGCATCGCCCAGAGCCATTTATCTGTTTTGAAACCAATTAAAAGCGGGATGCCTAAAACAAACGTATAAACAGCAATGAAAATTCCCGCGCGGGTTAAAGCAACGCGAATATCCATTAAGCGGTATTTGAGGATGGCATAACTTAGAATCGAAGGATAAAGTATCATAAAAATGAAGCCAGAAGGATAAAAGTTTATCCCATAGTTAGCTAAAAAATCTACACTTCCGCAAACTCCGAATAAAGTTCCCATAAGTATATAAGTGGCTCTTAATTTTTCTGTAGTAACATTAGCTTTTTCAATCACTCTCGAGATTAAAGCACGGATTGCGCATACAAACAAAATAATAAATGATGATAAAAATAGAAGGTGTGAGATTGGAAAAGCACGAGGATAAACCCCCCAAGGATATTCATAAATACCGACTATAAATAAATTAGTAAACCATAACAATAGAATGAAACTAAAGGCATAGAGCCAACTGAAAAATATAATAAAAGTATTCTTTTTTTCTGTTACGCACGATACAAAATACAAGAAAGTATGCGGTATAAGAATAATACCCATATAACTCATTTTGAACCAAAAAAGATTCATCTCTTTTTCGGCGGAAATAGCTGCAAAAGAAGAAAATAAAAGCCAGCTAAAAATTGTTGATCCAAATATTGAAAAACTAAGATTAACTTTTGATTTTTTATTTTTTATAAAAACAAAGAATGAAAAAAACAGAACAAGTAATGCTGCGGCTAAATGTGACACAAAATAAAAATTTGACTTCATGGTTTACTTATATCCACGAAAAAAATATGCTTTGTTTTTTCACTGACAGTTTCTACTTTACGTTTATGGTCTTCAAAACTTTCGTCAATAATTTTAATTACATCCTCGATACTGCGAGGATAAAAATGCCAATCGCATGCCCAATCGGAAGCAACACTTTTATGCACTTTAATATTTTTGTGCGCTATAGTTAGAGTACCTTTCTTTTTTAATAAACTAAAACAAAATTTTATTATTTCGCCAAAAACTAAATTTGGCATATAATCTGCCAAACCAATACTATAAATCAAATCCTGCTTCATCAGGGCTTTTGTATATTGAGAAGAATTTTTATATAAATCGAGCACGTTTATCTTAAAAAATATGAATTCAATAGCATCGTTACTTCGATATTTTAATAACGATTGCTTTGAAAACTCTAGAGCTTTTTCGTCCCAATCAATTAAGGTAAATGTTATTCTTTTGTCGCGAGGAATTAAGACATGAGCAGTAGAAAACAACTCTCGTATTTCCCTGCTTGATCCGCACCCAAGATTCATAATATTTAGATGTTTTGATGTATTATCCTTTATAAAAGAAGCCAGTTTTTGCAGCATCAAATCTTTTCTGATTTTAACTGCTTCTACATAGCCGTCTTGAAGAATATATTTGTCACCACAAAAACCTATGCCTTTGGAAAGAGGCATATTATCATAAAATGCTTCTATTAATTCATAGTCGCCGGGATGCCCGGAGGGTTTATAATACCCCCAACGCATTAACGTGCTCTTGCCAAGAAAATATTCTATTTGTTCTCTAAACGCTTGCTTTATCGCTTTTAAAAGCGTTTTATCGCTAATTATTTCTTCAATTACTCGTGCCTTATCTAATAACTTATTCATAAGTCGGAAAACATATAAGCAAATTTTGTTATTAGGGAAAGACTTGAGGGGTGTTTTTTTCTCTAGATTCTTTATGCTCTGGTCAAAATTTTCTATATCTTTAGAGAAAAAATCGATTATTATTTTTCGTTTTTTACTCTCACCGATCTTTTCTACTATTGTGTTTATTGATTGTTTTTTTCTTGCAGGCATGTTTTATTTTTGGTTATAAAGCCTATTTTATCGCAGTATTCAAATAATTAGAATGTATTATGTTACGGACATGAGCAATCTGTTCTTTGGAAATTAAGCCAAGAGAATTACGAAACGGAGCGATGGTAAAGCCTGCGTCGCTGGCGATACTTTCAATATCTTGCATCTGTTGTACGCTAACCTTACCTAATGCATAATTACCTTTATGCTTTGTCCAGGCAAGAGCAAAAGCTTCACCGACACAGCCGAATGTTTCCCCTGAGCCCAGATTAAAATTAAAAGGATGACGCAAACCGGGCACCTTTACGATTGCGGAAGAAATCACAAGAATATCACTTCTTGATTTTAGCGTTTCATTAGAAATATTGGGGGGATTTGCGCCGTCTATTACTATTGCGCCTGGTTTTAATAAGTCTTTTCCGATAATTCCGGTGACAGAACTTGTGACAAGAATAACAATATCAGCCGCAGCAATACCCTGAACATCTTTTAACATTTCAACACTAGTAGATTTTGGATTAATCGTATCATATAACTCGCGCAAAGCATTATATTGCCAATCTATAAGCAAAAACTTTTTTACCTTTCCTAACAGAAACTGAGCACAACCTGATCCAACAGACCCAGCAGCACCGACGATTGCGACCGTTGCATTGATAATGTCTAAATTTACCAACCGAGCAGCCTCTCGCATATTTTGAATTGCCACGATTGCGGAGTATGGATTGCCGGTTGTAATCCCAACTTTTGTTTTACCTATTAAGTCCAAACCGTCATGCGTTACAATCGAGGTAAAAGCGCCTAATGTTATAATATCCACGCCCATGCGTTCTGCCAAGCAAGCGGCCTGCACGACTCGTTTTCTTGCGAAATCTGCATGCGTTAGAATTTCGGCGGCAGTGAGCAGACAAAGGATTACCCACCCCTTGACCTCCGCCCCATCTTTATTCTTAAAACCACCTAGGGGAGAAACAACAACCGGCGAAAGTTGCCGCATTATTGCGATTACCAGCTTTCTGAAAGGTACGGAAAGAGGCACGGAAGCCGTATTAGGAAGATTAGCAATAAAAGCGATTCCTCGATTGTAGCCTAATTTCCGAAGGATAAACCGAGGCAATAATTTTATGATGAATGTTTTGATTATTGCGTTTATGAGGCCGGATAAACCCATTTTGTTGATTATATCATGAAATTATGAGTTTTTCGCTTTTTTCCCGTCTGCGTCACTGTGTCAAAAAAGTCAAAGAGCGATTCTAGTAGAATCGCCATTTATTGATTGTACGTATACGTATGGAATAGAATTAACCTCTTGTATCAAAAATTGATACAATAAGGTAATTTTATCGTAAACGTCGTTCCTTTATTTACCTCACTTTCTACACCAATAATGCCTTTATGTTCTTTAATTATTCCGTAAATAATCGACATCCCCAAGCCTGTCCCTGTCTCTTTTGTAGTATAAAATGGGTCAAAGATATGTTCTAAATCTTTCTTAGGGATACCTTGGCCGGTGTCGCTGATAGTGATTTCAGCATTATCTGGTAGCTGTTGGGTAGCAATGGTCAATTCACCCCCTTCTTTTAAAGCGTCAATGGCATTAAGGAAAAAATTACAAAATACCTGTTGTATTTGGTTAGGGTCTATATGCAGCATAGGAAAGGTGTTGTCGTAATTTCTGCTCACATTGATTTTGTACTTAATGATGTCATTATTAAGCAGAGAAAGTGTCTGATCTATGATATTGTGTATATTAGCTTCTTGTAATTTCAGTGGTTTTGGTTTAGAGAAATCTAAGAGCTGTTCGACAATTGAGTTTATCTTATTTACTTCCGTAGAAACTATTTTATGGAATTTTTCTATAAAAGCAGGGTCCGTATACTTGGTAGGCAGATACTCCGTAAATGTCATAATCCCTGTTAACGGATTTTTTATCTCGTGCGCCATACCGGCAGCAAGAGTGCCTACTGCCTTTAGACGTTCAGCCCTTTTTAGCTCTTCCTGCGCTTTTTGGAGTTCTTCTGCTAGGGTAGCTTGCGAGCCTTTGAAGAAATATTTGTCTATAAAGGACTGGATAAAATTCTTCAGAGGTTGGAATATCAAAGTAAAAAGAGAAATAAAACCCAATGCCATGGGTATTGATTTATAGCCAACAAACCGTCGAAAGAGTAATTCTGTGATGTAAATAATTGTAAAATAGAGAATAGTAATTAAGGAGACCAGAATTGAGTAAACGGTTGTTCTCTTAATAACGATGTCTATGTCCATGAGGCGATGCTTGAGGATGGCGTAGGCAACAATCAATGTGTAAAAAGGCGTAAGTAAGTTGAGAAAGGGGTAAATGTTGATACCAAAATCGGGCAGAAAATTTGATTCGCCCCCCAACCAGCCAAATATAGATCCGAAAATAATATATTTCGTTTGTTCGCGTCGCAATCCCGTTGTTTTTTTGAAATTTAATAATAAAAGCAAGAAAGGATAACTCAGAAGACACCAATAAAAACTTAGATAAAAAATAATATAACTTATACTTTTTGATTCAATCCAGTCATGCCAATAGAATTGACCAAACATAAATTTTAAATCACCTAAGAAAAATCTTGATCCATCGAACCAATTTAGCAATAAGAAAATTAATCCTATTAGATACATGGTACGAATAAAAAATTTCCTCTTCAGATCGAGGAATTCAAAAATAAACCGTGCATAAAGTACAGGTATAAGAATTATACCGGTGTAAGCAATTTGCCACCAAAACTGAGCTAATTGATAATTAGCTTTAGGGATAATAGATATGACACTCCCGCCTAAACCCCAAACTCCTATACTGATAGCAAAAAGGCCAAAAACTCTATTGACCGGTTTTTGCCATGTTTTAGACAGCAGAAAAAAAGATAATCCTAAACTAGTGATTGCAATAAGCAGGCTAAGTATAAAAAAGATATTCATGTTTGATTTATAGTCTTTTCCTTTTTATAAAACCAACTTTATCGCAGTATTCAAATATTTTAGTAAGATTACTCTCGTTGATTTGAGGATATATAAAATTATATTGGCTCATAATTTGTTGTGTTTTATGTGATACAAATTTCGTCTTATAATTACAATAAGGAACGAAAGGTCCGCCTAATAATTTTTGCCCATCAGTCCAGGCACTGAAGTCAAATTTCTCTTCAGGAATAAATTCCGGCATTTCGAAATTGAAATAAGAAGAGGCGAGTTTAGCAAAAAAATGCATATTAGTATCTTCCGGGGAAACGATATGATAAACGTCAGATTTTTCCATATCGCTTAGAATAAAAATTGCTTTAGCGGCGATATCTATATTTATAAGGTTCAACGAACAATCTAAATTCATAGGAAACGCGGGAAAGAATCCTTGGGAAAAAAAACGAGTTGGTTCATAAAAAAGATGGAAATTATTAGTCTTTCCCTCTTTAGAATCACCCATTACTACGCTGGGACGAAAAATAGAAATTATCAGGCCTTTTTTTTGGTAATCTTTAAGCAATATTTCTACTTCATATTTTGTTTGTTCGTAGGTATTATAAAAACCCTGGCCCAACTCCAACATATTTTCGTCAAAATCGATTCCATTTTTGTTGCCCGCGACAAAAGCTGTACTTATATAATTTATATTTTTTAGCCGCAGGCAAGTCAAAGAAAAATCTAAAATATTCTTAGTACCTTCTACATTTATTTTTCGCATTATCTCTAGGGGGGCTCGAAAAAGCGTTAAGGCTGCGCAATGAAAAATCATTTCAACTTCCGATCGAAAAAGTGCAATGATCTCTTTTGTTTCAATTTTGAAGTCAGAAGATGTAATATCACCATCTACTACGATCAATTTTCCTGCATAGCTTGATGGAGAGATAGTTTCATCCCACAATCGTAAGGAATTTATAACCCTGCTGGTTGCATTAATATGATCTTTGCTTCTTGCGAGGGCATAAACTTTATGGCCTTCTTCGAGAAAAAGTTTCAATAAATACGAACCCAAAAGACCAGTAGCGCCGGTCAAAAGAATAGTTTTTTTTCTTTCCATATTTTGCTTATGCCGTGGCTTAGAGGCATTATGCCCCGCAGTGGATTATACCTACGTAATTATATCAGAAAAATCAGCCAAAAGAATGCTATTTTGTCGGGCTAGAACAAAAAGGCAAATGCGTTAAGCGGCTAATGTTAACGAGAGGTTTTTCAGACTTAAATGTTTTATGATGAATGTTTTGATTATTGCGTTTATGAGGCCGGATAAACCCATTTATGAATTATATCATGAAATTATGAGTTTTTCGCTTTTTTCCAAAATCATACCTGCAAAAAAGCGCCGCTACGTGCGACGGAGCACAAAATCGTGTTTTCTGCAAAATTCCTGGTCGGTTTTGCAGGGTAACGGCTGCACATTCATGCCCGGCCAGTCCGAATACCTTTTTTTAGGTTAAAGCGTAAGTGATAGGTTTTCCTGCCCGATGAGCGCATCGAGCTCCTTGAGCACATCATCGCTGGGGTTAAGGAAAAAATTATTGGCTGTTTTGATCTTAATGCCTTCCATCTTTGAGTTTTTGAGGGTAAAGACAACGGGGATCGTACCTCTGCTTTTTACGAAAATACCGCGCAGCTTATCGAGCGGGAATTTGTTCTTCTCGATGGTAATGTTAACCTGTTTTATGCTTGCAGCGATGTTTTCCATAAGGATAACCTTGGAAGCAAGAATCTTGGGAACTTTCTCCTTGGACTCAAGCTTGCCCACGAGCAGCACGACGGCTTTTTCTTTTAAAAAAGAATTGCACTCTTCAAAAAGACGGGGAAATACAAATACGTCAAGACCCGCAGTATCATCCTCAATCTTTACGATCGCCATCCGGTCATTACCCTTGCGGGTCGTAATGACCTTAACCTTCTCAAGCACCCCGCACACAATCACCTCGCCGGCCCGTTCACCTTCATAGAGAGCAGCAATTTCTTCACGCGCGATATGTTTAACAAGCGTCCCGTACGCATGTAAAGGGTGGCTGGTGATATACATACCCAGAAGGGTTTTTTCAAAATTAAGAATTTGGGCAAGCGGCCACTCCGCCACGTCGGGAACTACTTCTTTTTTTGGCGCAGAGAATAACATAAGCTGAGAAGCATCCTTTTTCCCGGCCCCGCGGCTTAAGACCCCATCAAGAATAGCCGCCATCTGCGCGCGGCGAAGACCAAACGTATCCATTGCTCCTGATTTAATGAGACTTTCGATTACTTTTTTGTTTACCGTACGTGAATCCACGCGCTCGCAAAAATCAAAAATACCGCCAAATTTTGCGGCTTTACGCACCTCAATAATACTCGTAAGTGCAGCCCCACCGACATTTTTAATCGCGAGCAATCCAAACCGGATATTACCGTCATCAGTAACGGTAAAGTTAGCAAAACTGGTATTGATATCCGGCGGAAGCACCTTGATACCCATACGGCCTGCTTCATTCACATATTCACGGATCTTATCCGTATTATTTCGTTCGCTGGTTAAAAGCGCTGCCATAAACTCAGCACCAAAATTTGCTTTTAGATACGCGGTCTGATAGGAGATAAGCGCGTACGCGGTTGAATGTGAATTATGCACCACTATGCCATTAGCAATGAAATTATGATATTTCTCTATCTGTAAATCATACGTGGGCTTAGGGCCGGCATATTTTATCGAAGTGATAGCATCCCAATACACCTCAGAAGACGCGGCAGAAAGAAGTTCATCAGAACCAAAAAATATTCCTAACTTCTTAATAGTGCTTCTTCTGAATCCTTTTTTATATTTGTGGACACCTCCCACAAACTCTCTCATCGAGAGGCCGCATTCCCCCTGCAAACGTCTCCAGGAAATTCCTTTTTCTTCCTTAAGCCTCTGCACTGTAAATTTTATCTCTTGAGGAATAGTGTCTTTACTTTCTTTATTCTTTGAAACCTTTCTGTAGTATTCTTTCAGATGCACTATCGCCTTCTCTCTACCAACAATATACGGACAAATGTGCGCTATAAAATTGTCAATGTTCACTCCGCCATGCACCATAAGCACATAGCCTTTTTTAATATCCATTTCCCCTTTATAATGATATTTAAATTTCTTTTGATAAATCTTACTTATGATTCCAAAGCGCAGCAAAAGGTCATGTAATGAAAGCGCTATCTTATGTGAAGACGAAGCATAAAAAGGCAACGTATTCTGTTTGCTAAAAATAAAACCATCTCCAGACCATAGGCGCCCCACAAATAACTTCAATGACTCATTATCGAGTCGAAATATAAAACCGGGTATAAATTTTTCATCAGCTTTTTTCCCTATCAGATCCAATTCTTCCAGCCACACCCGGAAACCCGAACGGATCATTACTTCTTCTGCGCAACTAACACCACATCTCTTATTCCAGGGAATATTGCCTTTAAGAAAACGAGCGTCTCTGCCTGTACCGCAATATGCCTCGAAAATATTTCTACGCCTTATAATAGTGGGCAACGTATGCGGGAAACATTTTACGCTTTTTACGAAATCATTAAAGAAACGTTGATTTGCAGCATAAAAATATACTCCTGAAGGATGACACGTATTGCCTTCAGAGATAATTCCCGCTAACGCAATAAGTTTATAAGGCTCTATAGACTCCTTGCCTACGGAAGGGAACACGCGAGGCAAAGCAATTCGTTCTCCACTTTTAAGATCCTCTAATTTTTTCCAGCCATGTATGGTCAGGAAAGGGTGATTTGCGGTAGCTTCTATTTCCTTACCTAACGAAGTCGCTACTGCATATACAGACTTTACTCCATTTGCTACCACATCCATGATACGTAGTTTCTCGATTTTAAAATCTTTATTGAACCCAAAAGTAAAATCAATCGATCTATTTTCATAAAGCTCCTGCAGCGTGATAAACCCTCCACTCTGTGCATCGATTACTTTAGTGTCGCCCGTAACGCATTTATTAAATCCATACCCCGAGAAATAATCAATTAAATCAAAGATCTGATTCGCGATCTTTGCTGAAATAGCATTCTTAGCGCAGCCGTGCACAAACAGGTTGCGCTGCTCTTCCATTATCTCGGGAATTTTCTTACCGATAGCTTTACGCAGGAGATCGGCGCGGGATAGACTGAAACCCGCAAGATGTGAAACAATCTGCATCGTCTGTTCCTGATACAGAATAATACCGTAGGTTTCTTTAAGTATCGGTTCAAGTCGTGGATGGGTATACGTAACCCCTTTTTTTCCGTTCTTGCGGTCAATAAAATCATCGACCATGCCGCTGCCTAATGGTCCCGGCCGATACAGGGCGAGCACCGCGATCAAATCCTCAAATTGGGTCGGTATCAATTTGTTTAAAATATCCCGCATCCCCCTGCTTTCAAGCTGGAACACCCCAATCGTGTCACCGGCGCCGAGAAGCTGGAACGTTTTCTTATCATCGAACGGTAACGCATGGATATCGATCATGGTGCCATGGGTACGTTTCACAATCTTTACCGTTTCATCGATAACCGTTAACGTTTTAAGTCCTAAAAAGTCCATTTTCAGAAGGCCTGTCTTCTCAAGAGACTCCATATCGAAACCGGTCACCACTTCCCCTTCCGAACCGCGTATAAGGGGGATACGCTCAATAAGCGGCGTATCTGATATAACCACGCCTGCCGCATGCGTTGACGCATGACGGGAAAGGCCCTCAAGTTTTGACGCGACATCGATAAGACGCTTTATGTTATCGTCGCTATTATAAATTGCTTCAAGATCGGGATTGGTAGCAACCGCCTCTTTTAAGGTGATCTGGTGGCCGGGAACCTGCGGTATCATCTTTGCGATCTTATCGACATCGGTGTAGCTAAAGCCCATCACACGACCGGTATCCCGCACCACCGCGCGGGCAAGCATCGTTCCAAACGTAATAATTTGCGCTACATTATCCTTACCATACTTCTTGCCGACGTACTCAAGAACGCGCGACCGGCGTTCGTAACAGAAATCGATATCGATATCAGGCATGCTGATACGTTCGGGATTCAAGAATCGCTCAAAAAGTAAATCGTAACGAAGCGGGTCGATATCGGTAATTCCCAGAATATAACTCACGATACTTCCGGCCGCGCTGCCTCGGCCTGGCCCAACCGGAATATTATTTTCCTTGGCAAATTTAATCAGATCCCACACAATGATGAAGTAACTCGAAAAACCCGTTTTCGAAATCACCCCAAGCTCATATTCAAGCCGTTGCGTAACCTCAGCACCCACGGCCGGATAACGCTTGGCAACATTCTCAAACACAAGCCGGCGCAAGAAACTCTCCTCGCTCTCGCCTCCGGGTATGGCAAAATGCGGTAGGTGCAGTTTTGTAAAATCCATGACTACATTACATTTCTGGGTTACTTCAAGCGTATTACGGCTTGCGCCCGGAATGTCTTTGAAGATCGTCTGCATCTCTTCGGGGCTTCTAAAATAAAACGTGTTACTGTTGAACTTAAAACGATTAGGGTCATCGAGCGTCGTCTGTGTCTGAATTCCCAGGAGCACCTCCTGCGCGAACGATTCATCTTGCTCAAGATAATGCACATCATTGGTGCATACGATCGGTATACCCAGGTCCTTAGACATCGCAACTAAACACTGGTTAACCCGATGCTGCTCGGGCAGGCCGTTGTCCATCACCTCAAGATAGAAATTCCCGCGGCCGAAAATATTCAAATATTCATCAGCTATTTTATAGGCGTCATTAATCCTTCCGGCGACAATAGCTGAGGCCACCTCGCCCTTTAAGCACGCGCTTAAGCCGATGAGCCCCTTACTATACTGGGTGAGTATTTCTTTATCGATACGCGGACGATAGTAGAAACCGTCAAGATGGCCGAGCGAAACCAGGCGCACTAAATTGTGGTACCCCTCTTCGTCCTTGGCGAGCAGGATAAGGTGATGATTCGTCTTCTCGTTGGGCTTATATTCTTTTTTAAGGCGCGAGCCTGGTGCAATATAGGCTTCACACCCGATAATGGGTTTTACCCCTTTATCCATGCAGAGCTTATAAAATTTTATCGCGCCGTAAATATTGCCGTGGTCGGTAATCGCCAAAGCCGGAAGCTTAAACTTTGCCGCCTTCTCGATGAGTCTCTCGAGGATACAGGCGCCGTCTAAGAGGCTGTATTGGGTGTGGACATGGAGGTGGACAAACTCGCTGTGAGCCATAGTAAATTTTACGAGAAACCATTGAGCTCATAAGTTTTTAAGCTCATGAGCTCATCAGCTTAAGAGCTAAAAAGCTTATCTTACTCCCACTCTATCGTCGCGGGAGGTTTGGAGCTAATATCAAAAACGACTCTATTGATGCCGCGGACATTATTAATAATTGCGTTGGAAATCTCATTGAGCACCTCGTAGGGGATTTTCGCCCAATCGGCGGTCATTCCGTCAACGCTGTTGACCGCGCGAATCGCGACCACATGCTCATACGTGCGCTTATCTCCCATGACACCTACGGTCTTAAGCGGAAGGAGAACACAAAAGACCTGCCACAGATCTCGATATAAATTATTATCCTTGATGATTTTCTCGAGTATTGCGTCGGCCTCGCGCAGGAGCGCCAGACGCTCTTTTGTTATCTCTCCTACGATGCGCACCGCAAGCCCCGGTCCGGGAAAAGGATGACGCTGGATGATCTCTTCGGGAAGCCCCAGAAGCTTGCCGATTTGACGCACTTCATCTTTAAAAAGTTGGCGGAACGGTTCGATCAATGTAAGCTTCATATTAGCCGGCAGGCCACCTACATTATGGTGTGATTTAATACGCGCAGTCGGACCGCCAAACGCCGAAACCGATTCGATCACATCAGGATACAGCGTTCCCTGAACCAGAAACTTGACATTTTTTATTTTATGGGCCTGGGCGTCAAACACGCTGATAAACTCATGACCGATGATTGTGCGCTTCTCTTCAGGATCGGTCACGCCGGCAAGTCTGGCAAGAAACTGGCCTGACGCATTAGGATGATGGAGGTCAATTTTAAAATGATCTTTAAAAACCTTAATAACGCTCTTGGCCTCGCCTTTACGCAACAATCCGTTATCGACAAAAATACATTTCAGTTTTTTCCCGATCGCTTTATTCATAAGCACCGCAGCGGCTGACGAATCAACTCCTCCGCTTAAACCGCAGATTACATTCCGAGAGCCAACTCGAGCGCGTATCTCACTAACCTGCTGCTTAACAAAATCTTCCAATTGCCAGGTAGCAAAACAATCGCAGATCCTAAATAGAAAATTAGAGATAATTTGCAAGCCCTTATCGGTATGTACCACTTCGGGATGAAACTGGACACCGTATATTTTTTTCTGAGGGTTTCCGATAGCCGCAAATTCCGTGCTCAGAGTATGCGCGAGCTGGATAAAACCTGTGGGAAGTTTTGCCACTTTGTCCATATGACTCATCCAGGAAACAATCTTCGACGGCAAGGAAAAGAAAAGATCATCGTGGTTATCAATATACATTTCCGCCCGGCCATACTCCCGCTTATATGACTCATACACGCGTCCACCCATCACCTTTACCAGGCTCTGCAACCCATAACAGATACCCAGCACCGGAACCCCCAAATCAAAAAGGGCTTTCGGCACTGCGGGAGCATTTTTTTCATACACGCTATGCGGACCACCGGAAAAAACGATGCCTTTCGGTTTGTATCTTCTAACACGCTCAACGCTTACGTTGCAGGGCTCAATAACACTAAAAACCTTCAACTCCCTCACCCGGCGAGCGATCAGCTGCGTGTACTGCGAACCAAAATCAAGAATTACAATCGTGTCTTTAGCCATATTTGGTACAAACTTAAAAGTCACCACGTTACCATGTCACCACGTCACCAGTAAAAACGGGTGATCTTGTGACTTTGTGACCTGGTGACCATTTACGATAGCTATTTCCCCATCCCCACTCTCTGAATCGCCTGGAAAAGCTTCCCTTCGGTCTGTATTGAAGGGGCAATGATAATTTCCGTAAAATGCATCTCTTTAAGGATTTTCGCACCTAAAGAACCCATTGATGTTGCCAGGGCTCCCATAAGATTTTGCGAACCATCATCAACCGCAGCGGGCCCAAAGAGAATCTGCTCCACAGAACCAGAAATACCTACTTCAATGCGCGTTCCTCGCGGCAGATTACCATGCGAGGTCGCCATGCCCCAGTGAAAGCCGTGACCGGGAGATTCTTTGGCCCGGGCGAATGAGGAGCCGATCATAACTGCGTCAGCCCCACACGCAAACGCTTTACAAACGTCACCTCCGCGACGCATGCCGCCATCAGTAATAATCGGGATATATTTTCCTGATTTCTGGTAGTAAAAGTCGCGCGCGGCAGCACAATCAATCGTTGCGGTAACTTGTGGTACACCGATACCGAGAACGCCTCGCGTAGTACAGGAAGCACCGGGCCCCACGCCCACCAAAATTGCCGCGCACCCCGTCTCAAGCAACTCCAATGTTACGTCATGAGTAACGCAATTTCCAAGTATGACCGGTGCGTTACGTTCCCTGCAAAATTTATATAAATCAAGAGGTGTATATTTTGTCGCGATATGCGTTACCGTCGTCACGGTTGACTGCAACACAAAACAATCAACGCCTGCGTCCTCTGCGATAGGCGCAAGCCGAACCGCATTTTGAGGAATACAGCTTACCGCCGCATACCCGTTCTTTGCTTTTATTTCCTGAATCCTCTTTGCCACAAGGTTATCTTTAACGGGGCTGGTATAAATCTTCTGAATCAGATTAGTGGCCTCCGCCGGCTGCGCCTTCCTGATCGATTCAAGTACCTCGTCCGGATTATCATAGCGCGTTTGCACACCATCAAGATTAAGAACCGCAATGCCTCCCAAACGTGACATCTCACACGCAAAACGCACATCAACGACGCCATCCATCGCGGCCGCGAGAATCGGGACAGCAAATTTTCTTCCTCCAAACTCCCACGACGTATCAACCTCTTCGGGATTGATCGTAGTTTTCCCGGGCACCAACGCCACTTCATCAAAACCATAACAACGACGTGCACGTTTACCGATACCAATCCAATCTGCCATAACAAACCTCCTTACATACTCGTATGATTAAGAACATCAAAAAGGCGTATAACCGTCTACGCACTCCCACACTATTCCTGCGCGACGCGCGCAAGAGGATTGTTTAAAAAATCCTCGATAAGCGCATTTTTATCAAAACTCGTAAGAACACGATGCGAAAATACGGGAAACGGACCGCCTCGTATATACTCAGCTAAAAGCTGTGCGCACGCAACCGCCTCCTTGTTATTAAAGGCGTAAAAACATTCATCGGCTATACCCTGGCGCGCGGCATCACCGAGAAAATATATATCCGGATACTGACACGAAAATGTATCCGTTATGACAGGGGGCTCTTCAAAAAAATCGCATTGGGCAGAATATCCGCCATCCAGGAAAACAAGCTGTGAAGAAAAAACCTTAAGCGGTGCAATCTTTACCGCTTTTACCGTCCCCTCTCCGATAACGTCCTCGACAATCGCGTTTTGATAGACGATTATACCTCGTTGGCGCAGCCATTCAACGATGCGCTCCCGGTAATCGCCCAGGTAATCCCACGATCCTCCTACTACCGTTACTTCTTTACCGCTACCCTGCAGCGCCAATACAAGCTTTAAACCCAAAAAGGTTCCAGCAATAACTGTCGCTTCGCTGGATATCTTAAGAAACTCCTTTACCCTAAAAGGATCCATGCGGGCACAGTAAAAAAACCCTTCCCGATAGTCACCCTTAAACGTGGCAGGCACCTGCGCCAGACCCGTTGCAACCACAAGCGTTTCGTAATCGCACGGCTCTCCCTCTTTACGATATATCTTTTTTCTTGAGGGGTTTACCCTTTCAACGGTTGCCTGCACGAATGCAATCCCGGCATCTTTAGCAAGCGTACCGCGATCAATACGCGTATCAAATGAAAATGAGGAGATAAACTCTTTTTTATCAAGAAAATAAAGATTTTTGTCTATAATCGTTATCGGTGCTTGGCTCCCCTTTGCCCGCAGCGCGTGCGCAAGCGCCAACCCTGACTTCCCTGCGCCAAGGATCGTTATTGATTTCATACTTTTAAGCTTTCAGCATCAGTCTTCAGCCATCAGCTTCTAGAAAATCGGTGGACCGTCCTTTTTGAGGAGGCTCCGCACGCCCTTCGGGCAAGCTACGCACTGGACTGTCGACTGTGGACTTTTCTCTATACGCTATATTCCGGTTGCCGCTTTCAACAAGTTCTTAAACAAAAACAACGTGGTCAGCTTGCCGACACCCCCGGGTACAGGAGTGATGCAGGAGGCACGCTTTGCCACTTCTTCAAATTCCACATCCCCGGCGATTTTACCGTCGCGTTCGCCGGTGCCTACGTCAATAACGATTGCGCCTTTCTTAATCCACGCACCTTTAATTAAAGAAGGCTTTCCTACCGCGGAAATAACGATATCGGCATTTTCGATATAAAACGGAAGCCGCTTTGCCTCGTACGTCGCAATATGCGTAACGGTAACGGTAGCAAAATGATGCGCGAGAAGTAACACTAATGGCTTTCCGATTATCGTAGAGAATCCGACGATAACAACTTCTTTACCATACAGATTAATTTTCGTTCGCTTTAAGAATTCAAGAACGCTCAATACAGTCGGCGAGATAAACGCAGGCTCGCCCAAACATATCAAGCCTAAATTATGTGGGGTAACACCTTCGATATCTTTCGCGCACGCTATAGCAGAAAAAATTGCCTGCTCGCGCCACGTGGTAGGAAACGGCTTGTTGGCGATAATACCCGCTATGCGGCTATCGGCATTTAACTGCTCTATCTTCTTAAGGGCGGTGTGCTCCGAAGCGAACGGGCCAAGCTCCACAAAAGAATAATCAACATTGATATCATGCGCAAAACGCTCTTGGGAAGCCAGGTATACCTGTGAAGAATAATTTGTGCCAACAACAAGACTTGCCAGACCAATACGTTTGCCGAAGGTAGCGATATTCTTCTTTAAATCGTCCCTCAATTCATCGTAAATGGGTTGTGCGTCAAGGATTTTTGCCATTCTAGTGCGTTGCGTAACGTTTAAAAATAGGGGCATACGTGCTCTTTCTTCCAAACAATGCTTCGTTAGTCTCAAGATTATACGCGCATCCGTTAAGCGCAAGGCGCAAAGCATCCAGCCCGATCAAAAAGTCACTCATAATACCCTTTTTTATACCAGATTCTATTTCTTTAGCAAGAAGAAATACCTCACGAGAACTTTTCCCCACTTCAACAATAAGTTGTTCGCTTTTTGTAAGCCAGCGGGCGCGCGCTTTTTCCCGTGTAGTCATAATTTTTGCAAAAAAATAGCCGTCGCGGTCTACAAGGAGTGCTATTTTCTTACGCCGGGCTCCCATTATCCGCAGAGCGCCGCGCAAAGAACGAGAGGGCACCGCACCCCGGGGAATAAGGGAATATTGTATTGCTTTTTCGATCAAACTAATGCCCAGACAAACAAATAAACACACCGCGCTTCCTCCGCCCGGCGATGGCGAACGTGCCGCAAGATCATTTAAATATGGCCTAAACGCTGCGTGGTACTTCTTCATTTTGTCAGCAAATCTTAAATAACTTTCTCTTTTTGTATTGCGTATTGAGCATCGGGTATTGCGTATTTTTCTACGTATTGCGTATTGCGTCGTGCGTATTGCGTGATCATCCTTCGTCCTAGCGAAGCGGTCGTCCCTCATCCCTCATGTACCATGAACAATGAGCTAAATTATTCATTCATCCTAAACGCGTCCTTGATAAGATTGTACTCTAAGCAATCCTTACCGTGAATGATCTCAAGCACATCAAACCGGTATGACGCATCAGGAGCGCCGGCCGTATAGAGAAGCGCGGTTTTAACAATCCTGTGACGTTTGGCCGCGCTCAACGCCTCCAGCCCGCTTACGTTACAGTTACGGGCACGGGCTTTTACTTCTAGAAAAACCGTATACGCACCGTCTCGGGCGATAACGTCGATCTCACCGTATCGAGCGCGCCAATTACGACAAAGAATTTTGTATCCTTTAAGCTCTAAAAAACGCGCTGCTTTGTCTTCGTAAACTTTTCCTTTCTGCATCTTACCTATGCTGATTACAGGGAAAAAAACTCTTACGGTGCAGCGGTGAGACCGGATATTGTTTTATTAAAGAAAAATGCTCTTTTGTGGGATACCCCTTATGTTGCCTGAAAGACCACTCCGGGTAAAGAAAATCGGCAATACTCATGAGGTGATCCCGGGTGACCTTAGCCACGATAGAAGCGCACGAAACCTCCTTGACAGTCTTGTCGGCCTTCTCGATGCATTCATATTTGATATCAAGATGGGTACGGAAAATGTTACCATCAATTATAAAGCGAGCGCGCGCAAGCTTAGGAGACTTGGCCAGGAGCCCTCGGATCGCGCGATTTGCCGCGCGCATCGTCGCCTCTAAAATATTATATCGATCTATTTCTTCAGGACTTGCAATTCCGACACAGACAAGCGCATTGTCAATGAGCCAAGGAAACATTTCTTCCCGCTTTACTGCGGAAAGTTCTTTAGAGTCTCTAACGGAAAATGGAGGCTCTTTCACCAAATATAACGCGCAGGCTGTTACCACTCCTGCTAAGGGGCCTCTTCCGGCTTCGTCAACGCCGACAATCATAGAAATTAGCTTTACGCTAATAAGCCCGTAAGCTCCTAAGCTGATGATCTCATGAGCCTAAGAACTTATGAGCTAACCTACGCTACCATCGCTTCTTTGCCCGTCTTTTCTCTCATGTAATAGAGTTTTGACCTTCTGGGCAGCTTTTTGCTCTTTTTTACCAACGCGATTTTATCAATATTGGGAGAATAATACGGAAATGTTATTTCGTACGCCTCTCCATACGCAAGGCGTCGCAACGTAAATGACTTACGATGCATCTCCCCCTGCACCTTGATGACAACTCCTTCTAAGCGCTGGATCCTCTCTTTGTCTTTCTCCTTAACCTTGTAATACACGTTTACGATATCGCCGTGACGAAACGCAGGATAATCCTTCTTGAGAGTTGCCAGCATTTCCTTCTCCACCATAACCAACTTATCCATAATAACCTCCTCAATGAGACTTGCGTTTTTTAAAGGCCCCGGCCGCAGAAAAAACGCTTAGTCGAATTGTACCGACAGCTGCGAGAAAATTTTGCATAAATTTTCGAAGCGTCCAGCTGTCGGGATACTTTAATAAGACCTACAATCTTTCAAATCTTCCTACTTGAAAAACCGGGAGAATTAATCCCGCTGAACGCGCCAAAATTATCCTGCTCACCTCGTGAGCGTGAAAATTTTGGCGTATATTGTGAAGCGGGATACTATCGAAAAACTTCCTACATTTCCTGTCACCGAACAACGGACAGGCCATAATGTCTATGTACTCCGTTCCAACAAATCAGGCCTTTTGGCTTTCGTGATCTCAAGCGCCTGCTTCTTGCGCCAGGCTTGGATGGCACCATGGTCACCAGACAAAAGCACCGATGGAACTTTTAGGCCACGAAAATCCTCAGGCCTCGTGTAGGCAGGAAAATCCAAAAGATTATCCTCAAAGCTTTCCTGCAGCACGCTTGAGGCGTCAGAAACGACACCCGGAATACGACGCACGAGACAATCGATAAAAACCATTGCGGCAAGTTCTGCGCCGCTTAAAACATAATCTCCGATAGAGATTTCTTCATCAACAAGATGAGTCCGCACACGCTCATCGACCCCCTCATACCGTGGCGCCAACAAGATAAGCCTCTCAAAGGTAAGAAATTTTTTGATCATTGCCTGATCAAGCTTTTTTCCTTGCGGACCAAATAAAATAACACGCGTAGCCTTCATGGGGGATGATTGCTGTTGCGCGCTGCGCCCCAGTATTGTTTCAACTGCCGTAAACAAAGGCGCGGGGCAAAAGACCATACCGCCTCCTCCATACGCCGGAGCGTCTATCTTTTTATGCGAATCATCGGAATAATCGCGCAAATCATGACAATTGATCCTCACCAGGCCCTTGTCCTGGGCTCGCTTAATAATCGATTCACCCAGTATCGGTGAAAACATTTCAGGGAAAATAGTTATTATATCTATAATCATTTCGCTTCAGGCTACAGGCTGCAAGCTACAGGCTTTTTGAAGCTTGGGACCTGGGACTTGTAGCTTGGAGCAGTTATTCCTTATACCTTGATAAAAATTCCTTCTTAAATTCCGCAAAGCGATCCTGTGCAATTGCATCTTTTATCCGGTCCATAAACATTTTATACCAGAAAACGTTATGGTAACTGAGCAGTTGAGCTGCGAGCATTTCATTAACATTGACTAAATGACGCACATAGGCGCGCGAAAATTTTTTACAGACATAACACGAACATTGATTGTCAATCGGCCTGTGGTCATCGATGTACGGCGAATTTCTTACGACCAGTTTTCCCTCCCAGGTAAAAACTGTCCCTGTGCGTGCCAGACGCGTGGGAACAACGCAATCAAACAAATCAGTTCCCAGACTGACCGCCTCCAGAATATCCCGCGGCATACCATATCCCATAAAATAACGAAGAAAGGTCCCGTTAAGCTGGGAGTTGATAAGAGAAAGCATATTATACCGTAAATCCTCTGGCTCGCCAACACTTAAACCGCCGATGCAAATCCCCTGCGGTGAAAGCGAAAGAAGAGCCTCGAGACACCGGGCACGTAAGTCCGCAAACGTTGCACCCTGCACAATCGCAAAGAAAGCTTGTCCACGAGCTTCCCGGTCAAAGAATGTTTTACTCTTTTGCGCCCAACACACCGTTCGCGTACACGCTTTTTCAGCAACCTCGTATGATGCCGGATACTTAACGCATTCGTCAAGGGGGACGGCCACGTCGCTTCCTAAAGCCTGTTGCACACCCATGACGCTCTCCGGAGTTAAAAAGAACGTTTTACCATCAATGTGCGATTGAAAGGCGACCCCCTCATCAGTTACGTTACGAAAGGGCTCAAGACTAAAAATTTGGTATCCCCCGCTATCGGTAATGATCGTCTTGTCAAACCCCATAAACCGATGCAATCCTCCCGCGTTCCTGATAACATCAACGCCGGGCCGCAGGTATAAATGATACGCGTTCACCAGAAGCCCCTCAATTCCTATCTCATCAAGCTCCCGGGTCGTTAAACCCTTGACCGCTGCCTGCGTGGCGACTGGGAAAAATGCGGGCGTGTTGACCGAGCCGTGCGGCGTTTTAAAAATACCGAGCCGCGCTTTGGTTACCGTGTCTTCTTTTATAATAGTAAACATAAAAATAGAATAGTATATACCGGGCCACCGGTATCACGTATCACGTTTTCAAAAAGACGTGTTCCCTGTTACGTGTTACGTGATACGTTGTATTACTTACGCATACGCGCAATAATAAAAAGTATCAGGCTCACTCCCACACTAACCACCAGAGAGGTGGCTAAGGGAAAATAAAAGGTGAAATTTTTTTTCTGAACGAGAATATCTCCCGGTAGTTTCCCTAAAAAAGGCACTTTACCGCGGGATGCCATAAACACAACGAGACCCGCGAGTATAAACAAAGAACCAATCAAAATAAGCGTTTTCCCCAACGTGCTCATCATAGTATATATCTGCTAAGGAGGCAGATTATATCATACTTTATTGAAAATTAAAGCTTTTGCGGAAGAGAGAATGGTCAGAAGAGATTCCCCTGAGTTTGCTTCGTATAGGGGATATCGAGGTGCTGGTAGGCAATTTCGGTAACGATCCGCCCGCGGGGGGAACGAACGATAAAACCCTTTTTTAAAAGGTAGGGCTCAACAACGTCTTCGAGAGTTCCCTTGTCTTCACCAAGGCTTGCCGCGATGGCTTCGATACCGACCGGACCTCCCTGGTGCAGCTCAATCATAGCTTTTAAATACTTACGGTCAAGATCATCAAGGCCCTCGTTATCAACACGCACCTGGCTTAACGCCTTACGGCTCGTCGCAAGATCAATATGCCCCTCTCCGATGACCTGAGCGTAATCCCGTACCCGCTTCAATAACCGGTTGCTTAAGCGCGGAGACCCTCGAGAACGCCCCGCAATCTCAAGCGCGCTCTCATTGTCAATGGCGACTTCAAGCAGCTGCGCGCTACGCTCAACGACAAACGCAAGGTCTTGGGAGGTATAAAAATCAAAATCAAAGAAAAGACCGAAACGTCCGCGCAGCGGCGCACTTAAAAGCCCTTTACGGGTGGTTGCGCCGATAAGCGTAAAGGGTTTCAAATTAAACTTAACACTTTTGGCGTATGGCCCTTTGTCGATAATAAAATCGATCTGGAAGTTTTCCATTGCCGGATACAAAAATTCCTCCACCACCTTAGAGAGCCGATGGATTTCATCAATAAAAAGAATATCTCCTTTTTCCAGGTTTGTAAGGATGCCGACCAGATCTCCCGCGCGCTCAATAGCGGGACCGCTGGTGGCTGTAAGCTTGGCGCCCATATCGCGGGCAATACAATAGGCAAGCGACGTCTTGCCCAGTCCCGGGGGACCAGAGAGAAGAACATGTTCAAGGGGTTCGCTTCTCTTTTTTGCTGCGGCAATCGCGATATCAAGACTTGATATGATCGCACGCTGGCCGATGAACTCCTCCAGTGACTGCGGGCGCAGGGATAAATTGATGACCTTCTCTTCTTCGTTTTCCTTTAAATAATCAACAACTCTCTCGTCTTCCATATAACCTTAGTGTAGCGCTTTTTAATTTTTTATTTTCCTGTCTGAATCTGTGGACTATCGACTGTCCTCTTTGAGGAGGCTCCACTTCGTTACGCACTGGACTATGGACAGTTTTTTGCGCTATACGCTCTGCGCTTATCTTTTTATACGATCTATTGCGGCACTCTCTGATCAGCATTCTCAACATGCTGTGGGGGCGCGGTAAGAACATTCTCCCTGCGCGCAATGAGGATCGGCCCGAATAATTTTTCCTGGATACCCACAATTTCACGCAGCTTGATAAGTTCCAAGATCGCCAGAAACGTCACAACAACCTCAAGTTTATTCTTCGCGCTCGCAAAGAGTTCATTAAGAGGGACTTTGTCGCGTATAAGCAATAAATGCAGAAGATCGTGAATCTTTTGTTCAACCGTAAACTCATCTTTGATAACCTCAAAAAATATATCTTTGGGAATTTCCTTAAGAGCGCTTTTGAATGCGCTGATCAAATCGAAAATCGAAGCTTCAAGGTACACTTCGCTGTCGGATAGCTCGGTCGCGGGCCTGGTAATATATTTAAGGCGTTCGATTTCTTTCGATTTTAAAAATTCTGCCGCCTCCCTGAACTTTTCATATTCAAGTAATTTCTGCACCAACTCGTCGCGTGGGTCGACCACCTCATCCTCTTCAGTTTTTTCAACAGGGAGCAACATCTTCGACTTAATACTGATCAGCGTTGCCGCGGTCACTAAATATTCTGACGCGAGATTAATATCCATCATCTTCATCAGTTCCAAAAATTGCAGATATTGGTCGACAACCTGGGTAACGGGGATATCGTAGATATTGAGGTGGTCTTTTTTGATCAGATAGAGCAGTAAATCGAGCGGGCCTTCGAATATGTCAAGTCGTATTTTCATATATGAATATTAGAAGCGGATACGCGCGGATAACTACGCGGATTATCCGCGGATTTCCGCGTTTCGTTCCGCGGCGATCCGCATCTACTCCATACCTATAGCTTCTTTTACTTCTCGTAATGTCTGCTGCGCGACTACCTGGGCCTTCTTTTTTCCTTCATTTAGTATATCATAAAGAATGTCTTTTTTCGCAAGAATTTCTCTTTTTTTCTCGCGTCGAGGCGCGATAAACGTACACAATGCGTCTGCCATAATTTTTTTACATTCCACGCAACCGCGCGCGGCGCTCGTACACCAGGTATGTACCTCCTGCTTCATCTGGGGCGCGAACACAGAATAATACGAAAATACATTGCACACATCCGGATGCCCCCGGTCCTCTTTTTTGATGCGAGCAGGATCGGTGATCATGCTCGCGACCTTCATGCGCACAACCGCATCATCCTCATCGAGCGCGATATAATTATCATAACTTTTACTCATTTTTCTTCCGTCAAAACCGAGAAGCCGCGGAACAGGAGTAAGTAACCCTTGCGGCTCCATGAGAACTTCTTTTTTATATATGGAGTTAAAACGCCTTACAATTTCACGGCACAGCTCAAGGTGGGGCAGTTGATCCTCGCCTACCGGGACGGCATTCGCTTTGTATATGACAATATCAGCAGCCTGCAGGACCGGATACCCCAGAAACGCATACGTATTGATTTCTTTATCGCGAAGTTGCCGGATTTGCTCTTTAAACGTAGGGCATCTGAAAAGCCAGCCAAGCGGCGTAAGCACTGACAATGCCGCATAGAGCTCAAGATGCTCAGGAACGTGGGATTGGATAAAAACTACCGATTTTTCCGGATCGATGCCGCAGGCAAACCAATCGCTAACGTTATCGACCACGCAATCGCGAATACCTTTCGAATTCTTATACTCGCTCATCAGGGCATGCCAGTCAGCGATCATAAAAAAACACTGATATGTTTCCTGCAGATCAACCCAGTTTGAAAGCGCACCAACCCAGTGTCCCACATGAAGCTTTCCCGTAGGACGCATCCCGCTTAAGATTACTTTCTTATTCATATATAGACTTATAGAAGCGGGTAGCCGCGGATGACTACGCGGACGCACGCGAATTTTTTCAGCGTTTAGTTCCGCGTGGTTCCGCTTCTATTCCTTAAATTTCCGCGCTATGGTTTCTTCGCTGTACACATCAATAACGTCACCGGCAAGAATCCCGTTATAGCCCACGCTGACCCCGCACTCAACACCTTCGGCTACATCACGCACGTCATCTTTAAAACGCTTTAAAGACTGAATTTTACCCTCGTGGACAACCTCAGCGCCGCGCGTAACCTGACAAAGCGAATTCCTGATCGCTTTTCCCTTTTCCACGATACACCCCGCGATGATACCCGATCGCGAAAGTTTAAATACCTCTTTAACTCGTATTCTACCGACAAAAGTTCTGCGTACCGTCGGCGTAAGCATTCCTTCAAGCGCGGCTTTAATATCGTCAAGAAGTTCATACACGATCTGATACACCCGCGTTTCAATGCCTTTTTGTTTGGCCAGGTCCCGCGTCTGCGCATCAGCGCTCACCTTAAACCCGACAACCACCGCATCGGTTACTTCGGCCAACAGGACGTCAGAGACATTAATGGCTCCCACTCCTTTATGCACGACATTGAGCTCAACCTCTTCTCCTGAAAACTTAGCAAGAGCGGCATCGACCGCCTCAAGCGTTCCGCCCACGTCGGCCTTAAGAATGATCTTGAATTGTTTGACATGCTCCTCTTTTACTTTTTTATATAGATCTTCAAGCTTAAAATGCGCCGGTGCAACAAGCCGCTTCTTGTCTTCTTCTTCCCTACGCTTCTTGACAATCTCCCGAGCGCTCTTTTCATCAGGCACAACCAAAAGTTGTTCCCCGGGGTTGGGCACGCCATTTAGGCCAAGTATTTCAGCGGGAAATGAAGGTGGCGCCTCGGTAATCGGAGACATCAGGTCATCGTACATTGCTTTGATCTTACCTTCATACAATCCACACACGCACCAGTCGCCGACTTTTAATACCCCTTCCTGCACCAGAATCGCAGCCAACGGCCCCTTTCCTTTTGAAAGCTTGGCTTCAACCACAATACCTACGGCATCCCGGCCATAATCAGCTTTAAGCTCCATAATCTCGGCCTGCAGAAGTATTAAATCAAGGAATTCGTCAACACCTTTACCGGTCTTTGCCGAAACCCCGGCAGTAATGGTCTTCCCGCCCCAGTCTTCTGCTAAAAAATTAAGCTTAGAAAGCTGCTGCTTCACCATGTCAGGATTAGCGGTTGCCCTGTCGATCTTATTAATCGCAACGATAATAGGCGCCTTAGCCGCTTTCGCGTGATCAAGTGCCTCTTCGGTTTGCGGTTTTATACCTTCATCAGCAGCTACCACCAGCACCACGATGTCGGTAACCGTTGCGCCGCGCGAACGCATCGCGGTAAACGTTTCGTGACCGGGCGTATCGAGAAACGTAATCTTACCTTTCGGTAGGCTCACCTGGTACGCCCCAATATGCTGCGTAATGCCCCCTGTTTCCTTTTCGACAATTTTACTTTTTCGGATATAATCAAGCAAGGAGGTTTTACCGTGATCGATATGCCCCATGATGGTAACAATGGGCGCGCGCGGGCGCAGGTCTTTTGATTCGGCGCCACGGATCGATTCTTCTCTTGTCGGTTTCTTCTTAAGATTAACCTTGTAACGATACGCTATGCCCGCAGCCGCGTCTTCGCTTAAACCCTGGTTAATATTGAGAAATTTTCCTTCCTTGATCAAATCACCTAAAAGCTCAGACGGTTTCTTATTGAGTTTTACCGAAAGATCCTTCACGGTGATAGGAAAATCAACCTCAATAACGTTATCCTCGATTTCCTGCTTGTCTAAACTTGAAATTTCATGACGAATCACTTCAGCAGTTTCCGCGTCGATTGTCGACATGTGATTCTTAACCGGGAAATTCAGCTTCTTAAGTTTCTCAAGAAGCTCCTTGCTGTCGATCCCTAATTCTTTTGCTAATTCATAAATTCTCATTACACTCACCGTCCTTTACCTTAACCAAAAAAGTGCATACTTCGCAGTCCCTTTCGGGACGCTTCGCAGGCGGTAGGCTGCACTCGGGATGCCCGCCGAGATTTCCGCCGAAAATTTCAGCACACATCGCTATGCTTTTACCATACCTCCAAACACTGTTTCCGCTATAGCTTTTTTGACTTCTCAATTGCATTTTTCCGGTTAACGCACGCCACGCTCTATTTCCAGGTACTCAAGCTCCGTCACGCTGGAATTGACGAGCCATCGATAGGCGGCGTGGTCTCGTTTTTTGCCTTTGCTTCTGCGTCAAGTTTCGCCTGAGCTACCGCAGCCGCTTGTGCAGCTGATTTTTCTTTTTTTGTTGCAAGCGCTTGCTTAGCTTCTGCAATAATCTTTTGCGCTTTTTTTTCACCGATTCCTTTAAGTTCAGATAGCTTATCGGAACCTGCATTGATCAACGAGGAGATACCGGCATACCCGGCATCAACTAAAACCGCAGAAAGTTTTTTACCGATGCTTTTGAGCGCCAACATTTCTTTTAATTCCTCTTCGATAGCTTCCTTGGAGCGCACATCGATTTCCCAACCTACGACGCGCGACGCAAGACGCACATTCTGACCGCGCTTACCGATCGCGATTGAAAGCTGGTCTCCGGCGACAAGGACGCGAGCCCGCTTGTTATCCCGATCAAGCTCAATACGCGAAACGACCGCCGGTGCAAGCGCTGCCTTGATAAATTCCTTAATGTCGGCGTTCCACCGCACGATATCGATTTTTTCTCCGCGCAACTCTTCAATAATATTTTTTACCCGTGAACCGCGTATGCCAACGCACGCGCCGACGCCGTCAACCTTATCGTCCTTAGAGTACACCGCTATTTTCGTTCGTTCTCCTGCCTCGCGCGCGATTGAACGGATTTCCACAATCCCTTCGAAAATTTCCGGCACCTCAAGTTCGAAAAGCTTCTTGACCAAACCCTCATGCTTACGCGATAAAATAATCTGCGTCCCCTTGTCTTTCTTTACTTCATACACAAAGGCTTTCGCGCGCTCACCGAGCCTAAATTTATCAAGTGTAGAAAGAAACGAATGCGGCATGATTCCTTCCGCTTTACCCATCAGGTCAAGAATGACCGCTTTTCTCTCAAGCCGGTAGACTACCCCACTGACAATATCGCCTTCTTTGTTCTTAAACTCGTTATAAATATTATCTTTCTCGGCTTCCCGTATCTTCTGGATAATCACCTGTCGAGCGGTCTGCGCAGCAATGCGGCCGAAGTCACGGGAAACAACTTCGCTGTCGCCAACCCACACATGGATGTCGCCTTTGTTTGGATCAATTTCAACTTTTACATCCGCTCCCGGCGACGTAATTTTGGCGATCTTCTTCGCGGCAACAACAAGTGCCTGCTGGACAGCATCGATCAGGAGCGCTTTATCGAGCCCCCTTTCACGTTCTAGTTGCTCAAGTACTGTTAAGAATTCTTTATTCATAGGTCTATTTTCTCCTTCCCTAGTTTAATATTAGACAACTCAATATGCAATAAGCTGTCCTGAGCCATAAGCCCAATATGATTCGAGCTTACCTCTACGATAACTCCCTCCCAATATGTTTTCTTTTCGCACGCATCCTTAAGCCATAGGCAAATAGATTTTCCCTTGGAGCGTAAAAAATCCTTATAGGTGATAATCGGTCTGTCAATACCCGGAGAATTAACCTCGACATTAAAATCATCGCCGAGTGCTCCGGTTTCTTCAAGCATCCCGACTATTTTCCGATTAAGCCTGCTACAATCATCAACCGTAACGCCTCCGGCAGGAAAATCAACCAGGCAACGCACCGTGTAGTTGCCGCGGTGTGAAAAAAACTTATATTCGATAAGCTCTAAGGCCTGCTCCCCTGCCAAGCTTTCGATTTTTTCCCTTAATAGTTGCTCGTCACCGCTTTTCATGCAAAAAAGTAATAAGTTCCTCTTGTGTTAAGCTTACTTTTTCTTTCGTTGCGCGCGCCTCGACGTCAATCTTTCCTGAGGCAGCGTACCCTTTTCCGATAATAAGTGTATAGGGGTTGCCCAGAAGCAATGCATCGTTGAATTTAACACCCGCACTCTCGTTGCGCTCATCCACAAGAATATCAAAACCTTCTTTCGTAAGCACGTCGGCAAGTGTCAGCGCCTGGGACGTAAGGCTCTCCCCCACGACGACCACCGTCGCATCAAAGGGACTTACCGAAGCAGGCCAGATAATCCCCTTGTCGTCGCTGTTAGTTTCAATAATTGCAGGAAGCAACCTGCTCACCCCTATTCCATAGCAACCCATAATAAGCGGCAGGCGCGCGCCTTCCCGATTAAGAAAAAGTGCTTCCTGAGCGAGTGAATACTTTGTCCCGAGTTTAAAAATATGGCCGATCTCGATCATGGTTCGCGCGCTCATGGCACCTTGACAAGTGAGACAGGAGCCTTCCGTTTTACCGTATTTATTGCACCCGGGGCAATAGTACAGAATATCCTCTCCGATAGCCGCCTCCACTAAAAACTCATGAGAAACGCTTCCACCCATCGCGCCGGAGTCAGCCTCGATCATTACGAAGTTAAGACCGCATTCTTTAAAAATATTCTGATACGCGGCAAGCATCTTCTGGTAATTTTCGGTGAGGCCGGCTTCGGTGGCATCAAAACTATACGCATCTTTCATGATAAACTCACAGGTACGAAGTAATCCGAAACGCGGACGCGGTTCATCTCTAAATTTAGTCTGTATCTGATAGAGCGTAAGCGGAAGTTGTTTATAGGAAAAAACATACTTTTTAACGATCTCGGTGATCATCTCCTCATGCGTCGGGCCAAGGCACAAATCCCTTCCCCGGCGATCCTTAAAGCGCACCATCACCTCGGAAAGCGTTTTATCTCTGCCGGTTTTCTCCCAGATATCAATGGGCTGCAAGGCCGACATGAAGAGCTCCTGCGCGCCGGTGGCATTCATATGCTTTCGAATAATACTCTCAATCTTACGTAAAATTTTGTAGCCTAAAGGAAGATACGAATAGATCCCTGCCGAAGCCATATAGAGAAGCCCCGCGCGCAAGGCCATAATGTGGCTCTTTGCTTCAATATCTTTGGGCACTTCCCGGGTTGTCGGAATAAAACTTTTTGAGAATAACATTGAAAACCTTTAATTAGATTACAGAGATTAAAGAAAGATTACGGGATTTCATAATCTCTGGAATCTTTACCTAATCTCCGGAATCATTTTTATTTCTCTTTAAATATGCTCTCGTTAAGCTCAACGCCTTTCTTTTTAAACAAATGGAAAAATGTCGGAACGTTCTTGACGCTAAATTTTCCCCGTACTTTTCCTTCGTCATCGATGTCTTCGATCTCGTAACGGAAAATATCACGCAGAATGATCTCTTCGCCTTCCATGCGCTCGACTTCGGTCATATACGTAATTTTACGCGAGCCATCGGTAAGCTGATCGTGCTGCACTATTAAGTCAACTCCCGAGGTAATCTGCTTGCGTATGGCCCAAACCGGCATATAGAGACCGGCATACAAAGCCGTCGTTTCAAGACGCGTTAAGGCATCAAGCGGGGTTGAGGCATGGATAACCGCCAGACACCCCCGGTGCCCAGAGTTTAAGGCCTGCAAATAATCCATTGCCTCGGCGCCGCGGATTTCACCGAGAATAATTCGCGTCGGCCTCATACGTAAGGTATTAATAAAAAGATCCCTGATCTCAACGGTTCCTTTCCCTTCAATGTTGGGCGGGCGCGTTAAGAGCCGCACCACATGTTCCTGTCTCAGCGTCAATTCAAGCGTATCTTCAATGACAATGATACGCTCCTGTGGGCTGATGTAGGAAGAAAGTACCTCCAGCGTTGTCGTTTTACCGCTTCCGGTAGCACCCGAAAAAAGTACGTTGATTTTAGCACGGGTGCAGGCAACCAGAAAATCAGCCATACGCTGATCGATAGTGCCTAACCCTACCAGGTCCTCTATCTGATTAATGCTGCGTAAAAACTTTCGAATTGTTACGGTCGCTCCACCGACAGAAAGCGGCGGGATAATCACGTTAACACGGGAACCGTCGTTCAGTGCAAAATCAACATACGGATATGACTCATCAACCCGCCGGCCCGTGGGCATAAGCATTTTTTCCACAAAGTGCCGAAGATGTGTTTCGTCATCAAACGTAACCTCGGTAGAAACTTTCTTACCGTTTTTTTCGATATACACTTTCTGGGGCCCGTTGATCATAATTTCGGTAACCGCCGGATCGGCCATCAAATCTTTCAGCGGCCCCATTCCTAAAAATTCATCGCATAGTTCCTGAAGTATCTTTTCTTTCGCGGTAGCCTCGATAACACGGTTGCGCTCTTTCTCCCAATATTCAAAAATACGGCTCACGCGATCGCGCACCATGGCTTCGGTAAGCTTGTCGTCGTCCCCTAAAGAAAAACTTAATTCTTTACGCAACTCTTTCTTAATCGCCTTAATATCCGTCATTTTGCCTCCATCCATTTCAGGAATTCCTGAACGCAATTCTTTTCCGCAATCTGACCGACAATCTCTCCCTTTTGAAAAATAATACCGCGTTTATTTCCAAAAGCAACACCAATGTCTGCCTGTCGCGCCTCGCCGGGACCATTAACTTCACACCCCATCAACGCAATCGTGCTGGGAAACTTCTTTCCTCGAGCGACTGCCTTTTCCATTTCTTCGTTAAACGTATCAACAATACGTATTAAATCAACCTGACAACGCGAACAGGTTGGACAGGAAATAATCTCAGGGCCAAATGATCTCAAATGCAATGCCTGAAGCAGTATCTTTGCAACCCTGATTTCCAAATCGGAAGGAGCAGTCAGCGATACTCTGATGATACTTCCGATACCCTCTTCAAGAAGTACTCCGATACCGATTGATGACTTTACCACTGCGTCAAGAAAAGGCCCGGTCGCGGTTACGCCAAGATGCAACGGATAACGGCTTTTTTTAGCGAAAAGCCTGTTCGCGGCGATTGTGGCACGCACCGTGGCAGCTTTCAGTGAAACCGTGATATTCGTGAAACGCTTACTCTCAAGTATCCGTATAAAATCAGAAACCGCGCTGACCATAGCGTTTGCCTGCGAGGCTTCGGAAGAAAAACTTTTCTTGAAACCACCGGAATTAATTCCTACGCGTATAGCGACATCGTTTCTTTTTGCTTTCTGGACCACTTCCTTTATGTGAAAAACATCGGTTATATTAAGCGGGTTTAAACGTATTCCTTCGAAACCTGAGTCAATCGCCTCAAGGGCAAGCTTATAATTAAAATGGATATCCGCAACCAGCGGAACGGTAACTTCCTTTCGTATCCAATGAGCAACACGAGCTTCCCCCGGCCTTTTGATCGCGATTCTGATCGCTTCGGCGCCCTGGGCCACAAGCGCCCGCGCTTCGGCGCACACGTGGCGTCGCTTGGTAAGGATTGTCTTAAGCATCCCCTTGATCCTAATCGGGTGCTTTCCTCCGATAACCAGCTTTCCTATATGCGCGGTGGTACTCATTGTTATTTTATGGGTTCATCCGGCGCTGCCTGGTTCGCCGTGATGCCCGCGTTACGGTCCTTTCCCCAGAGCCGCGGGCCAAAACGTAAAATATCATTATAGAAAACGAACAAACACAAGAAACCGATTGCCGCAATGCCCACCTTAGCTAAAATATCTTCTGCTTTTTCACTCAGTGGCTTACCTCGTAACTTCTCAAGACCAAATAAAAAAATATGCCCGCCGTCAAGCACCGGCAAAGGACATAGGTTAATCACCGCCAGACTGATATTAAGCGCCGCCGCAAGAGAAAGAAACGCTACGATCCCGGCCCGAACCGCTTCCGAGGTAATCGCGTAAATCCCCAGCGGGCCCACCGCTTCGGTTGCCGAGATCTTTCCAAGAATCATATACGCGAAACTGAACACCGTGATCATCGTGTGATAATACAAGTACTCCGCGCCCTTTATAAAACCCGTAAATACATTATACTGCACTTTTCGCACCGATCCTGACGCCTCAATGCCAATGATGGGTGTTTTTTTCTTCTCACCTAACCCATTATTGATAACCGCCTCTTTAAGGGAAACGACAACCGGCATCGCCACCCCCTCGCGCTCAATAAGAAGCCGAACATTCTCGGAGCTGGTTCTGATAAGATACGTCATCTCCGTCCAGCTTTCGACGGTTTTATCGTTGACTTTAGTTATTCTATCGCCGGGCAAAAGTCCCGCTGCCTGGGCAGGATACCCCGTTTTCACGTTACCGACCACCGGCTCTAAATAGGAAAATCCGATAACCGCAATGGCCCAGAAAAGAATAAAAGCGAGCAGATAATTAAATACCGGTCCGGCGAGCACAATACGGATGCGCGTCGCGATTGGCTTTGAGAAAAACTCATTCGCAAGCCCTTTGCACGCCCCACGATTATCTCCGGCGAGCTTCACATAACCACCCAAAGGCAACGCGCACACAACAAATTCAGTTTCTTTTCCTTTATGCTTAAAAATCACCGGGCCAAACCCTATAGCAAAACGCTCCACTCCCACCCCGCTTAATTTAGCCACAATAAAATGACCGAATTCATGCGCAATAATCAAAACCCCTAACAGCCCGACGAAGGCAATCGTATTTAGCATAACGTTTGTATGTACTCCTCTGCTTTACTGCTCGCCCATTCATTCCAATAAAAAACATCCTCGATACCGGCCAGCGCCGTCGAAGGATAGTGTTCACCCATATACTCCATAACCTTGCCGATATCGGTAAAACCTATTTTATTCTTCAAGAAGTATTCAATCGCTTTTTCATCGGCGGCATTCAATACGACCAAACCATTATCACGACGCGCCGCCGCGTTCATAACAAGCTCAAAAAGCGGAAACTGCTTTTGCGCGAAGGGTGCACAGTCAAACGAGAACGATCGGGAAAAGTCAATCCCGCGCGAGTTTTCCACGCGCCTAGGATAATGCAGCGCAAACGCGATCGGTATGCGCATATCCGCCGGATACATGCACGCCATTATTGTTTTATCACAAAATTCTACGAACGCATGGATTTGAGATTTCCGGTGAATCACTACTCCTATCTTGGAATATGCGACATTGAAAAAATGATGCGTTTCGATAACCTCAAACGCTTTATTGACCAGCGTCGCGCTATCCACCGTAATGCGCGCGCCCATGTTCCAGGTCGGATGCGCCAAAACATCCCGCACGGTTACCTTTTGTAATCGCGCGCGGCTATACCCGAAAAGCGCGCCACCTGATGCCGTTATGTACACCCGATCAAATCCATTACCACGGCGCTCGTGCGCTTTAAAAAGCTGGAAAAGAGCATTGATTTCGCTGTCAACCGGCAAAATCTGCGTTCCATACGTGCGTGCCCGCGCAAACACAAACGAACCACCGGCAACAATCGATTCTTTATTGACAAGCGCCACGCGCCGCGCGTGAGGAATCACCGAAAGAAGCGGCTTAAGCGCCGAGATACCGGAAATTGCCATTACGGCAATATCCGTCTTGCCGAGGGTGAACTCATCTAATCCCTCCGGACCACGAAACACGGTCATCCCGCGCCGTCCGGCACGAAAAGCCCGGGCAGCTTGCGCATCGACAACACATACCCGCGCCGGTGAGAACTCTCGAACCTGGGCTTGGAGCGTCTTGGTATCACGGCACGCGCATAATCCTTCTACGACGAGCGCGCCACCTGATGCACGCACTACATCAAGCGCGCTTTTTCCAACTGAACCGGTCGACCCGAATATGGTTACCTTTTTCATAAACGCGAATTACCGCTAATCTAAAGACGCTAATTACCGCTAATTTAGAAAACGTCCCGCATGCGAACTAAAGTTCTCTGCGGGATCCCGCCGAATGCAATGCAGGCGGGACGTACGACCGCGAGTAAGAAACTTAATCCACGCGAATAAAAACGTTAGTTCCTGGCTTTTTCGTAAATCTGTCGCCTAATATCTATTTTTTAAGAACCAAAGTTTACGCTATAGTTAAGCTTATAGTAAATTCCGGAATCTTCTGAATCCCACTCTATGTTTTCAATTAGCGTAAATTAGCGTTTATAAATTCGTGATAATTCGCGTCATGTATCATTAGCGAAAATTCGCGCTCTTTAAAATTCGCGGTAATTCGCGTGTCAACGCATCATGGTAATATACAAATAAAATGTTGGGGCGGTAAAAATTATACTATCGATAACATCGAGCACCCCGCCCATTCCAGGTAGGATTCTCCCCGAATCCTTAACCTCGCAATCCCTTTTAATCAACGACTCGAACAAATCGCCCAATTGAGAAACAATTGCAATCAACATAATTAAGAAAAATTTTTCCATGAAGGGGATACTCGTGACAAAAACAGAAAAGATAAGCCCTGCCGCAAGGCTCGCTAAAAAGCCGCCCAACGCTCCTTCAAATGTCTTTTGAGGGCTTACCCGTTCCAAGAGAAGCGTCTTACCATATTTTTTTCCCAAAAGATACGCGCCAATATCTGAAGATTTTGTGACGACAAGCAGAAACCCGACCAACAGGGCTCCATGAGGAAGCTGGCGTATCTTAAGTAAAAAGCTAAAACACCAGGCAATATAAATAATGCCGAAAACAGTCGCGGAAATTGAAAGAATTGTCTGATGTGTATCTTTCTTGGTAAGCTCAAGCAAGAAAAGCAGAAACAAGCCGATAACCACAAACAAAAACTGCCACCCCTCTCCAATCGAAACACGGAAATAAATCGTAATAGGAATAAAAAGCCCCACCAGAAGCCCAAACGGCTTAAAGAGCCTGACCCGCTTTTTCTCGACCATATAAAAGAACTCATATAATGCAATAAAAATGAAAAGTGTGACGATGACACCAAAAAGTCGATAATGAATGATCGAAAAAACCGTTAAGAGACCTAAAAAAAGAGAAGTCAAAATTCGTTTGGTCATACCGCGCCAAACCTCCTCTCCCGTTCACCGTAGAGCGCTATTGCTTTCGCAAGCTCCGCATCGCTAAAATCAGGCCAATGGACGTTGGGAAAATAAAACTCGCTATACGCCAGGTTCCAGAGCAAAAAGTTACTGATACGCTGTTCTCCTGACGTCCGTATCAAAAGATCGGGATCCGGAAATTCTCCTAAAGAAAGAAACCGGGCCAGCGATACTTCGCTAATATCTGCGGTTGCCTTCACAGTATCTTCTCCGGTCATTTTTTTTACCGCTTCGACAATATCCCAACGGCCGCCATAATCAAGCGCAATAATAAACGTAAAACTTTTATTGGCATGCGTAATCGTTTCAATTTCTTCTATCTTACGAACAATGCGGAGAGCTATGCGATCCCGCCGGCCGATAACTTTCAAACGTATATCCTCCTCGATGAGCTCCGTGCGATACCCTTCAAGAAACGATTCAAGATACGAAAAAAGCAAATTAACTTCATCACGGGGCCTGTTCCAGTTTTCGGTCGAAAACGCAAAAATAGTAAGTACTTTTATTCCCTGTTTTTTTGACGCGCGCACAATCTTTTTTACATTTTCAACGCCCGCTTTATGCCCCGCAGTGCGCGGCAGGCCCCGACTGCGCGCCCAACGTCCGTTACCATCCATAATGATCGCGATGTGGTTAGGTACTTTCATATGCGTTGACAAAAGTAAAGGGGGCCGTGTGTATCTGCCCCCTTTAGAAAGAAGCCAATTATAATGTCGCGCTATTTAGCCGCAACAGCCTGCGCCGGCTCGTTTTTCATAAGCTCATCTTTAAGATTCTCTTCGAGCTTATTTTTAAGCTTATCAAGCTTAGCCAACTCAATCTTTACCTCTTCAACCTGAAGAACCAATTTTGTATTTTTATCTTTAAGGTCCATGCTCTCTCCTTTCAGGGAAGCATTCTCGGCACGTAAATCTTCTGTGGCTTTTTGAAGGGTCATGCTTCTTGTCAGTTCTTTTTTATAATCATCATCCAGCGCGTTCATCTTAACCAGAATCGAGACTCCCGCAATGACTAAAACGACAATAAGACCGATCAGAATACTTAAAATCAACGGCTTCTCGCTCATTTGAGTTCCTCCTCCTTTCCTTGGATGTCTTCATCCTTATCTTTCGTTAAATACTTTTTTTCGATTTTTTTTACCGTTTTAGGAATAATAACAACCTCGACGCGGCGATTCAACTGCTTACCTTCTTTGCTATCATTTGAAGCGACAGACCGCTGCGAGCCATAGCCGATCGCCGAAAGACGCTCCGAGGCAACCCCTTGATCCTCAAGATAATGCAGAACACTTAACGCCCGATGCGCGGATAACTCCCAATTCGACTTCCAGTTCGAATGCTTGATCGGCTGATTATCCGTATGGCCCTCGATACCAATATTGTTCTCGGGAACTTCTTCCCTAAGAATCGTTGCCACTTTCTCCAAAATAGGCAAACTATCTTTCTTAAGTTCCGCTTTTCCTGAATCAAAAAGCACTTCAGCGACAAAGGTGATCACCAACCCCTTCTCTTGCATTGAAAGCTTGACCTGCTCATTCTGTATTTCTTGAGACAGCCGCTCCTCAAGAGAGCTGCGCGCCTGACGCAATTCATCCAATTCCTGCTCTAACGATTTTATTCGTTCGATGTCGGAACGCCTGCCGGACTGAAAGATAACCGCGCAACCGTTCACCGCAACAATGAACGCAAGTAATCCCATAATAGTAATAATTCTCTTCATAGTCTCCTTACACAATCCTCATTACAGTATCATAAGGCTTACGGTTAGTCAAGGGGTTTCCTGGGTCCGGCGCTCGAGTTTTAAGGAACAAAAAATCTTGAGAGCGGTTTTCTTATAATGTTTAAAATCTGCTGCGGAGCCTGCGCCGTAGACCAAATCATAACGCACACCGTCGGCGAAACAATAATAGAATTCTTCTTCGAGAACCTTGGGAATTGCGTATCCTACGCGCACTACCTCAAGATCGCAGAGCATCTCCCGTGAAAGGCTAAATCGCCCGTCGGGGAATCGGGCACGGTGATCTTCGACAAAGTCTTTTTTTATCAAGAAAAGATTACCAATATTACCGCCGTCAAGCCCGGCGATAATTCCGACGACGGCCTTGCCGTCAGGAGAGCGAAGTTGCGCCTTTGAACGAGCCTCAGCTGAATAATCCTCAAGTTTCCAGCCATCGGGAACCGTAAGGGTAAAATAACCATTCTCGTCCTGATAGACGACCGGAGCACATCGAGCATCAGGCACCATAAGAGTGCCGCCAATACACAATAATCCAAAAGCGGAGACCGTCATGCGAGTAACCAAAAACCTAATCATTGAGTTATGAGTCTTCATGCTCATAATATCCATCATGCTAGCGGCCTTGAGGCGCTGCGCAGCCACGAGGTATCTCAAGAGAGAATAAAAACTGATCCGGTACCGCTTTAAAGAATAACCGGCACGGGGTTTTTACCCTACACAAATACTTCTTATGAAGTGACCAAAAAGGTGACGCGCTCAAGCTGGACCACTTAGCATGTTATCGCAACGATTTTATATTTCAGGATTCCGGCAGGAATGGCAATCTCAACAACCTCGTCAACTTTATGCCCCAGGAGAGCTTTCCCGACCGGCGAAACAATCGAGATGAGACCCTCAACAGGATTTGCCTCATCGGGGCCAACCAGACTATACTCAATCTCCTCACCCGAATCGAGATCTGAAAGCTTTACTTTCACGCCGACACAGACCGCGTCAAGCGCGCTTTTGGAGTTATCGATAATCTCGGCCCTGCTTAATTTATCCTCAAGTTCATGGATCCTTTTCTCGTTATACGACATAGCCTCTTTAGCCGCCGCGTATTCGGCGTTTTCTTTTAAATCTCCAAGCTGACGGGCATGTTCGGTCGCCGCCGCAATTTCTCTTCTCTTCACATTCTTTAAATGTTCAAGTTCCTGCATTAATTTCTCGTAGCCATCTCTTGTTAAGTATACGCGCTCCATAACGCCTCCCGTTCCTTTACAGAAATAGAATTAAGTATGGTTTTTTGTTAACCGAAAAAATGCACTTGATAGTCCCGCAGGACACCCTGTTGGGTAGTCAGAAATTTTCACAATCGCCGGCGCTGCATTTCGCGATGTATATATACTTCTCACCTATCCTTTAGGATTAGAGATAAACTACAGTGTGCCATTTGGTACAGAGCATTTTTTCGGTATACCCCGCCGTTATCCAAAATTTCCTGTGGAAATCTTGGCGGCGGCCCGTGCGCGACCTCCCATTATGGTGACACCAATGGCGTCCTGCAGCCTATCGTGAAAATATCGTTGAGATTTTCGCGATGTGTAGGCAAAGGGCAGCCTACCCGTCAGGGTATTCGGGTTAATCGTAACCGTGTATATTGTACTCACGCTCGAGTTCGATGCAAGATTTTTTTATACACCGAACCTGCACCGATACGCGTGAAGGCTGGCATCGGTAGATAAAACACAAGCTGCGCGCAACCATACGTTACTCCGAGGAACGCCTTAGAATACACCGGGCGTGGATTGGAAAAAACTGGAAGATTGCCGGCCGAAAGGTGCTTTTTCAGCAAACGAACAAAGAGATTACAGGCATACCCTAATCGTGCGCCGGCACGCAATCACCGGCTTAATTTTTAAATTCATTGATCATGCCTTTCTTGACCGCTTGCTCCAGGCGATCGCGGGGATCACGATTAAGCGTGTCAAAAGAATTTTCCTAATGAGTGGCTGTTACCTTTGCTTCCCTTCTATTATTGACAGATAATTTGATAATTACATAGTCCTTCTCTCCAGGAGGGTTCTCCATCGCCATCGCGGTGTTGACAGGTAACCTGCCATTGATTGGCATTCGAAGGATGATTCCTCCATGCGACATTCATACCACAAGCCTTATTTTGCCCAAGCCATCCGTAGTATTTCATTGATACAAAAAGATTGCATTGACCGCGCGTATAGCCCGCAGGAACAGCTAGGTTATGATTAAAAGTGGGAGGCGGGGTAGTCATGTGCCTATGATTGAGCGGTCCGCCAACTTCGCCGGTTACAGTATGTAAGCCTCCGCCGCCCATTACTTTCCAGGCATTTTGGTCACAATATTGAATTTGATTGCCGTGATAACGCATCGTTCCCGCCTTAGTCGCGTCGCACGTCGCATCATCGCCTATTCTGACGCCTCCCACAACATCAAGCTTTGCTGCTGGCACCGCGGTCCCAATGCCAACGCGCCCAGGGTTGGTTGCGCCGGTTACAAGATTATTGGAAGCCATAATGATATTCTGACAATCGGCACTGTTCCAAGAGCCACTTGCCAAACAGGAACCGTAATTTATCATCAACGGTACACCAAAACTTTCAAGATCAACCCAGCCGCCGATACGCATTTGTAGGCCTCTGCTTGCATCGTGATGCATCAAACGGATAATGTCTCCTCCCTGTTGAGACCAACGCGTGGTTAGATCAGTCTGTTGGCCGACAACTTGCAGACTTGTTAGTGGCTGCACTGTACCAATGCCCACCTTCCCCTCTACCACTAAATCAGCGGTGGCATTGATTTGATTCGCGCAGGCTTTCGGCGCCCAACAATATTGAACGTTGTTGATGTAGTTTTCCCCGATAGCGATGCGCTGGCTGCGAAGTTCTTTATAGATACCATAGGGCGCGGGATAATAGGTTGAGATGGTTATGGTTTCATCGACGCAAAATGCTGACGGCAAAATAATCACTGAGGCAATAATCAAAGATGCCATAAAGAGAAAATAATTAGACTTCCTCATACTCCCCCCTTTTACTCCTTGATTTCATATATTACACTCACCTATATTACATTTTTAAGTATATCATACCATTGGTAAAAAAATCAACACATTTACCGTTTATCGTAAGAAAAATCAATCAGGCTATAGATATTTTATGTAAAGAATCAGGGCATTCTAACCATCCGGAGAGATTGATAGATACGTATCGACAGGAGGGTAGTTTTTTAGTAAATCAAACCCGGCAAGAGCTAACAAGATAAAAGAAAAAACTAAATAAAAAAGCCACCCTCACGAGGAGAGTGGCTTGTAATTTCCGGACAAGTGCTTTTCTATTGCTTCATCAACGCTTTCAGCGACTGACACTACCTTTTTTGGTGACCCTATTCAATTGACAAAGTCCTGATTTTACAGCCTCAACGCTTAAAATATATCGCGCTCATATAGTAGCTGTCACCGCCCGGGCCCCATGTACAAAGAGGGTGCCCGGCCTGCTGCGCCCATGATATGCCGGGCCCGACGCCGCGTTCACCATGATTGTACACACGCAAGGATACAAGACCACCGCATACTTCAAGGGCCTGCATGAGTCCGGTGTAACTAGCATCTGGCAATATCCCACCACAATCTCCTGCGGTAAAAGTATGGTAGTAGCCGACATCACTTCGAAACGATGGGTTTCTCCCTAACTTGTAACAACTTATCATATTTGGACCGCCAAATCGTTTCCAGGATGTGCCATCACAATACTCAATATTTCCTGAATTGTACCGCACCGTTCCGGCTTTATTCACATCACACGTCGTATCATCGCCAAGCTGAACTCCTCCGGTTGCTTTAATATTACCAAAAACCTGCAGCCTGTTTTGACTGGATAACGGGTCTGCCTTCCAGCCAATACCAACATTTACATATTTTGGCGGC
>JBDRAN010000001.1:0-27516 GCA_043823745.1 Candidatus Omnitrophota bacterium | reverse complement strand
AGCTTTAAGCCTTGTTTCTTGCTTGATTCCCTGAATAATCGATAGTTTTCGATTTTATTCGCATAGCCGGCGGGGTTAAAGAAGGCGGTGATGCCCCAGAAGGAACCGGGAAGGGTGACGGGGAATTGGGGGATGGCGGTTTTTGATGTATTATTTTCCACAAGAATATATTTCGCCTCTACGCTCTTTGCTCGTTTTTAAAACCAAGAGTTCATCACCTGCCGCGCGACCCAATATAAGATACCCAGAGCAGAAACCCTTTCATGACAGCTTTACTGCCGTTTTCCAAAACAGTAATAAAGTTTAATATGATAAATGATTTTTTGCATGAACCTTAACAGCTTCTGGATAATCGAACGAGAGTACCGAGCTTTGATGTCGCTTTTTAGCATGACAAACGGTTGTCTGTAATGTTGTTTGGAAAAACCCCCCTCTTTTTCTTTCCTGAAAATAATGGCTTGCCGCGGCACCTCTTTGACAATATTCCACTCAGATTCTAATAAAAGAAATTCTTTTAAAACGTTGCCTGTCCAGATATTTATATCATCAATGATCAATACACCGCCGACTTTTAACGCCCGCGCGGCATAAAACCAGTCAATAAACGGTATGGGGAACGCGTGGTGACCGTCAATAAGCACAAGATCCAAGCTGTTAAGCTCAAGCGAAGGCAATATATTTTCTGATCTCTCTCCATAAAAAGTTACCCCCTGTACCGAGACTCCGCACTCTCGGCAATACGCCTTGATATTTTCAAGCACTTCCCGGTTAGGATCAATACAAATGTGATGCGAACCCCTCGAAGCAAATAAAACCGTGCTTAAACCGGAGCCGGTTTCCAGCGTATTCGAACCGGCGCCTATCGTATTGCATATGTATTCCAGCACTTCGGTATGTAAGGCAAATGGAAAAAATCTTTGGTGCGATGCGGATCGGTTAGAAAAACGATGCAAAAAATCTTGAAAATCCATAACAAATGATTTTGTGGGCAACGCGTTCTTAGAGCTCTTTTCCGCTCATGCGGGCACATCTAATACGGACTACTGCCTTCTGCCGCAACGAATGATGCAACGGTTCTCTCTCGCCCATGCGACGGCGTTTGCATCTTGCTTCGACCGATAGCACAATCGGCCATCATAAATACCGCTCCCCGTACGAACAATCAACAAGATACCCTGCGTATCGTGTACGTTTAATCTTGTCTCGTATTTCGGAATAGTTCTCAATTAACTCCCCTAACGGCTTATTGAGCAATCTTTCAAGATGAGGGCGAATCGGAACAAAAGAAAGATCAAGATAAGCAAATATGCGGTCGGCGGTTTTTTGATGATATCCTGATTCAAGCAAATCATCCTCATACACGCATTCAAGATAAGGGACACCTTCAAGGAGACTCTTTTGATGAGAAGTCCAGCGCTCCTGATCCTCAATTTTCTTCAGTAAATATTCATATTCGATAGAAACCGGCTCCGGTGTCTGGGGCGCAGCGCCCGCGGTGCTGGTCCACCGGCCAGTCACCCGGGCTACACAGCTTGAAATAGCCTGCATAAAAATATTCCTGCGATTCAAAACGACTATTTTCCACCCTCTTCTATTAAGACCGCCCAGGAAATCTCGGGAAGACGCGTACCGTAAATCAGTTATTTGATGAACCATTATCTTGCATCCATAAACTTGTTTTTCCTTTAATGAAGCACAGCGACCCTCTAAATACATGGTGGGAAATAAGGGCCGGGAGCGCAGCACTTCAAACTCGCAATGAATCGAAGGGTGAAAATTCAGCATGTGCACCAACAGCGTGCTGCCGCTTCGCGGGGTCGCGCATATGACAAACTTGCCGCAAGAATCGTGTTTTTTTCGTACTACCTGGGTATAATAAAAAAATCCTTCTTGCATCTTCGCGCGCAGAAGTTCGACAATATTAGAAACCCTGGCCCTTTTCCGATACACGCTCATAGTATAAATTTTATTTAACCATGGGTACTGATGGGCTACTTACCCCGGACATTGACCGCGCCGATACTCCTGAATAACCGCGCCGATCTCGCCGTGCATGCGAATTTCTCCTTTATCGATCCACAGCGCCCTCGAACAATATTTGGAAAGAAAATCAATATCATGCGATACCATGATAACGGTCCGAGAGGAATGCACGAGTTGCTCAAAATATGACTCACAACGGCTGGAAAAGCTTTGGTCCACATAGGTAAGGCTCTCATCGAATATAAGAAATTTATCATTAACTTGAAAAAAAGTACTCAAGGCCAATCGCTGCCGCTGGCCCCGGGAAAGATCTTTCATTAACGTAAAACGCACATCGCCCAGGCCGGCGTCTTTTAATATGGAATCTATATGTTCCTCGATGAACGTTCGCGCCAAGCCATGCACGGCGCCAAATAGATCGATATTATCGACCACCGATAAATCATTGCTTAAGCCGCTTGCAATATTAAATAAGGGACGGGGCGCGCCTTCCACCACGATGTTCCCCGATGTAGGCAGGTAAATACCACTTACAATCCGCAGGAGTGTTGTTTTTCCTGATCCGTTGGGTCCGATAATGGCAATTTTTTCTCCACTGCGTATTTCAAAGCTTATTTCGCGCAAGGCCCAGAGATCTTTTCCTAATGCCTGTTTTCGCAACAAGGTCTTTATCGCGTTAAGCGTTGTGTTCGCGCGCGCGGGAATAAAAAATTTTTTACAAATACGGTCAGCCTTAACACAAAAGGTGCTCATGCTTTCTCCATCGCCGAATGCTCAAAAAAAATAAATACAATATAACTGATCAAAAAAATGCACGGGCCCAAAGCGAGGCTATGAAAATAAATCGACCCGTCCACTGCAGGGTGCATCAATACTTGCCTGAAAGAAATCAAAAAAGGAGTTAGCGGGTTGAAGAAATAAATAATCTTTCGCATCGGGGGCGCTATGCTATCCAAACGAAAGAATATCGGCGACGCAAAAAAGAGAAGGCGAGACACCAGGACCCATATGTGCTGAACATCCCTGGAAAAAACACATACAAGCGTCAAAAACAGCCCTACCCCCGCAACAAACAGAAGAAAAGACACGTAGAGCGGCAACAGCAACCACAGAAAACGGAAATTGACCGTATGCCACAGCAGGCCTATCGCCACACAGATGAAAATTTCTATCGTAAATTTCAAAATATGAGTAAACAACCCGGCTATAAACACATTTTCCCGCGGCACGACCGTATTTAAAATAAATACCTTTTGAGTAATGAAAATACCGGCGAGATACGAAGTCGCAGTAGCGAAGAAAGAAATACAAACTATGCCGATTAAAAGATAAAGAGGGTAAGCCGCGATACCGGCGCCAAAGCGGGCATTGAAAACAAAATACATCACGGCAAGCAAAGAAGCAGGGCCTATGAAACTCCACATAATTCCCAAGAAAGAATTATGATTGCTCAGCTTCATGTTAGTCCGGATAAGGACACCAAGAAGATCTAGATTATCTCTCGTCAATAAAAGCTCTTTTTTCTTCGTAAGAATTTTCTTCAAAAACATAAAGATATCCGCTGGCACCATGTAACGATATTGCCTAAAACATTTACCTACCTACGCGTCATGCCAGATCCATGTCAGCTATCTAAACAAGACGCGTATCCGGCTTTTTTTACAACAGCATAGATCTGGTCGTAATTGCCGATCAACTCCGACAACGGTGTATCGGCTTGCTTACGCATCGAAGTATGCACCGGAGCAGAAGCGATCCCTAGATACGCGAAAACGTTATCCGCTGCGCTCTGATGACAATGTTGATTGAGTAAATCTTTCTCATACTCAATCGTTATGCACGGTACCGCGTTCGCAATTTTGATCTGATCCTGTTGCCACGTTTCAGAGAGCCGCATATACCTGATAAAATCAGATACTTTAATGAATGTTTTCTTATATTCATGTTGGGGCAAGGAAGTGCATCGATTCCAGGCGCCTGCTCGCCGAGCGAGAAAATGTGAGATTGCCTGCCTGACGATATTGCTTCGTTTTAGAAAGATTACCTTCCAGCCTTCGGCGTGCAGGCTGGAAATAAAACGCTGCGGCTCCCTTATCGCCTGGTCATAGGTACACTGGTGCAAAAAACACTTAAATCCATATACCGGTTTTTTTGACAAAACAGACTGATATCGGATCAGCTGGCGAGGAGAAAATGCTCGATAGGCTAATAATTCGCCGTCGCATTGAACTGCCGGATGTGAACCCAACAGATCTCTGAGAAGATTGCTCCCGGAGCGCGGCGTAGCAAAAATTATGAACTTCTTATCAGGGCCGCGTTGCATTATTTTATTCAGATAGACATACGCTGACACTTCTCGTTTCTTCGCTCCAAGAATATCCTTCAATATTACCGCAAAGGGTTCCTTCCGGTAACTGCATTCAAGATATATTTTTCTTGACCAGTAACAACAACTCAGATTATGCCCTGTTTTAATAATGATTTCTCTCGCCTGTCCTGACAAAAACGATTCATTCATTGTAATACCAGACAAAACAAAAAACACAGAAAATACCACAGGGGGAAGCAATTTCTTGTATTCCAAAACCACATAAGAATAAAAAATCCTCTGTCAGCGCGCGGCGCCTCATGCGAGGCATAAAGGTTCTAGAGATACAAAACTTTATATTCTATAGTATCAGAAATAACCATATTTTCAAAGATTAGATTTGACGCATATGCCTTGTTTTTATGAGTTTTTTCGAATTCATAATTCACCGGATCTATCAATAGTCGGGAACAACGATATGCGTATGCGTGCTCACAAAACCGGGCCATCTTTGCCCCCCATCGCTGTACCTTTTCTGCATAAAGCAAAATTATTTATCGAGGTGAGCGCGATAAACTAGAATCTTTACAATACGCACGATCATGATAGCGAATTAACACCCGTAAGACGTGAATAACGAAGCGGGTAAAGACGATTCTTTTTGAAATCAAGCCTGCCCTCGCGTGTCATTGAGGATCATTCCGCCGGCGGTCAATGACTTCTTTCAAGATACGAGCGTAATCTTTGGTATTGTGCCGTTGGCCGCGGGTAAAATTATGTTCATGAATTCGACGTTTTACCAGGACCCTCTGAGCTACTGCCTCGGTCAATTTCATACTTTTCGCGCGCGCGTACCAATCGATAAATTCTCCGGTCCTCCATGCCTCGTTAAAAAGTCCCACGCGGAAAAATGCGTCTTTCTTGACCATGAGAGCGCTGCAATGATACCCAGCCTGAGGCCCATAATGCATTTCGGCGGAACCGGCCGGCGGTTTCGATCCAGAACTCAAAAATTGTTGAATACCGGTAAAACACATATCGAGCGACTCTTGATGAGCAAATAACTCCGCCTGTATTGCCAGCTTATCCTCTTCCCATACATCGTCAGCATCAAGAAATGATAAGAATTCACCCTTTGCCAGGCGCACCCCTTCATTGCGCGCGGCAGCGGGTCCGCCATGCTGTATGGAACAGTAGCGAAGCGCGGCGCCAAATTCTTTTGCGATAGACGCGCTGGCATCGGTCGAACCGTCATCGACAACAATAACCTCAATCGGTTGGTATATTTGAACCAACACGCTTCGTACGGCTTCCGCCAGAAAACGCTCGCCGTTATATACAGGTATAATTACGCTTACCAAGGGTTTATGTTCCACGGGGTTACTACTCCTTATGCCGGCCTCTCTCGATCGATTGACGCAAAATCGTTAATAAATATTTAGAATTCTCCACGCAATGTAGCGATGCGTTTCGATCGTGAATCCTTTTTGCGAGCAAAACATGCGGTATAACGGCAATATCGATATGTTTGTCCTTTGCGCGCGCGAACCAATCAACATCCTCGGCTACGGCATACTGTGTATTAAATTTTCCTACGATATCAAAAACGGTTTTCCGCACAAGCAATGTTTCCATGATAAAAGCAGCCGGATTCTCCCGGAGCAATTCAGCTCGAAAAGATCGAGGCATCGTACACCCTTCTTCCAGGAAAAATTTGACTTTTGACACTGTTCCGTATACGGCAGGATTATTGATCAAATAGCTCACCTGCAGCGTTAGTTTATCAGGGTCCCATTCATCATCACATGATAAAAAACCGATAAATTCACCGCGGGAGGCCTCAATCCCGACGTTATACGCATCCGCAATACCCGTATTTTCCTGCAGGATATACCGCACCGTTTCAAATGATTGTGCAATTCGGGGGGTGCTGTCAGACGATTGACCATCGACCACGATAATCTCAATCGGCCGGTACGGCGAGCACACAACGCTCTCTATGGCCTTTGACAAATATCTTTCTCCGTTCTTGACGGCCATTATAATACTTACTAATCCTTGCATATGCTCGTGCGGTTTTTTGTATATCGTATTTTCTAAATATTATGAACTGTTGCAAAATGCAACTGTTCATGGCTAGAACCTTCCTTTAGAACCTTCCTTGACGCGCATACCTTTGTGAATCCTGTTAAAACGATTCAAAAACACTTGGTGATATTTTAAGTTTTCCCTCAAAGGTGCTCCCTCGGTCCGGATCAAGCCTCTCACTAATAAGAGTAGTGATATTTCTGATTGAACTCGCGCAGCGCCCCTTGTTGATATTATATGTAAACCGTTCCCAATCAAGTGTATTATTGTTTGTTTCTAAAATACGTATAATATCGGATAAATAGATGATTTTCTCCTGACGCGCGGCTGCCAGACACACATAGAATAGCTGATCGGCCGGATCAAACATATACGCTCGATTTTCGAACATCGCCAAAGGTTTTGCGCGACGAGAAAAATCATTCTCTGCACCCTCATAGAGCATGCTATCAAACAAACGGTAACGCAACGCTGTGGTGTGCCCGCGGCCATCAGTAAAAAATATATGACGGGCCCCAGGAACATCGCCGGGGCCTTGAGCCTCCTTACGTTGCCATTCCGTTTCTTCGAGTATCTTGATAGCCTGGTCTTTTTGCTTCTCGCAGATAAATAGATGGATACCATAAATAGATCGAAATGCACGATTACGATAATAATACCCGTGTAGAGCAATATCTCTCATAAAAATTACCCGTACGGCATGCTTATCGAATCGTTCGGCAAGGGACGTAACCGCATACAGATAGCGTTGGTTCAGACACCAGGCTTTACGATACACCCCTTTAAGCTTCTCTATCAAGGGATCCTGTATGCCGTTACGATAAAGGTTAGGGTAGACGGCCGGTAGTATCGTGTATGATTGTGCGTCAAGACGGTCTTCGGCAATAGCTTCACGGCTCATAGCCCAGGCTTTTTGTAAACTATCGCCGGTCGCAAATGTTGCTTTAAGCAAATTTTCGTTAATATTGGTAAGCAGCATTTTTTTAGAATTAAATTTTACTTCCCCCGAACTCTCTATGCAGGCTTACGCGCAGGCCTCGAACATAAAACCTCAGGCTCAATGCGCCCTAACTATTGTACGCAACCACGGCTATCCCACGTCGGTTCCTGATGGTTCACAGTACTGTAATCCTGGAAGAAGGGCGGCAGAGGCTCCGCAATCTCGCCTTCTGTCGAGAGATTTTTTTATTTCCGCGATAAATCCGCACTTACGCAGATCCCGGCCAAAACTAATGCCTCCGGGGTGTCTGCGGTAATACAGCGTGACTTTTTTTAGAACCCCGATAGGAACTCTTTTCTCGAAAGCGCGCAGGAGCCAATTAGCATCCTCAGCTAAAGACAGTTTTTCGTCGAAATACCCGATACGATCAAAAACCGACCTCTTAATAATTGCGCCGCCCAGGTTCATGACAAAATGCGGTGAGCCTGTTGTTTCAAACACCGCCTCTTGGCCGGCTCCCGGCACACGCTTCATAAACTGAACATACCCGCTCACTATCTCAAGTGCCGGCTGAGCCCGAAAACACGCTATCTGTTCCGCGAGTTTATCAGACGGCCAAAGATCATCAACGTCAAGAAAGGCAAACACATCGCCCCGGGCCATTGTAATGCCGCGGTTACGCGCGGCAGATACACCCTGATGTTTTTGATAATAGCACCGCACACCCTTCGCATCGACATTGATATTCGAGCCGGTTCGGTCGGTAGAACCATCATCGACAATAATGATTTCAAGTGGCTCATAGCTCTGTTTTCTCACTGTATCTATGGCATCATGGATAAAAGCTTCTCCGTTATAAACCGTGATCACTACGCTCACAGAAAAGTTTTCACTCACCCGATACCTCCGGTTAATCAATCTGGCAAAACCAGCTTGTTAGAATTTTCGTTATTGTTTTTCGAGCGAAACCTGATACCGCAAAGAACTGTGCGTATCTGCCTATACCAAAATAAATTTTTTATTTTGGTATGCTCCGGTTAGCGCAGGCCGCAGACGATTTCATTGCCCTGTTTTATTGCTTCGATGAGGCCAGCCTTTATCATCAACATCATGAATCGGGTCAAGCAACAAAATATCTTCCATATCGGTAAATTTCTCTATACGGGAAGGCACAAATGGCTTCTTATCCGCAGCCGCGGCATCGGAAGAACAATCAGGCACAGGCGCGGCGCGCTCCTTCATATCCTCTTCAGAAACCGGAACGAGAAATTCATCTTTCTTGAATGCTTCAAGCAGCTCCTGAACCGACGCTTCGATTTCCTTACGTTCAGCAACATACCCATGCTCGATTTTCCTGATAACTTCATCGATTGATAATCCGCTCACGAAACCAACCCAGACATCAACCCCCGAACCTCGTATACTGTAGTAGTGCCCTCGGTGAAGATTGACAATCACCACTTCCCCTTCAACAACGTCATATGCAACGTAAGGACTATTAAGCTTAAATCTCATTATGCCTCCATGATAATCACGCGCGCGCATGGCGCAACGAGAAAGGAACATGCCCTATCGGCGAAATCAATCAAAAACCCCATCCCTGCGTATTGACAAAATTTACCTCTTGGCGCAGATCATGCGCAAGCTTTTGTTTATTATACATAGCTTTTTTTGTTTAACAATTACATTTTCGTGGCTACCGTGGCGTGGCTGGCCTTTTGAGAATCTACGGATTGCCTGACGCAATATTGAAAAATAGCTCTACACCCGTGATATACCTCTCTGCGGAGCGCTCGCAGAAAAAACGTTTATTGCTCTTTGATGGTTGAGACGTTCGCTTACTTTAACACAAAGAGCATCCAAACGCTCTCCCCGCAGATGCCAAGCTCAGCTTCGAGCTTATAGTCCTGCGCGAGCATCTGAACAAGCGCAGGAACTTGCGCCAGGCGCGGAGATGTCGCAATGATATACGTAAAACGTTTCGTGATATTCTTTCTGGTGATCGGAATTACTTTCCTGCGTAACTTTTGCCCAAAAATCGGATAATCCCAATCAAGAGGCCCGAGGATGACTCCAACTCTTCTGCCGCGAACCCGCGCATCAATAAGCTGCATTATCTCAAACAATCCTGCCTGCAAACGATATCGCAATTGGCTGCGTTCTTTGTAAATGATATCCTGCAGGGGCTTTTTAGTATTCATGAACGTGCCCGACAAAAGGATTACTATGCAATAGGCACAAAGCGCATTCCTGAAAAACAATACGGGCTTGCGTTCCGAGTCTATGACTAACAACAGCAACGGCACCCCTCCCACTAATACAGCAGCCATAATATACCGCGTGTTTGAAAAATTCCATTTCAAAAGAAATGACACCAGGATAATAGTTCCTATTAAAAAAAACGAAGGTATAAGATACCGAACACATTCTGCTGCGACGCGCTTTCGTCTCCACAAAAAAAATATAATACATACCATGAAAGCTTCTATAATCATAATCGCTCCCAAAAGCCCATAGCCCGCATTGTCTTCATGGAGTTTACACTTCATGGAGTAGTAGAATGCAAACGGCTTTTTCGGATTATAAAAACCGTCGACATTGGTCGGAATATGGAACGCGCGAAACCAAAAAGTTCCCGAATATCCTGATATTATATTATACCAGTGAGCAGCGCGCGGGGTTAACGCATACGTTCCGGACTCATCGCTTACAATATAATACAAAGATTGAAAAAAGCTAGACAGATACCCTGAAAAAGCGCCGTGGGGACTGGATATACGCACGCCCATATATTGAGCATCATTGGCCAGGGGTTTACCTACAATAGCTATATTCTGAACATAACTGTATGCTCCCAACGCGATTGATGCCGCAAGGCACATCCCTCCCCAAAAAAATAACGTTTTTGTAAGCATTATCTTTTTCCACACAAAAACTATCATGACGCAGGCAAGAAGCAGCAAAAAAATAAAACTGGTGGGTTTTGTGCCAACGGCAAACCCCACCGCCAGCCCCGAAACAACCAACATCTTCTTGTTTCCCGACATCCCCGACAATACATACATAAATCCTGCCGCCAGGAAATATGAAACCACCAGATCATTCTGAGTGGATGTACTTTGCGCAACCGCCAGAGGAAGCGAATACCAAAAAAGAGAGCACAGAAGGGCGGGTTTTAGGCCGGCGCGCAGATGGACCCGTGCGCCCTGAAAAATAAGCGTTCCGCTCAATAGATAACAAACAAATTGAATAAACCCGCATAAAAAATCATTCCGCGATTGCAGCATAAGCCACATAAACAATATTTCCGCATTAAAAGAATTCTGGACCTGCCGAAGGTTATGTGTCGGAAAGTAATCAAACGACCCCTGCTGCATCCAATACGCGACGCGCGAGAGATGATACGTCATGCTATCGAAGTTGTTAGGCGGTACATAGAGTATCAAAAACACTCTCCAAAGCAATGAACCCGCCAGAATAATCAAAAACCATTTAATTGTTACGTCATAACGCGCGATATCACATAAAGCTTCATAGTATCGCTTCAAACGCCTCTGATCAGCGCGCCATACATCTTTGAGCCGGCTGCAAACAAGAACGGATATCCCGGCAGGAGCCAGAGATGCAATTAAAAAAGCGCCCCAGTGCAGTATATGGAAAAACGAAAGGATTTGAGCGGTAATAACTACCTGACAGCAAAGAATAATAAACCATGTATTCAGCCTATAGATCAGATTATCCTTACCATCGGCTATTACAGCTGAAAGGCAATACGATGAAAATAACGGAAGAAGAATGATGAAAACTTGAGGGATATCCTGCAGCGAGAGGCTCAATACCACGACAGGTGTGCACGCCAATAAAAACAACAAAATTCTTAACAATCTCATAAAGCAATTCTAAAAAAATAAATCGGTTCTCTCGATCGCACTATCAGAAACAGCTCACATGTCCTATTTATCTGCGGAGACGGCAAAACATTTTCTCTTATGTCCTTTTTGCATAAAGCAGGCCACGAAGGTGCCCACACCACAGGCGATACCCGCTGCCTTAGCAATATCGGTTAAAAAAGAGGTAACACAAGAAAACAAAAAAAATACCGGCCCCTTTTCTCTGCCGAGAAATGAAAAAAAACGGACATTGAAGAAAACCCATAAAAGCAACGCGCACCAAAGAAAGACTATCGATACGCCGCTCAAAAAATATAACGCAAAAAAACCGCATACGAGAAAAACTATTAGAATGCTGCACATCTGTCCCAACGAACTATGCGCGAATCCTTTCTCCCTGGCAATAAAACGCCAGGCCCGATGTTTTAAAAAAATGTTTGCCCAATCTGAAGCAATTACAAAATCATTCCTCATAAGGCCAAAAAAATCATATCTCTTAAGATGCATAACTTGTAGATCGTTCAAAAAAGCTATTATTTTACCTCGAGAAACAAGATTTCGCCCAAACGCGGTATCATCAGCGACCGAAACATTCTTGTCATATAATGCTGCCAGATGCTTGCGAAAAGCGAAAATCGCCCCATACAAAAAACCTACACGGGAAGGTAATCTAGAGAATCGGTAGTGCATATAGAGATTCTTATATTGGCTAAAGAAATCATTATTGGGATGGGTTTTAGAAAGGGAGCCGGTTATCGCATCGCAATCGTGGTGAGCAGAAAAATAATCAGCAATTATTTCAAGCGTATCCTCTTTAATAAGGATATCAGAATCAATGTTCACAATGATATCCGCTCCGGCGGCTTGAGCCCCCATCCGGCGGGCGTAATTCCTACCGCAACCCCGAGGAAATTTTAAAACTCTATCTACATATTTTTTAGCAATGGTACGAGTGAGGTCTTCGCTGGCGCAATCCGCAACGATAAGCTCATAATTCTTGAAATGAGACTTCTTTATGGAAGAAAAACACTCATCTATGGTGTCTTGATTATTGTAGGTCGGCACGATGACAGAAAGTCTTAGCATATATCAACGTATTGTTAGCGTGTAACCATAACCATGCGCTCTATTCCGATGGATAAAATACAATACTCATAGCTACATAGGAAACCACGGGGCATTGCCACGCTACACGCACTCAAACAAGTTCGACTCGCGAGAATAGCGCATACTTGTTAATGGCTCTTTGTTTTATTAATGAAAAAATAGCGATAGAAAGAAATACCGATCTCATACACGCCGGCGGCAATTACCAATTTACCCGCTATGATCGTTGGTAAATAGTATCTACTCCAACTAACAGTCAGAAATACCAGAATGAAAACATAGTTTGCCATAAAGAATAAAAAAGGGACTACGCGAGCGTCAAATCTGTGCGTGCGTACGGAACGAACGAGCATCACGACTGAAGAAAAAATACCGGCACCCAACAAAACCCAGTCGAAAGAAAAGTTTTGGAACTTGAACAAGAGTATTCTATGCAAGGTCAATAGCCTGTTATTGTTCCAGAGCGCAATTGCAGTTTGTGCCTGCTCGTCGTTAATAATGTACCATGTCTTAACCAAAGTAGGAAATTTAAGCGGGTGCCGGATATCCCACAGATACGGGTTAAGTAAATAAATCACGACGATAGCGGAAACAGAAAAAATAGCCATATAGACTAGAATATTTCTCCATCCCGCATTCTTTAGAAAATATTGATATATAAGATAGAGGAGAAAAAATAAACCAATAACAGCGATACCTATCAATTTTACGGAAGCTGCCAGGCCTGCAACAATCCCGATGTAGAAGCTTAATGAAAAAAATGATTGTTTACGTGGAGATCGAGCAAAGATGACAACCAATAAGCATGCGCCAAGCAAAAAGAAGTTATAGTGCATATCAGTCATTGCCCGCGTGGCACACATGATAAAAAGCTTATTTTTTATAAGGAAGACTGCTGCCAAACCCCCTACCCATATATTCCGCGAATAATAACCTATGGCCAGTATCAACGCACAGCATAAAATACCAAAAAAAGCCACAGTGCGACGGGCAAACATAAGAAGACCCTGGGGCGGAATCTTTCCGGCACGTTTGTTCTCTTTGACTGACACCCCATAATCATACATGTTCTCAAATTTATACCCATGACGCATTGCGTACCACTCAAGAGGAACACCCATCAGCACTTGCCCAAGATGCAGATAAAGTCTGCTGCCAAAACCACCCAAATGCTTTCCTTCCCACTTATTCACATCAAAATCCAATTGCAGCACAAGATCAGTGTAGTAATATGCGGATACAATATGGCCGGGCTCATCACGGTGAAGTTGGGTTTTCTCAACATTCGTAAAGAGAATAAAACTTGAAACCACAAGGATAGCGCAGAGTGCGCCGCCAAACAACACCAAATTATAGAATTTTTTATTTGCTGCGATGATAATCATGTATCGTTTAGGCAATCACTATCATCACCGGGCCCAAGAGAAAATACTCCTAAGAAACCCTACCAGAAACGTTCACACTCGGATAGCTTCGTATTAATCCCCAAAGCTAATCCCCATCTCTTTCAACGACACGATAAGCTTAGAGTTTTTTGGAACAAGCTTAAGGCTCGCCACCGCGGCTGCAAGGGGGACGCTGGTAATCTTGTTTCCGACCAGTGCGGCCATTCTTCCAAACTGGCCGCGCATAACCATATTCATCGCATAAGTGCCAAAGCGGGTGGCGAGGTTCCGGTCAAACGCGGTGGGCGTTCCTCCGCGTTGCACATGCCCCAGGATCGTCGCGCGACATTCAATAGAAACACGCTTTTCTATTTCGCAAGCAAGCTGGTGCGCGACACCACCCAGGCGCACTTTATCCGGCGAGCCTTCAACAGTTTTACTGACCGTCAATCCTCCGCCTCGAGGTCTAGCGCCTTCGGCAACCACGATAATACTGAAACGCTTGCCAATTTTACTGCGCTCAAGGATTTTTGCGCATACCTTTTCGATTGTATACGGTAGTTCAGGGATTAAAATTACGTCTCCGCCGCCGGCCATACCAGCGCCAAGCGCGATCCAGCCGGCATAACGGCCCATCACCTCAACGATCATCACGCGGTGATGAGACTGGGCAGTCGTATGCAATTTATCAATGGCTTCGGTAACGGTAGTTACCGCCGAATCATACCCAAAGGTAAGGTCGGTACCGGAAAGATCATTGTCGATAGTCTTTGGCACACCGACAATATTAAGCCCCATGCCCGATAAGGCACGAGCGCTGGTAAGCGTGCCGTCTCCGCCAACGGTAATTAAGGCGCCTAGCTTATGACGCCGGTAGGTGGCAATCGCTTTCTTTGAAACATCTTTGAATATAACTGTGTTGCCACGCCTCGTGGCATAATGCGAAGGATTGGCAATGTTTGAAGCGCCTAAAATCGTTCCTCCCAGCGTCAAGATACCGGAGGCTTCGCGATTACCGAGCGCGACAGAGCGGTCATTGATCAGCCCGTCGTATCCATCCTTAAACCCGACCACGGTAACGTTATATTTGCAAAGAGCGGTTTTTACCACCGCCCGTATCACCGCGTTTAAGCCCGGGCAATCTCCTCCGCCGGTCAGTATCCCGATCTTTTTTATCTTCTTCATGCATGCTCCTGGCAACGCTAATTACCGCTAATTGAAAACGCTAATTTACGCGAATATAGAAACATGAATAAAAATCTAAAAAATCCCAAACATCTACTTGCTACTTTTTCAGAATGTCGCTTAGATCCGGACGCTTTTTACCTTCCAGATATCTTTGGCGTAATCGCTCACGGCACGATCGCTTGAAAAAAAGCCGCAGCGCGCGACATTGATAATAGATTTTTGCGTCCACCTTTTTGCATCGTGATACAACTCACCCACCTGGCCTTGTGTTTTATAGTAATCATCAAAATCAGCGCACACGCAATACGGGTCTGAATAGATCAGATTATCAGTCAAGGGCTTGAAAAGATCGGCCGAGTTTATGCAAAAAAAGTTGCTCTGAATGAGCGAAATCGCCTCACGCAAGATGACCGAAGCATTGACATACTCTTGGGGCCGGTATCCGCGGCCGGTGAGTGTGCGCACGTCGGCGCAGCGTAAACCGAAAATAAAAATATTGTGCAATCCAACTGCCTCGGCTATTTCAATGTTCGCGCCGTCATGCGTGCCGATGGTAAGGGCACCGTTAACCATAAACTTCATACATCCGGTTCCTGAGGCTTCAGTGCCGGCGGTAGAGATCTGCTCGGAAAGATGACTTGCGGGAAAAATCTTCTGGGCAAGCGAGACCCGGTAATCTTCAAGAAAAACGACTTTCATCAGCTCGCCGGTATCTTTATCTGCGTTAACAACCTGGGCAACATGATTTAAAAAAGTAATGATGCGTTTTGCCATAAAATACCCGGGGGCGGCTTTCCCGCCAAGGATAAAGGTACGGGGCGGGCCAAATGATCGGGGGTTGTGTTTTGCAGTTAAATACTGCGCGACAATATACAGGCCAAATAGTAATTGGCGCTTATATTCATGGATTCGCTTGACCTGCACGTCAAAAAGAGAATCAGGATTAACCACAATGCCGGTACTGGAACGGATATAATTGCTCAATTGGACTTTATTTTCTTTCTTGACCGCGGCCCACTTCGCGCAAAAAGAACCGTCATCCACAAATGTAAGTAGCTTCTCGGTATGCCGCAAATCAGTGATCCAGCCATCTCCGATAGCCCTACTGATAAGCGCCGCAAGCCGCGGGTTTGCTTCAAGGAGCCACCGGCGCTGGGTAATACCGTTTGTTTTATTATTGAACTTTTGGGGAGAAACTTCATAAAAGTCTCTAAAGAGCTCGGTTTTAAGCAGCTCGGTATGCAACTTGGAAACGCCATTAACTGAATGCGTTCCAACGAGCGCAAGATGCGCCATGCGCACCGCCTGAGGGTCTGTCTCCTCAATAATAGACATGCGACGCAGTCGATCGTTGTCACCGGGAAACTTGTGGGCGATATCCTCTAAGAATCTCCTATTGATCTCATACACCAGCTCCATATGCCGCGGCAGAAGATGGGTGAGTAACGGCACCGGCCACTTCTCAAGCGCTTCCGGCATTACGGTATGATTGGTGTAGGCAAACGTGCGCCGGGTAATATCCCACGCACTATTCCAGGTAAGGCCCTCGTTATCAATAAGAATCCGCATCAATTCCACAATCGCAATAGTCGGATGTGTATCATTAAGTTGAATCGCCACATATTCGGGCAATTGCCGTATATCAACGACATCAGTCTTAAAGCGCCGAATGATATCGGCAATAGCGGCAGCGCTAAAAAAATATTCCTGTGCCAGGCGCAACGCCTTTCCGAAGGGAGAATTATCGCTGGGGTATAAAACCTTGGAGATCACTTCCGAATAGATCTTATCGTGAATGGCGCGCTCATAGTCACCGTGATTAAAATACTCAAGGTCAAACTCATCGCTGCTGCGCGCCGACCACAACCGCAGGGTGTTAACGAAATCATTCTTATATCCGGTAACCGGAATATCATACGGCCGAGCAAGGACATCGCGCGTATCAAGCCAGCGCACCCGTAAGATTCCGTTCTCATCACGCATCGTATGCGTATGGCCATAGAAACTGACACGCACCGTATATTCCGGCCGGCTGAATTCCCAGGGATTATCTTTGGCGAGCCAGTGATCAGGGTACTCAACCTGATTACCGTCAACGATATGCTGCTTGAATATCCCATAGTCGTAGCGGATACCATATCCGTGCGCCGGGATACCCAGCGTTGCCAAGGAATCAAGGAAACAGGCCGCAAGCCTGCCAAGACCGCCATTGCCAAGGCCTGGATCAGGTTCGTTTTCCATTAACTCTGCCAGATCAAATCCCAGATCCTCCGCTACTTTTTTAATTTCTTCCGAAAGCCCTAAATTGAGCATATTTGAGGCAAAAAGCCTGCCTACCAGGAACTCTAAAGACAAATAGTACACACGCTTGGCGCTTACCTTATGGAAACGCTCCTGCGTTTTAAGCCAGCGCTCGATCAGACGGTCGCGCATGGCGATCGCCAGCGCCTGGAACCTATCTTCTGAGGTGGCGGTATATTTATCTTTGCCGAGGCGCAACTGCAGGATTGCCCAGAAGGAACGCTCGACTCCGCCTGAAGTCATATCACCGTTAAAACTGACCCAATTGGTATTTCTTTTATTTTTACCAAACGGCATATGTTTTTTCGCAAGCATATACTACTCCTTTCATACTCAGAGCCGTGCCGAACCTCGCCGCGCGGCAACGTTTAAGAAAATTTTTAATAATTTTATTATATTCTAAATAAAAATGTTCGCAATACAATTAACCGAAAAAATGCAATTGCCAATCAAAAAGCTGCACAACCATCAGGGTTGCATTCTGTTAGATATAAATCACCGTGCACCATTTGGTACGGAGCATTTTTCCGGTATACCCCGCCGTTATCAAAAATTTCCAAGCTAGAGGCTTAGAAATTTTGGCGGCGGCCCGTTGGGCAAAAAATACATTTTACCAAATGCATTTTTTGGGTTAAACGGGTGGGTGATTTTATCCGATACTATGTGGGTTGAGGCAGCCTTGAAAATATGCTTAAAGGGGGAGCAGAACCAAAACAAACAAGATAACACTGATTACCTAATCGTGATGGCGCCAGTCGGGCAGGCGCGCTCACATCCGGCCAGGCGATCACATTTGCTCTGGTCAGTCACCTTGCAGACACCGCTTGTCTGGTCAATATATAAGACCTTTTTCGGGCAAAGTTTGACACACGCGGCGCAGCCAATACATTTTTCTTCATCAATAATAACAATCGTATTCATGGTCAATGACAACCGTGCTGCGCGCACGCATTCTGAACGGTTATCTCTTCAAACTCCCCTGACTTAAATTTTGTGATTATCTCTGCTACTGTTGTACCAGCTATCTTATACGCCTTAACATGTGCTTCGTTAAGCTTCTCTACCGCCCGCGCGCCCATGCCAAGACAAATAACAACATCGATCGCTGATGCGCCCAATGCGCCGAGCGGTTGACAGGTCCCGTGAGAATGATGGGAATTGGTATTATCAAGGACCTCGCACGAGGCCTTCTCAGTATCATAAATCGTAAAGTATGGCGCGCTTCCAAAGTGACCGTAAACAATATCTGACAAACCTTCCTTATTTTCCGTGGGTATGCATATTTTCATCGTGTTCCTCCTGTTTTAGCCACCAGAACAATCTGACAGCGATCATGATACATCGTAACATTCATCCCAAGGCTCTTTACTAACGCCCTCACTAAAACCAAAGACATTCTAGACTCATGGTGCCTATGCCCGTTGAGGCTGTGAACCTTTGCCATAATACGTTCGCCCCTTTTATTCAAATCGGCAATGACCAGTTTTTCCTTAGTAACACGCACCATCTCCTTAACGCATCGAACCGGGTGTTGCGCGTGATGAATAAAATTAACCGAAATTACCGAATTAAAATAGTTATCCGGAAATCGCAGTCGCTCGGCATTCATGATTTTAAAAACCGCCGATTTGCTGAACGAATTAATCTTAAGATTCTCTTTGGCCTGCTTTTGCGCCCCTCTGTCTACGTCGATTGAAGTAAGCCTAAAACCTTCTTGAGCCAAAGCGATTGTCATATACCCCCTGCCCGTTCCAACTTCGAGCATCCTTCCAACTCCAAATTTCGCCTTAGCCACGATATATTTTCTCGCTTTGACAATATCGTACCCGTATTTTTTGAAAAGTTCGATTTTGCCCTGTTCTCGATTTAATAAACTATTCATCGAATATTACATTTTTTTAAAATAGACATCATCGGGCACCAGTTGGTAAATGCCGACTGAAGAAGATTAGCCCCGACGAATGCCGTAAACCATAGCCAACGCACATCAACAAAATGAGCAAGCAGTAAACTAATAAGAATAAATGCTCCTGCGATCCCGCGCAATACTCTTTCCATGGCCACCTCACTGTTTATGCATGACAAGAAACCCTAAAAACTATACCGTACCCGCAAAAACACATTTTTGTTCTTTTCCATCATTCCAAAATCAGTGATCCCGTCTTCTCCCCAGGGAATATTCACACCCATGGTCACCTTCCATTGATCGCTAACCGCCCAAGCGCATGAGGCGCGCACATACCCATCATTATCCGAAGGCGACCAGAAATTAAAAAGACCTACCGTCACGGTTTGATTTTTGTAAAGCTTGGTAATCCGCTGGGTTAGGAGATGACGGTATTGGTCCCAATAATAATCACGCGAAAGAAGCGCTGATCGATAGTTATCGTAATCAAGTTTTTGCTCATAGAGATACTGGGCACCGGCTTTAAGATCGTTGCCGAAATCCTTCTCATATCCTACCAGCATTTTTAGCATCGAATTCTCAATAAGGCGATTGGTGCCGCGGGGATCCTGACGGGAATTATAATACCCCATCTCCACATTCCCGATGCCGCCGAGAAGCGGGCCGCGCAGGCTTGCCCCATAAGCATCCAGGCGCTCATAAAAAAGTTTCCGGTTTGCCTCATCCAGATAACTGCGCGGCGCCGGATCGAACCCGCGGTAATAATACACGGCTGCTTCAGCGCTTACAAAGGTTCGATAGACTCGCAACGCATACTGGATGTTTTCGCCCTGCCAGGCCGGCTTGACCAGATCGCGCTGACTTTCCTGGCCGGCAATGCCCCCTTGAAAGCTGTCAAAAAAAGAAAGCCGGGCGCCATCAGGCATGCTATTTGCGGTAAACCGCGGAATAAGCACAAAATCGATATTTGCCGCTCTTGGATAGAAAGAAATACGCAGGGCGTCGGATGGTTTCTTCAAATACTCATCATCCCTGCCGATGTAAAAAGATACATAATCTTTAGGAAAAAGATCATTGATGAAAAGATAATCGCCGGTACCCCAGGTCAACACTTGGCGGCCGATCTTAATATCGGTCAAACGCCCCGGACTGAAAGCAAGGTTAATCTCGCGAACTTCGTATGAGGCGGTAGTCGTAGAATATTCATCCAACAGAAAATCGCCCTTATACGAAAGCACGCCGTTGCCGCGAGAAAGAACATTCTCTCCCGGTATCGCATAGCGGGTTTTTAATTGGGCTCGCTGCTCAAGCATATTGTACCGTTTATGCTTAGGCAGCGAATCATGGCTCAGTCTGCCGCCGTATGCCTGCTCGATAAACCCGTGCCACTGGGGAAACTCGGCGGCGTGAGCTGTTTGAGCCATAAACAATATACCTACGAGAATTAAACCGACAGTATTCCTCATCGCCTTACTCCTTAAGCCACTGCTGCGGTGGCGTACGCAGAAAACGCTCGGTGAAAATATCATCGGCCAGGCCCAGGTCATAGCTAACATTACTAAACTCAGTAACGGTATTTGAATTTGAGTTTAAATCCGTTGCTTTCATCCTGGTGACCGTAGGATACCCCTGGATATCTTCGACAACGAGCGTCTCGATCGTGCGGTATAGTTTCCCGGACTTATCAAAATACTCGGCACGCATCGGAACAAAATTATTTTTATCGATTGCGACCGTGTAATAAGAAAATTCAACTACTCCGGAATCTTTCGGCGTATTCTTAAGAATATAGTGCGCCTGGTCACTTGAAATCAATTCATGGTTGTCCAGGTCAATGGAACGACCGGATATGTCCTCATGCAAAAAGGTGGTACCGGCGAAGCTCGAACGCTTATCGGATGCGGCAATGCGGCGCACCAGATCAAGGGCCGGCAGATAGAGCCAACGGTCATCATCCTTACCCACACGCTTCCAAACAATATAGCTCATACCCCGAACATCATTAGGCTTATGAAAATATACGAAATATTTCTGATCGCCTCCCTCCTGCACATTTACCTTCAATATGGTCAATTGGCGCTGACGGGTACGATTCTGAGCATCAGTTACTATCATCAAGGCCTTCGCGCGGCCGTCTTTACCCTGATAATATGAACGGTTATTTGCGCGCGTAACGATCTCATCGACCGTCGGCTCCTGTGCCCACGCATTATGTGCAAACAGCAAAGCCGCCAAAAGCAGTAGAAATCTTTTCATGATACCTCCTTGCCCAGAAGGGCAATACTGGCGCCATTCCATTGAGCGCCAGGTATATAGTCCAGAAGGGCAATACTGGCGCCATGCTTGTCCAGAAGGACAACACCGGCACTATTCCTCTAGGTGCCGGGTGCTAAGCGCCAGGTATATAGTCCAGAAGGGCAATACCGGCGTAAGTGCGGGCGCCGGGTATTATTTTTTACATATCTTCTGCCGCGAAATAATCGCGCACGTACCGGATAAAATCACCACTACCGCCACACAGATGATTGTCGTTATATTTACCTGAGCCAATTGGTATCCTAAAAGGATATACGCTATGGCCGAAGCGATAATAATTGCCATTACAATACACTTGCTGCAAGAGCAGACTGCCTTGACTTTTGAATCTTCAAAGATAAGGCGGGGAAAGCCGGTGATCAGCGCAGGTAAAATCATAAGCGTAACAATGCTTGCGACCAGCATAATCATGAACATAAAAAAACCAACGGTATTATACGGCACCAGTGGCGAGGCAAACAGCGGCAAAAAACCAATCGAGATCACCATGGCATTTTTAATCAACGCCCGGGCCGGGGAGCCGAACATCCCTTCGGCAGTTTTAGGCCAGCTTTGATTCTGCGCATACAACATGCGTGCTCGCTCGATAAAATGAATGGCAAAATCAACCGCAAGACCCAGCGTCAAAGCTGAAAGGACAGCGACCGGCATATCGTACTCCTTACCGGTAAAACCGAGCAAGCTATAAATAAAGAGTATCGTGACGGTTAACGGAAGCATGGCCACAAGGCCGGTCATCGGAGATCGAAAAAGCACAATCATCATGAAAAGCACAATAATGAAGCTCCCAAGGAAATTGACCAGCATCCCCCCCACCATTTTATCCTGCCACACCATGTTTATGTACGTAAGACCTGCCCACTGGTGCATAATCGCATAGGGTGCTGGGTGTAATTTAAAATATTCCTCAACGTGCTTGACGACCGCGGCCATCTGCTTGTTATCTCCCGAGGTAAGCTGGAGCCAGACGTTAGCTTTAGAATAATCGGGATTGGTGAAATGCCAGAGATCGTCAGGCTTATGCGAATTTTCAAATGAGATGAGCGATTGCGCAACCGCCTGCGGCGTTGACGGAATGACATTATTCGTCTTGTCACCGCCTAAGAGCTCATAATACACCTTCTTGGTAATATCCGCTAACGAAGTTGACTTGCCGACGCTGCCCTTCTCTAAAAGATATTTTTGTAGACCTTCGATGTATCGGAGCATCACGGGCTCCTGAAACACCTGTGCATTTTTATCGGCAGCCTCAAGTACCAGGTACGCGCTATATGTCCCGCCAAAGTGCTCATTTAAAACCTTGTCAGCCACCCGAATAGGATGCTTTTTGTTAAACCATTTGGTCGGGTTATCATTGATTTCGATGTGAGTAATGCCATAAATAGATATCCCGATCACCACAATGCCTCCGGCGAGCACCTGTTTCCATCGCTTGACCGTAAAGTGCCCCCAGGCGGCAAGGGCACGGCTTAAAACCCCCCGATCAAGATCATCCTCATGGACGCCGAAACCACCCAGCTTCTTTTCATCAAGGAGCGCGATATAGGCAGGGATCAAAACAACCGTAAGGACCCATGCCAGCACAACACCAAATGCAACCGCGATCCCAAACACCTGCACCGGGGGAATTGGCGCGAACGATAACGAGAAAAACCCCGCGGCCGTCGTTAGAGAGGTAAAAAGGTTGGGCCGATAAAGCTCATTTAAAACGTATCTAATCGTTTTATTTTTATCCTTGAAGGTACGATACTTTTCAAAAAACTCATTAAGGATATGAATCGAATCAAGCACCGCGATCGGTAACAGGAAAATGGGAATCATTGAACTCATGATGTGTATGGGAAAACCCAAGCCCACCATAAGCCCCATGGTAAGAATAACCACCACCATAGCCATAACCAGCGGCATTACCACAAGCCGCACATTTCTAAAGAACCACCACATAAGAAGAAAGATAACGAGTACCGCAAGCGGCGCGGAAATCCCCATCTGCCAGAACATCTCAACGCCAAACGCATCCTCAGCAAGGGGCAGGCCGGTCACGTGATATCGTTCGACCCCGGGGTATTTTTGTATGATTTTCTGAATTGACTTTGCAACACGGTAGCTCAACTTCTTTTCTTTGATGGGAATATAGATACAGAGCGCTCGGCCGTCGCGGGAAATAAGGGTATCGTAGAACATCGGGTTATCGAGCGCGCGCGCCTTAATGCGCGAGGCATCCAACGCAGTGTAGGGCGGCGGCCCCATAAGCCAGCGGAAACTAATCGCCCCTTCCCCTGCCTGCTCAATATCATCCTTATTTGCCAGGCTCATCAGCTCATACGCGATAACACCCTCAATATTTTTTGCCTCATCGGTAATCTTATAGACCTTCTCGAGGGTCGCCGGGTTAAAAACGCCTTCGGCGTCTTTTTCGTTAACGACGCCAAGGACGATATAATCATAAATAGTAAACTCTTTTTTGACCTCATGACTAAAAACACGGACAAACTCCTTTTCAGGAAGCATATTTTCAGGATCGGTATCGACCTTTACCCGGAAAAATGCCGCACACGATGCCACGACGGTAAGTGCCACGATAAAAAAAACAAGCTTTGGTTTCTTTAAAGCAAACATAATAAGTTTATCAACCATGCTTATCCTCCTTAATAATAGTCTTTTTCTTAGAAACCTTATAGGTCCCGCCCCCGATACGAAGTGCCTTCCCACAAAGAACTGCTTCAGCCACTTTTCGACGGGCTGACTCAATGATATTCCCAAAGGTTTGCCGGGAAATCTTCATTTTTTTTGCTGCGTTAACGTGGTACATGCCTTGCCGATCCGCAAAACAAAGTGCCTCGCACTCATCAATCGTTAAGGTAATCTCGGTAAGCCCTTGTAAGGGTATTCCTTGTGGCTTAAAATAACGCACGGTTGGCTCTCTCCTGACACATCGACACTTCTGCGGCCTGCCGCGGCGGATACTCTTATTTTTTAGCATATGCCAACAATACGCCAAATCCAGTTTTTGTCAAGTGGTTATCTTAAAATATTTTTTGGTCATACCTTTGAATAATAAACAGGGCTCCATTCGCTATCCACCGGTATGTATTGTAAAGGCTGGGTAAAACGATAATCGCGGAAATCAGATTTTTATTGGTTAGCCGGAACCAACACTGCCCCGGGAAAATCGGTAAGGATTTGCGATACCGGGAGGCTCTCTCCAACTGAAAAGACTCGACCGGTAATCGCATCTTCATACGTTCCCGAGGCGGCGCCGGGAACTTTTATGAATGTATTACCCCATACCCCTTCGCCACAAGGAAGCTCTCCTTCTTTTATCAAGGAGCAAAAATAACGGGGAACAACGACGATCGCCCGGGTCGTCTGATGCTCTAGCGCAAAAGCAATAATATGAGCTTTGCGATCGCCTGATACCTCCAAGGGTTGATAATCGGGAGCATGGAAAAGTTCCGCGTGTTTTTGGCGCGCGCCCAGCAGGCGGTATATAAGAAACAGTTTGATCCGTCCGTCTTCCGTGCTCGAGAAAAGCTCCCGTATAAGACCGGGGATATCTTTCATCTCCCGTTCTTGTATATATTGCAACAAGGTATGCCGTTTCTGAAAATCAACCGGCCTGCGGTTATCCGGGTCAACAAAGCTAAAATCCCACAGCTCGGTGCCCTGATAAAAATCGGGTACTCCCGGGCAGGTCATCTTCAAAATAGTCTGCGCTAGAGAATTAAAAACTCCAAAGTACGCTATTCGTTTCTGATACGGGATAAAATCCCTCAAGAAAAGATTATTGTCTGTTTTTTCAAGAAGCGCCGCGACAAATTCAACGCATGCATTCTCATACGCCGTGTCGGGCTTGATCCAGGCCGTGTGGCGCTTTGCCTCTCTCACCGCTTTGATGATATACGCCTTCATCCGCTCAACAAACTCACCATACTCTGATTCTCGAGGAGGCATTGAGCCGATAAGTGTCTGATAAATAAAATATTCGTCATTTGCATCAGGCATAACAAGGTCTTTTCCTTTTGATTTCTTTTTTGAGTTCACGAAGCGCCATTTTCGCAGCTGCACGGCCCATTCTTCGGGTAACTCCGATAAAACCGTGATGCGGGCGCGCGCGTCTTCTCCCCGCTTGGTATCATGGGTCGCGGTGGCATTCAGCGCATGCGGAGACACGTGGGCCCGTGTACGGTTGAAATCGTGAAAAACTTCCAGCGGCAGGCCGAAACGGTCGGGAGAGCCTCCGACATCATTTAAGGAAATAAGGCGGTTATAAATATAGAAAACCGTATCTTCAAGGCCCTTGGCCATGAGTGGCCCGGTATACTGCTGAAAATTCATCACAAAGCTCACCCAACGGCTCTTATCGGACTCGCTTGTTGATTGGTTAAACTCTAACAAGAGAAATTTTTTGATGAAATCAAGCTCGTAAGAAAAACCCAACAGGTTTTCTTTGGCCTTCTCGATTGCCGCTTTGATAATCTCGGCATCGAAATCATTAACCGCTTCCCGGTTGATGTAGGTGCGGTAAATAGGAAAAAATGCCATCACCTCGACAAGCGCCCGACGCAGGCCGTACAGCGTGATATCCCGGCCGTAACGGTCCCTGCCGGAGATATCTTTTAATTCATGAGCGAGATTGTCGATATTGCCCGCTAAATGCTTACTGATAATATCCCGTTTCTTCTGTGCAAGGAATTTCTCATAATCACCGCTCATGCCAGTAAAACGTTGATAGGTGTGCTGAAATTTTTTTGCATGAACACCGCTGCATAAAACACCATTCGCGTAATTTAAGAAATCATACCCTGTTGTGCCGCAGGTCGCCCACTCACGCGGAAGCCGCTCGCCTAGCCCGAGTATTTTTTCTACTACAACATACCGGTCACCTGTCTTTTCCCGCAGCCGCGCAAGATAGCCTTCCGGATCATACAACCCGTCAATATGATCTACGCGCAAGGCATCAAAATACCCCTTGCTGACCATATCGACGATCAAACGGTGAGTTTCCTCAAACACCTCAAGCTCCTCTACCCGTATGGAAATAAGCTCATTGATAGTAAAAAATCTGCGATAATTGATCTCCTCCGAGGCGACCTTCCAAAAGGAAAGCCTGAAAAGCTGCTGAGAGATCAATGCGTCAAGATTATCAAAACTGTGCGCGTCATCTTTGGTGCCGTTTAAGGACTCCAGGTTTTCATTGATATACGCCCTGACCTCGCTGTTTTCTTGGTATAGCTCCCACAGCATGCTCTTTGCGTGACGGACCTGCGCGCTTTGTTTGATGTCACCCGCTTGAGCGGCAAGACTCTTAAATAAATTAATTATTCCCAAGAGCTTAATGAGGTCGGTATTGTTGCCTGCCAGCCTCCGTTCCAGTTCCTTAATATTGGTTTCCAGCACGGTAACATACGAACCCTCCTTAAGGGGAAGCATCAAGGCATAATACTGAAGATTGAACCCTTTCTCGTTGTAGCAAAGACGTATTTCTCCCCGCTCAAGCGCCTCGGCATAAAAGCTTCCCAGAAGAGGCACCAGCATCCTGCCGCGCAAATTCTCATACATATGATTCCAGTCAATATCGAATAACGCCGCGTAAGCGGAGTCTTTCCCATTCTCGAAAACATCCATAAGCATGGCGTTGTCTGAATCAATCGCCATATGATTAGGCACGATATCCTGGAGCCAAAACATGCCGGCTCCTTTTATTTCCCCGGCCAGCGCAAGAAAATCTTCCTGGCTCCCTAATTCTGGGTTAAGTGTGTTGGGGTCAACAATGTCATAGCCATGCATGCTCTTTTTTCTCGCTTGAAAGACGGGCGAAGCATAAAAATGGGAAATGCCTAAGCTTTTAAGGTAGGGGACTACCTCCTTGGATTTTTGAAATCCAAACTCATGGTGCAGCTGGATACGGTAGGTCGCGCGAGGAACATTCATCAGCTAACCCCCATTTTAAGACAATCGCCCAAACGAATAAAGTCATCCCGCCATCGTTTTGCAGACTCCTGCTCTTCGGGCTTTTTCGCGGCGAATTCTTCAAGATATTTCTTTCCTTGAGAAAAATATATGTTTTGCGCCTCCCACAGGTTAAGATCGAGATTAAAAGC